>DASWBL010000300.1:0-21529 GCA_036390615.1 Steroidobacteraceae bacterium | reverse complement strand
GGTCAACCGCCGGATTGTCAGCCTGCTGCTTGCGGGTCGGGTGAGTGGGCAGCGCATCCACAATTGTGACTTCAAGCGCGTATTTGCAGCCGGTATCGGCATGTCGCTGGGCCTTGGAAAGCGAATCCGCTACGTATGATTCCAGCAACGGACCTTCATCAGCCCCGAACTTGTCGCGCAACAATGCTTCGAGCTTCGGGCTGAGCTTGACCGGTACGGTAACTCCATCACTTGCTATCACAGGTGCGGCGAGCGCCAGCCCAAGCGTGAATGTAATTGCAAGGACGGAGCCTGAAGATGATTTCATAGTTAAATCCTCGGCGTTTCTTGCGCTGTGAACATCAAATTATCAGATGCCGGACCACACTCGTAGTTCCCTGCCGACTGGCTCCTGCCGCACCGGCACCATAAGCCGCCTATATCCCGAGCAACTAATGAGGCGCTACCGGTCATCTAGCTTCATGCTACATGTTGCCCGTGCGCCAAAGCGGCGCCTTCGCATGAAATGCCTTGAGGGGTTAATGGCTGACTCGGGCACCCACGAGTTGATGCACAACCGGCCGCTGGTCGTTATGATCTCGCGCTGGCGCCACAGGACATCAAATCAATAAATCCTGGCCGTGGCGATGGGGTTGATAAATCGTGCTGACTAAAAAATCTTTGGTGGTTTTGGGCCTGCTGCTGGCGGTGCTGCAACTTGGCGCGACCACGGCGCCCGCAGGAAGCGCCCGAGCTGCTGATGATTCAGTGCTGGTGGCGCACGTCTCGCCAAACTGGGTCAAAGATGGCGTCATTTATGAAATTTTCCCGCGCGATTTCTCGAGCACCGGCGGTCTGGCGGGGGTCACGCAGCAGCTCGACCGCTTGCAGCAGCTTGGCGTCAACATATTGTGGTTGATGCCTATTCATCCGCTCGGCGAGCGCGAGAAGAAAGGAACTTTGGGTTCGCCTTACGCAGTCCGGGACTACTACGCAATCAATCCCGACTACGGCAATGCCGAAGATCTGCATCATTTGGTGACCGAAGCGCATAAACATCGCATGAAAGTGATTATCGACATCGTCGCGAATCACACTTCGTGGGATTCGGTGATGATGCAAAATCCCGAATATTACAAGCACGGGCCGGACGGCAAGATTTTGCCGGGTCAGTGGGATTGGCTCGATGTGGCCAAATTGAATTACGACAACCCGGCACTGCGCCAATACATGACCGACATGCTCGTGTACTGGATCAGGGATTTTGATTTGGACGGCTTTCGCTGCGATGCCGCCGATTACGTGCCTACGTCATTCTGGGAGTCCGCCCGAGCGGCAATTACCCAGGTCAAACCCGATGTAGTCATGCTGGCCGAAGCCGAACGTCCGGAGCTGCTCCTCAAGGCATTTGATATCGACTATGCGTGGTCGATGCTGCACACCGTAGAGACCGTGATTCTGACCCGGCAGCCGGCTTCGGCAGTGCGCGTGGCCTGGTCTAAGGCGGCACGGCGTTATCCGCAGGGTGCGCTGCGGATGCGATTTTCCGACAACCATGACCAGCGACGCGCCATTGTTCAATTTGGGGAACCGGCTGCCTTGGCAGCTTCGGCCCTCATGTTTACGCTCGACGGTGTACCGATGCTCTATAACGGCATGGAAGTTGGCGACAAGAATGAATCTGGTGCACCAGAACTCTTCGAGAAATTACCCATCAACTGGCCCGGGCCAGGCCAGCAGTCGCCGATTTCAGGCTACTACCAGCGGCTGATTGCCTTCAGAAGGGCTCATCCGGCGCTGACCGCCGGGAAAGTGTTGTGGCTGAGCAACACTGACGAGTCCCGGGTGCTTACATTCCTTCGTGTCGACGCCCATGAAACCGTTTTGGTAGCCATTAACCTCTCCGATCGCCCATTTATGGGGCGCGTTTGGGGCAGCGACGGGGCTTATTCAGACATTACCCCCCGCGATCCGCAGACGGCCGGGAAACGAGGGCCCGCCAACGCGCTACCGGCGCTGAGCCTGGGGGCATGGGAATTTAGGGCCTACGGCAAATAGTTCCGGCTGTACTGCATGAATACGTATGCATACCATTGGCATCTAAATGCATCCCGTTAGAATCCGGGAAAACGATTGTAGAACAGTGTCTTCGGGGGCTACCTAGCCAGGTCTTAAATTCCTACGCGCCGTCGTGCGCCTGCACCTCTTTGCTCACAGGGAGTGACTTTAGATGAAACAGCCGACAACCGACCTGAAACTGCTGGCACTGAACCGGCAGGCATTCATGGTGAGCTCTACCGCTACTGGTTGCGCTATTTTCCTGCTCGCTTCGGGCGTCTCGACCGCCCAGACAGCGACTACACCGCCGCCGGCTACAAGTTCGGCGAATGCGGCAGAGCCGGGCGAGCCGGCGGTCGAAGAGGTCGTGGTTTCCGGTATCCGGGCGGCCATTGAAAGCGCCATCACCACCAAGCAGGTGTCCCAGGATATCGTCGAGTCGATCTCGGCCGAAGACATCGGCAAGCTTCCCGACACAACGATTGCAGAGTCCCTCGCGCGCCTGCCAGGCGTCACCACGCAGCGGGACCAATACGGTAACGCCACCACGATCAGCATTCGTGGCTTGGGTCCGGATTTCAACGGTTACTTACTGAACGGTCGCGAACAGACCAGCACCGCTTCCAGTCGCGCCCCAGATCTGAGCGTGTATCCGGCCGAGCTGATTGCGTCCGCCACGGTCTATAAGTCCGGCGATGCAGCGCTGATGACGGCCGGCCTCGCTGGCACGATTGACAACCGCCTGGTCGACCCGCTGGCTTACAACGGCTTGGTGGCTGCGGCAAATTACCAGCTGACCCGCAACAACGTGGGCGTTCCCGGCCTCACCGAAGGTAAGGGCAAGCGCTATTCGCTGTCGTTTATCGACCAATTCGCGGACCGCAAGATCGGTATTGCACTGGGTTTCGTGCACTCCGACAGCGACAGCAACACCTTTGACGACGGCAGCTGGGGTTGTAACTGCGCAGTGTTTTCCGGCCCATCGGCCGCCAATCCCGGCACCTCGCTCGGCAACTTTAGCATCCCATTCGGCGGCGGCTTGGATTTCGAGACGGACGTCGTGGCTGATCGGCGAAATGGCGGCGTCGCGATCCTCGAATTCAAACCGACCGATTCATTTACTAGTGAAGTCGATTATTACCAGGCCAGGATTTTTACTGGCACCAAGAAGAACACGGCTGATGACGGCACGAATGGCAGTGCCGTTTACAACGGCGTCGTGAACGGGACTACGGTCACATCGGGCACCTTCTATATGAACCCGTCGCCGGCCGGCGGCGGCCCCGGCAGCAGCGGAGTGCTTGAAACCCCGTTCGTTGACCGTTCGGAAGACATTTTCGAAGCCGACGAGCTCAAGTCGATTGGCTGGCGCAACACGCTGAACTTCAATGACCAATGGGCCGGGACGCTGGACATCAACCATAATTCGGCCGAGTCGGTCCAGAAAGACATCGAGGTCTACGCCCAGACTTCTGTGGCGGACACGCTGAGCTTTACTAACGGCGGGTCCCCGGTACCGCACTTATCGTTCGGCACTCCCTCGATCTATACGACAGGCGGTCCTACAGGTCTGCAAATCATGGACAAGGACGGCTGGAGCGGGACTTCGTTCACGTCCGGCCCCTATACAGGCGACACCGTGCCGCAGGACGGCTACGACAAGGGCCCGGACATACTTGATCAACTCAATGCCGTTCGGCTTGATTTCAGCTACAAGTTTGGTCAAGGCGACGGGCTGCGAAGCATGTTCAGCACGCTGCAGTTTGGCGCCAATTACACCGACCGCAGCAAACAGTTCCTGACGGACGAAGGCGTCATCATCAACTCGGGTGCCAATCCCTATGCCCCGATCGCCTACCCACCGAACAGCTACATTGCCACCAACGTCGGCGGCACGGGCCTGGATCTGTTGCAGTTTGACCCGCAGGCGGGCCTGTTCCCTGGTGCAGTGGTACTGCCAAAGTACAACTCTGACATCCTGGCTAAGACCTGGACTGTCCACGAGGACGTCTCGACGTTGTATGGAAAACTGGACATCGACACGCATTTGGGCTGGCTGCCGGTGCGCGGCAACGTCGGCGGGCAATTTGTCCATACGCAGCAGTCCTCCCAGGGCTATGTCGCCAACGACAGCACCAATGTGACGCTGACTAATCCGGCCGTCACGCTGAGCGAAAAGGGCGTGTCCTACAACGATTTCCTGCCGTCAATTAACTTGACCGGGGACTTTGGCAAGGGCAACCTGTTGCGCTTCGCGAGTGCAATTGAAATTGCGCGGCCTGAGATGGATCAGATGCGCAACAACCTGACCGCGAGCCTGGACACAACTGTAGGTGACGCGACCTACGGGACGATCGTGGGTTCAGCGGGCAACCCGATGCTCAAGCCCTTCAAGGCCGATGCCGTTGATCTTTCGTACGAGAAGTATTTCGGCAATCGGGGTTACCTGAGCGCCGCAGTCTTTTACAAGTACCTGCAGACCTACATCAGCCAGACGACCTACTACGGCAACTACGATTTTACGCAGATCGCGAACCAACTCGGGATCGTTAACACGATCAACCCGGGTAACTACATGGGCACGAACACGATCACGGTCAACGGGCAGGGGGGCAATCTGCGCGGCGTCGAGTTCGCAGTGTCCTTCCCCTTTGACATGCTGACCTCGTGGCTCGAAGGGTTCGGCGTGTCGGCCAACTACGCCTCAACACTCAGTTCGGTAAAAATACCGAATACTGAAAATATCGCGTCGGATCAGCAGGCCATTAAGAACAGCACGATTCCGTTGCCGGGCCTGTCGCATATCAATGACAAATATATCGTCTATTTCGAGCGTTGGGGCTTCAGCGCCTTTTTCGCTGACAACCATCGCTCCTCGTACATTGGCAGCGTAGGCAATGTCGCAATCGGCGGCTATCCGGAGCTGTTCACGATCCTGCCTCAGACGTGGACATCGGCGCAGGTGGGCTACACGTTCCTCTCAGGCCCGGCGAAGGGCCTGGGATTGCGCTTTGAAGGCAACAACCTGAACAAGCCTGTTTACGAGCAGACGAGCCCCACTGGCAATACGGTCGACAAGACGGGCGCGACTTACTACTTCCGGGTGGACTACAAGTTTCAGCAATAACCCGGCGTAAAGGCCAATCAACCCTTGCCGCGGACCACGCGGCAAGGGTTTTTTTGTATCATGAGTCCGCTCAATCGTTGAGCTAGAGATGCCCTGATACCCACTCCGGCGACCGCCGGAAGAGCTGACATGCAGGCCAACGGAACTCTCGATGTTGTGATCGTCGGTGGCGGCACGTCAGGGTGGATGGCGGCGGCGGCGCTGGCCAAGGTGCTCAAAGGCCGCTACAGCATCAAGCTGGTCGAGTCCGATGAGATCGGCACCGTTGGCGTCGGCGAAGCGACAATCCCGATGATTTCGCTTTTTAACCGCATGCTTGAGTTCGACGAGAACGATTTCGTGCGTCAGACGCAAGCCTCCTTCAAGCTCGGCATTGAATTCGTGAATTGGGCGCGCCTGGGCGATCGTTACATTCACGGTTTTGGCGTCATCGGCCAGGATAACTGGACGGTCGATTTCTACCAGTACTGGCTGAAGCAGTACTTGGCCGGCAAAGCCAAGGAGCTGGAACACTATTCAATTAACACGGCCGCCTGTCTGCAGGACAAGTTCATGCGCCCGCGCATGGATATGCCCAAATCGCCGCTCTCGCAGATCGCCTATGCATTTCATTTCGATGCCTCGCTGTACGCCCGTTACTTGCGCAAATACGCCGAATCACGTGGCGTGCAGCGCGTCGAAGGGCGGATCGTTGATGTCGCGCTGCGCGAACCCGATGGCCATGTGGCTTCCGTGACGCTGCAGTCCGGGCAGGCAGTATTGGGCGACCTCTTCATTGACTGCTCCGGCTTCCGGGCAATGCTGATCGAAGGCGCCTTGAAATCCGGCTTTGACGACTGGTCACACTGGTTGCCCTGTGACCGGGCAATTGCCGTGCCGTGCGCTTCAAGTACCGTTTTTCATCCATACACGCGGTCGACGGCGCGGCAGGCTGGCTGGCAGTGGCGCATTCCGCTGCAGCACCGAATCGGCAATGGCTATGTCTTCTCGAGCAAATATCTTAGCGAGGACGAGGCAACCGCCGTGCTGCTCGGTAATCTAGACGGCGAACCGCTGGCCGATCCGCGCCCGATCAGGTTCGTGACCGGGCGGCGAAAACTGGCCTGGAATAAAAACGTCGTGGCCCTCGGGCTCTCAAGCGGATTCCTGGAGCCGCTGGAGTCGACAAGTATTCACCTAGTGCAGATGGGCATCGCCCACCTACTGACGTTTTTTCCGGCTTCGGGCTTCGACGCGGCGGATCGGGACCAATACAACCGCGTGATGAAGAAGGAATATGACTGGGTTCGCGACTTCATTATATTGCACTACAAGGCGACCGAGCGCACTGACACGTCGTTTTGGAATTACTGCCGGACGATGGAGGTTCCGCCAGGGCTGCAGCACCGCATGGATTTGTTCAGGACCCATGGCCGCGTGTTCCGCGAGGGTAACGAGCTGTTCGCCAAGGTCAGCTGGCTGCAGGTAATGCATGGGCAGCGGATTCGACCCGGCTCCTACCACCCCTTGACAGACCTGCTGACGGAGGAGGAAATTCAGACCTACTTGGAGGAGATCGACGGAGTGATCGCTGCATGCACGGAGGTCATGCCCTCGCACGCTAAGTTTATTGCTGATCACTGCGCCGCCGCACCCATTGCGCGAAACCGCAGCTAACCGGAGCAACTATGCGAACGAACCATTTTTTTGCGGTAACGGCACTAATTGTCCTGGTCGCCATGTGTGGATGTGCCTCCGGACCCCGCCAGGCAAAATTAACCTACCTTTCAGTGCCCGACGGGGCGGAAATATTCGAAGGGGGCAAGTCGCTTGGCGTCGCACCCGTGACCCGGACGTATCAGAGCGTCGGCGAGTCGACCCAAATCACTACCCCGGACGTCACCGCTATATGGCCAAGTGGCGCCAAGACCTCTTACTTCACTATCTTGCCGGCATGGTCCGATCGCCAGGCAACGCTCCAGCGTCCGGCCGATGCGCCCGGATTGCAGATGGACCTCGACAACGCCCAGAAGTGGGTTGCGGAGCGCGCGCGCATTAAGGACCAACAGCTGCGTGATGAAGCCCTCATCTCGGCACGGTGCAGGGCGCAGCAGGCATCGGGCGGCCCCAAGGTCACTGACGAGTGCATGCCCTCGAATTGATCCGCGCGCCTGGTTGTGCGATGACGCTCCGCGCTACGAAGCATGGAGTCAAAACCAATGTGGCATCGCGCGAGAGCTCCGATTCCCAGCACGCAATGCAGATTACGGCGCAGCCGATCGGGCTGGCGTATGTTTGCGGCAGGCTGACACCAGCTGATCCGAAAACACGTCCATGGCGACATGCGCATCAGCCCAGGGATCGAACGCACGGGACATCCAAGTGAAGTCCGGCGGATAATTCTTGTAATTCACTGTAGCCAGCTCCTGACCGGAACTGCTAAAAATTCGTCCTGTCAAGGCTGCGCCGCCCAGCGAACGTGAGCGTACGGGGTCGACCGCGGCGGACTGCTGTTTCGGGGTAGGGTGGCTGGGCATGGCATCGTCAATCACTACTTCGAGATTCAATTTACAGCCCCCGTTGGCACGATTGAGCGCTTTGCCAATCGCATCGCCGACGTAATTGCGCAATTTCGGTCCTTCCTCTGCGCCGTAGATGTCCTGCAGGGTTGATTGCAATCGCGGACTTAAAGTGACTGGCACCGCTGCACTTTCACCGGCAAAGCCGATGGAAGCGAGCGCCACCAACAGCCCGCCGGCCGCGAATCGGTCAATGGACAGTTTCTGGTTCATCGGGAGTCGCTCCTCCGCTGCATTCACTATGAGGCCAAGTGGTGCGCAAATATCATGCACCGACCTTTTGGCAGTCCCATAATATTAAGGCTAATTAATTCGCGCCGAGTTCAATTCAGGATTGCTGGGCCGCGCTGCAACAGTTCCCCGCAACATGTCGGCATTTCGGACCAGGGGTGTTGTTGTGCAACCAGGCCCAATCCCGTATTGGGATTTAGCACAGTCGCCCGCCGTGACTGACGAGCCAGGTACTTGGCGCGGGGATTCATGATGCGGAGCAATATGAAAGCTACCCCCAAGCCCGTCAACGCGAGCCACTGCGGCGGGCTTTTACACGTTGCCCGGTGCGGCGTTTTCGGCCCAATAATATTACAGCTGGTGCTTTGCGTTTGGCTTTGCGGCATAACGGTGAGTGTTGGTGCTGAACTGCAGCCATTAATTGTCACCGCAGCCACCGGTCAGTTTTACCAGTATGCGTCCTTTCCTTCCCATAATGTCACGCCGCGCCGCGTCGTGGTCTGGGTACCGCCTGACTACCAGAGCGGGCCCAAGCGCTACGACGTGCTTTATATGCAGGATGGCCAGGGCTTGTTTAATGCCAGCGAAGCATTCGGCGGCGTGCCGTGGGCAATTGACCAGCACCTTCTAAAGCTGGAAATCGCTGGCGCGGTACGCCCGACAATAATCGTTGGCATCGACAATACTGCGGCCCGCACACGTGAATATGAACCGGCCGCGGCGCTGGCGACGCTGCCACCTGGACCGCGGCAACAGATCGACGACGACGCCGGTGGCCCACCCCAAAGCGATGCATATGTGGAGTTCCTCGTCGGCGAGCTCAAGCCGTTCATCGACCGGCACTTCCGCACACACCGCCGCGCCGTACACACGGCGATCATGGGCTCGAGCATGGGCGCGCTGATCTCACTCTATGCGCTGCTGCGCCACCCTGAGGTCTTCGGTGCGGCAGGTTGCCTCTCCACGCACTGGGTCATCTCCGACACTGCGTCACAGCTCACCAGCGACAACCCTTTGCTCGTGGCCGCTGCTGGCGCCTACATCAACTGGATCAATGCGCATTTGCCGTCTCCCAATACGCATCTGCTGTACTTCGACCACGGTACGGAGTCGCTAGACGCGCTGTACGGTCCGTACCAGACGCAGGTTGACGCGCTGCTGGCCCGCCGCGGTTACCGCGACGGCGAAAACTCGAAGAGCCTAGTGTTTCCCGGGGCGACTCACAATGAAGCTTCCTGGCAGCAACGCGTTGACATCCCGTTGCGTTTTCTGCTGGCGCCGTGAGCCAAGGGGCCGGCCCCGTTTGTCCGGTCTATGAAACATTTCTGCGCGAGGTGAAAAAGCCATTGAGCGTAAGACGGCCTGTCTGTGGATCATCCGTCAGCCGGTCAGGCGCGCCGATGTCGCCCGAATGCAGTCCATATGCATCATAGAAAATGATCCTATTCCAGCGCGCCGCCACCTCGCCGACGCGCGTAAACCAGCTGTTAGAGCCGCACAGGTAACCACGATGAATATCATATTTTTTCCAGAACAGGTCATCTGGCAGGCGGTTGGCATCCTCAAATAATTGCGAGGTCTCAGCCACGGAGCGAATGGGTTCATAAAAACTTGTGCCACCAAGCGATCCGTCGCGAAACAAATACAGCACCGAACCCTGTATGGAGTGGCGTCGGTCCACGGCAGGCGGATCGCGATGGCAAATACACTGCCAGGGCTTGAGTTCGCTCGGCGGCAGCGTCACCATGGAAAGGCGACTATGCACGTGCACGATCCGTCGCGCATCGAAGTGGCGGCGAACATGAGCGGCAAAAAAATCGCCGAGGGAAGCGGTAAACCTCTCGGACAACGCCAACATGACGCCGGGATAAGCGTTGGCGTCCGAGGTGAGGAATTGCTCGCGCTGCGCGACTGCAAACTGCAGCAGCTTGTCGGGATCGGCCAGCGCATTGTCGACGACCACGCAGACCTGGCCATCGGCGAATCTTTGCATCTCGACGCGAGGCTGCAAATTAAACAGTGCGATTGGTTCTTGGCTCGGCGGCATGATTTCAGCGGGCGCTATTAAACTTTTGGATGGCGGCCGACTAGCTGCCAAGCTTCTAATAATAACTCGAAATGCGATCCAGACCTGCCCTAACGGGACTTGTCCTCGATCGCCGGCGCAAACACGTCAAATTGCACACTGAAAAATCCTGAAGCCTGATTGGGAATGCACTCGCCACGGGTTTGCACATTGCGGGTCGAAAACATTGGCAAAACACTGTCCCGGAATTGTTCCATAAGCTCGCAATCGCCGTCTCGCAGCTCGCGAGGCCGGCCAGTTGCAAGCTCAACGTGCTGCCACGCGCCGAGCACAATTGGACCGGCGTTGGTTGCGGAGCCATTGGCCACCGGCTGCAAAGTTGAAAAACTAATCGCGGCCTGTGTCAATTTGTCTGGCACGCCGAAACCCCGGGCACACAGTGGGACCACGTGCATGTCGCCGCGTGCCCCTGCCAGTCGCAATAACAGCTGGAGCTTGTCACCGAGCCCGTCGCATGAGTAAGTTGATGTGACGCCCATAAATTGAAATTCGTATTTGTGCGCCTGCCAGGTACTGGGTGATCCAGCATCGTTTGTGGCTGCCAGCGCGTGAGCGCCGAAAACCGTGAAGATTAGGCCGATGGGCCAGCGGCCAACAATGGCAAGTGATGTACGGTCAGAGCGCATGGAATACTCAATGCCAGCTCGGCAGAATATGGATGGCGGCATCATAGCGCTCCATGAGTTTTAGTCGCCGCTGACCGCGCAGGCCGGATTAAATTCAGCGCGTGTCAGCGATAACCTGTTGAATCGTAACGGTATTTAAACTTAAATATCTGACCGCCGACGTACTGTTGCTTTAGCTTTTTCGAGCTTTGTAATCCTTGACTGGGTTCGACGGGACCATAAGCCGACCACTAACGCTCGACCGAAATTCAGTGGTTGCAGCCGGCCGCAAGAACAGCGGGCGTTGCGAGTGTTGGATTGACCCGTCATCCTCCCGGTGAGGAACTTAAGTTTACGGATCGATCACTGGACGATGCGCCATGGGCAAGACCACAACCATCAAAGTTGCCAACGCCGTAGCGGCCGTGCCTGAAGGGGCGACGCTAATGATCGGTGGCTTCATGGGTGTTGGCTCGCCCCATCGCCTGATCGATGAGTTGGTGCGGCAAGGCAAATCCGGCTTGACCATAATTGCCAATGATACCGCTCGGCCAGGATTTGCGATCGGTAAGCTCATCGGCGCCAAGCTCGTGCGACGCGTGGTGACCAGTCATATCGGAACGAACCCTGAGACCCAGAGACAGATGCTAGCCGGAGAACTCGAGGTCGAGCTGGTTCCACAGGGAACGCTCGCTGAGCGAATTCGCGCCGGTGGATACGGCCTAGGCGGCGTGCTGACTCCGACCGGCGTGGGCACAACGGTTGCGCAAGGTAAGCGAACTCTCGAAATCGACGGCAAGATTTACCTGCTGGAGATGCCGCTGCGCGCTAAGTTCGCGCTCCTCAACGCCCGCCGCGCCGACCATATAGGCAATCTGACTTACGGCATGACTGCGCGCAATTTCAATCCGTTGATGGCCATGGCGGCTGACGTGGTGATGGCCGAGTCCCGCGAAATCGTTCCGGTTGGTGTCATCTCGCCCGATGAAGTAATGACCCCAGCCGTGCTGGTCGACTACCTGATCGCTCGGGAACGCAGCAATGGATGACAAGACCTTGATTGCGATGCGGGTCGCACAGGAACTTCGACCCGGTTACCTGGTCAACCTTGGCATTGGCCTGCCGACACTCGTAGCTTCAATAGTGCCGCGCGATGCTGGCATTTTTTTTCAATCAGAAAATGGCATCGTCGGCATGCAAGCGACTCCGGAGGAGGGGCTTGAGGCGGAAGATCTGACCGACGCCGGCGGTAATCCAATCAGTGCATTGCCCGGCTCGGCGACTTTTGACAGCGCAATGTCGTTCGGCTTGATCCGCGGCGGGCACCTGGATGTCACAGTACTGGGTGGTCTGCAGGTCGATCGCCAGGGCTGCCTTGCAAATTGGATGGTCCCCGGGTCGTTGGTGCCCGGCATGGGCGGTGCGATGGATCTCGTGACCGGCGCCCGGCGCGTTATCGTAGCGATGACGCACACCGCCAAGGGAAGGCCCAAGATTGTGGAGGCGTGTTCGCTGCCGCTCACTTCGACGCGCAGAGTTGATCTGATTGTGACGGAATTGGCGGTCATCGAACCGACTGCAGAGGGCTTGGTTTTAAAGGAATTAGCGCCAGGCGTAGCGCTAGAAGCCGTGCTGCGTGCGACCGGCACGCCGTTGGTGGTTCGCGAGCCGGTACCGCGCATGACGTTTTCTGCATCAGGATAGCGCTTGTCACGGGCAGCGTTTCAATTCAGTTAGTCGCCATCGGTGTGGTAGCTGCCAGAGTCTCACAGACGGTGGCCCTGGATCGCTGAATAAGTGAGGCGTTCTACCGCGCGCGATCTGCCGAGGTGCTGCCATGAATACCGCGCTGGTTTCAAATGTGTCGGACACTGCTCGTTGGGTAGCAACCTATCGGGCCTGGGAAACAGCACGTCCCGAAGCATTATTCCGCGATCCGCTGGCTGCGCGGCTTGCGGGAGAACGCGGCCAGGCTATGGCCAACATGATGCCCAGGCAGGCGCGCAGCGGGTGGCCCCTCATCGTGCGTACCAAACTAATTGATGATCTGATCATGAATGCCATCGCGGATCGATGCGATTGCGTAATCAATCTCGCCGCGGGCCTCGATGCGCGTCCGTATCGCATGCAGTTGCCGCAGGCGTTGCGATGGATCGAGGCCGATCTGCCGGCGATAATAGAAGAGAAGGAACGGGTCCTGGCTACGGAGAAGCCGGTGTGCCGGCTGTCCCGCTACCGGGTCGACTTGTCGGACCCCGAGGCGCGAGCTGACTTTCTCGATGAATCGCTGTATGGCACGACGCGGGCCCTGGTAGTCTCCGAGGGACTCCTGATCTATTTAAACGAGGTCGTAGTACGCACACTTGCCATCGATCTCGCGGCGCGAGCGGCTGCGCACTGGTGGGTTGTCGACCTGGCCAGTCCAAATTTGTTGCAACTGATGCGCAAAACCATGGGGGCGCAACTGACCAATGCTCCGATGATTTTCGCGCCTGTTAATGGCGTCGCTTTTTTTGAACCTCTTGGCTGGGTGCCGCAGGATATTCGACCTTTGCTGGGCGAGGCGGCGCGATTGCACCGATTACCCTGGTTCTTGCATTGGCTATCCTGGCTGCCGGAGACTGACCCGCGGCAATTGGGCCAGGCACGCTGGTCCGCGGTGATCCGCTTCGCCCGAGCGGCATAATCGGCGGCTAATCGCGCCAATAAAAGCAAAGAGGTACCGCTTGGATAAACGTTTTCCGACCCAGTCGCTCCTGTTCATTGACGGTCAGTGGCGTGAGGCCACAGGTGGCGAAACACTGCCGGTTTACAATCCGGCGACCGATGAGCAGCTTGGTCGTGTAGCTCATGCGCGCGTGGCGGATTTGCAACATGCAGTGGAAGCGGCGCAGCGCGGATTTGCGCTGTGGCGCAATTACCCGCCTATTGGGCGGGCGCGGATCATGCGAAAAGCCTCGGCGCTGCTGCGCGAAAGGGCAGCCCGTATCGGACCGCTGCTGAGCCTGGAGCAGGGCAAGATCCTTAGTGAGGCGCTGGGAGAAGTGGATCGCGTGGCGGAGAGCAATGACTGGCTCGCCGGTGAAGCCGAGCGCATCTATGGACGAACCATTGCCGGCCGGGCGGCCAACGTGACGCAGGCCGTGCAACAGGATCCAATGGGCCTGGTCGCCGCGTTTACACCGTGGAACTTTCCCATGCTGCAGCTGGTGCGCAAGATTGCCCCGGCTGTTGCTGCGGGCTGCGCCATTGTGGTCAAAGGCCCGGAAGAGACTCCAGCCTGCTGCAGCGAGCTCGTGCGCGCTTATGCCGACGCCGGGATGCCGCCCGGCGTGATCAATCTTGTGTTTGGTACGCCGGCGGAAATTTCGACGTACTTGATCAAGCATCCGGCGATCCGCAAGGTTTCGTTCACCGGATCCACTGCTGTCGGCAAGCAGCTTGCCGCGCTCGCCGGTCAGCATATGAAAGTCATGACCATGGAGCTTGGCGGTCACGCCCCGGTATTGATATTTGCCGATGCCGACGTGGAGGCGGCTGCCCAGGCCTTGAGCGCTTATAAATTCCGTAACGCGGGACAAAGTTGCATCAGCCCCACGCGCCTGCTGGTGCAGGCAGCCGTCTATCAGAAATTCTGCGCCACCTTGGTCGACCATGCCAAGCAGATTAAAGTCGGGGCCGGATTGGATCCGGCGAGTACGATGGGTCCGCTTGCCAATTCACGTCGACTCAAGGCCGTAGTCGAGTTGGTGACTGATGCAGTCAGCAAAGGGGCTGAATTGCTGCTGGGAGGCAAGCGCATAGGTACTAAGGGCAATTTCTTTGAGCCAACGGTATTGGCGGACGTGCCGCTGAGCGCCCGCGCCATGAACGAAGAGCCGTTCGGTCCGATTGCCCTGGTCAGGCCGTTTAATTCGCTTACCGATGCCCTTGTTGAAGCAAACCGGCTGCCGTACGGCCTCGCGGCCTACGCCTTTACCAGTTCCATCGGCACGGCCCGCGCAGTCGCTGCCGGCGTGGAATCGGGCATGGTGTCGATCAACCACTTCGGCCTCGTTAATCCTGAATCACCGTTTGGTGGAGTGAAGGATTCCGGCCATGGCTACGAGGGTGGCCCCGAAGCGATCGAAGCTTATCTGCAGGCACGATTCGTTACGATGGCGGGGCTGTAGCCCGAAGGTAATGAAGGTAGCAACTGTGTCCGTTTGCTGGCAGGCTATTCGGTAATTAGTTGGCTGGTTCTGTAACATTTTCGTGTTGACCGATTGCGCACGTGCCTGTGGTCGCCGGCGCGCGTGCCTTATCCTTAAATAAGGAGTACTGACTTGTCCTACCCGCGAAATACTTTTGTCTGGTATGAACTGATGAGCACCGACGCCGCCGCGGCCAAGCTCTTTTACAGCCAGGTGGTCGGTTGGAACACTCAGGACATGCCTATGCCTGGCATGGTCTATACCGTGCTGTCGGCTGGCGATGTGATGGTGGGTGGCATGATGACCATGCCGAAAGAGGCTCTAGAATCGGGTATGAAGCCGCACTGGGTAGGATATGTCGCGGTTGATGACGTCGATACTGCGGCTGTCAAGCTTAAAAATCTAGGCGGTAAGGTTCAATACGGTCCCGCCGACATTCCCAACGTCGGTCGTTTTGCTGTCGTGGCTGACCCCCAGGGCGCCGTGTTCAACTTGTTCCGGCAGGCGCAGCCTGGAATACCGACTATGTCGATGGCGCCTGGCCATATCGGCTGGCGAGAATTACATACCACTGACTGGCCACGGGCTTTCGAGTTTTACAGCAGCATGTTCGGCTGGCAGAAGGGCGATAGTTTGGACATGGGACCGATGGGCACTTATCAGTTATTCAACATTGATGGAACGGGCGCTGGCGGCATGTTCAATAACCCGGCGTCCGACCCAGGTCGATATTGGCTGTACTATTTCAATACGGGCGACATTGACGCCGCCGCCGAACGCGTCCTGGCGGGTGGCGGAAAAGTCTGCAACGGGCCGCAGGAAGTCCCCGGGAGCATGTGGATCATCCAGGCAACTGATCCGCAGGGAGCGTTTTTCGCACTGGTTGGCAAGCGCAAGTAAAATTGAACATCTGTGGTGTCTCTCAACGGCCGGGTCCACACAGACCTTGAGCTATCTACTGCCGAGTCAGCCGCCTGCGCCATTCCGGGAATAACGTCGGTCGTTTGACTCGGCCAGCCTGAGCTACCGGAGCAGGTAAGCGGTAGGACAAAGTAGGGTCGACTTTCACGCCGGTTCTAGGAGCGATGGAAAGTCGCATGCTGCGCGGCTGCTCATCTTGACTGCGCCGTCGCCAGCCACCCTGCCTGCCAGCCACCGCCGAGCGCACGAACCAAATTGACGCTCGCTTGCAGTTCACGCGTTTGTAGATCTAGCGCGGCGCGCTGCGCCTGCAGCGCCGCGATCTGCGAGGTCACCACCTGCAGATAATTGACGGCGCCATTCTCATAGCGGTTCAGCGACAAGGCCAATGCCCGCTCCGCTGCCGAACGGGCCGCTTGCTGCTGATCAAATTCCTGTTGCAGGAGACGATCCTGGGCCAGCGCATCCTCGACTTCCTGAAATGCGCTCAGCACCGAGCCGCGATAGTCATTGGTCGCCTGATCGAACTTCGCGCGCGCATTGGCCACAACTGCCCGGCGGAAGCCGGCATCGAACAGCGTCAGCGCGCCCTGAGGTCCAATCGCCCAGAAGCGGTTCGGCGCCCCGAGCAAACCCGCCGTCTGAGTACTCTGAAACCCCGCGATCGCGGCCAACGAGATGCGCGGAAAGAACGCCGCGCGTGCCACGCCGATTTCGGCGTTAAATGCCGCCATCTTTCGTTCCGCCGCCGCAACGTCCGGCCGGCGCTCGAGCAGCGTCGCCGGCATCGCCACCGGAACATTGGGCAGTTTGAGGTCAAGACTGCCCGGATCGATCGAGAAGTCGGATGCAATCGAGCCTGTCAGCGCAGCGATCGCGTGCTCGAGCAGCGAGCGATGATCTATGACCTCGGTCAAAGCAGCCCGCGCGCTCTCTAGCTGCGTTTGCGCCTGTGCCACATCGAGCGCCGAGGAGATGCCGCCCTCAAAGCGGGTGCTGGTCATCTGCAACGCACGACCGTAGGCGACGACGGCTTGCTCAAGCAAGGCGCGCTGGCCATCCTCGCCCCGCAAGGCAATGTAGTCGAGCGCCAGTCGAGCGTGAAGCAGCAGGCGCACCGACTCCAGATCGGCCGAGAGGGCTTGGGTCTGTGCGGTGCCTGACGCGACGGCGCTCCGCACCCGACCCCAAAGATCAATTTCGTAGTTTAATGCCCCACCGATGAAATCATCATGATAGGAATCGGGTTGCGACGCTGAACGCAGCGGTCGGTTGTCTGATTGGCGATCGGCGTTGACGTAGGCCTGCGTCGACACGGTTGGGAATCGGGCGCTTCGTACCTCGCTCTCCAATGCGCGCGCCTGCTGGTAGCGATTCAATGCCGCGGCCAGCTCTGGATTGGACGAGTCGATTTTCGCTTCCAGCGTATCCAGGTTCGGATCAGCGAATTCGCGCCACCAGTCGTTGCGCGGGAGTTGATCGGAAGGATGCGCCGGTCCCCAGCTGCACGTTGACTGCATGTCCGCGGCCGTGGCGGCTCGAGACTGCTCCAAGGTTCCTAGCTGAGTGGAATCACAGCCCTGCTGAGGATTGAATTGCTGATAGTGGGCCGGCGCGGGATTGGCCGGGGGCTCATAGCGGGGCATCAGAGAGCAGGCGGCCAGCGGCAAGTATGCGACCCATGGCACGAATGCGAACTTTCTCACGGCGGCTCTACCGTCGCCACGATGGCGCGATCTTGGCCGGCGGCGATGCGGACGAGCTCACCATTGACGATGGAATCCGGTGGGTTGTCGACCACGCGATCCTGCAGTGTCAGACCGAGATTTACATCGACCACGGCTCCGAGTTCCTTCGCGAGCTGAATCGACTTGAGCACGATATGGTTGCTGTCATCGAGGGTAGCGACTTGCAGGCCCTCTTTGCGAAACATCAAGGTAGTCGTCGGCAGTTGCATCACATGCGGCGGAGCCGGTATCAGGAAATGCACTTCCACATAATCCCCAGGTAACAGCAAGTGCTCTGGGTTGTCTGCCATCAACTCAACTTGCATTGTGCGCGAGGACACGCTGACTGCATCCGAGAGCGCAGTCACCTTAGCCGGAACCAGGACACCGGGATTCTCGGGCAACTGCAATTGTGCCGTGACGCCTACCTTGATCAGGCCAGCATCGGTCTGCGGGACATCGACGTAAACGCGCGCCTCATGCTCGTCGGCCACACGAAACAACTCATTGCCCTTGCTCCCTGCCCCCGCGTTGATCAGATTTCCGACATCCGTATTGCGCGCCGTGACGATGCCGTCGAACGGCGCAATGACGTGTTTGAACGCTTCCAGCGCCCGAAGTCGCTCGAGATTAGCCTGTGCGGCTTCGACCTGCGACTGAGAGACCGAATAGGCGGCCGCCTTCTCGTCCGCTTCCTGCTGTGATACCGACTGCGATGCCAGCATCTTGCCCCATCGCTCGGCCGTGATCTTGTCAAGCTGATCGTTGGCTTTTGCCGTTACCAGGGCGGCTTCGACCTGGTGAATCTGCTGATCCAGCTCGGGTGTCTCAATTTCGGCCAATACCTGGCCCGCATGCACGTGGGTGCCTATGTCGACGTTCCAGCGCTTCAGGTAGCCGTCGATGCGTGCGTATATCGGCGCATCGATGTAGGCGTTCAGAGTGCCGGGCAGCACGAGTTCCTCTGGTTTCGCAACTGGCTGGGGTGAGACGATTTCGACCGTCGGGATGGCCTGTGCATTGGTCCACTGCCTCACTTTGGTCTGCGCGTGCACACGCAAGCCGATGCCTATGACAGCGATGACACAAACCGCAACCGCACCGATGATCAGCGTGCGGCGCATTTGATGTTGCAATCGGGCGATCTCAGGCTGTGTCATGTTGGGTCGAGTCCCTAAGCTGCGCAGTTAAACCGGCAATGGAGTGGAATCAGGCAACGACGGTGAGGCCGAACCCGGGGGTGCGGCGCCTGCGCTGTCACCCGCTGGCGCATCATGTCGATGCAGCAGGCTGAAGACCACAGGCACGAAGATCAAGGTCGCGACTGTTGCAAAGAACAGCCCGCCGATGACGGCGCGGCCCAGTGGCGCGTTCTGCTCGCCGCCTTCGCCCATGGCGAGCGCCATCGGAATCATGCCGATGATCATCGCTAGCGCGGTCATCAGCACCGGCCGAAAGCGCGTCGCGCCTGCCTCGATGGCCGCAGTGATTGGATCGTGCCCGAGCGCGAGCTGTTCGCGTGCGAAGGTCACCACCAGGATGCTGTTGGCTGTGCCCACGCCCATGCTCATCATCGCGCCGGTCAAAGCTGGCACCGACAGCGTCGTCCCGGTCACGAACAATATCCAGGTGATTCCTGCGAGCGCGGCGGGCAGGGCACAGACCACGATGAACGGATCGCGCCAGGACTGGAAGTCCACCACCAGTAGCAGGTAAATGAGCACGAAGGCGCCGGCAATTCCGAGCAGCAGTCCAACATAGGAATCATTCATGGTCTGCACCTGTCCGCGAATGACCACGGTCGAGCCAGCGGGCACCTGGCTGGCCGTCTGCTTCAGAATTGCATTTATGTCCGCCGTGACGGCACCCAGGTCGCGTCCTTGCACCGTGGCGTACAGATCCATGGTTGGTTGCACGTCATAGTGCGAGACCACACCTTCGGCGCGGCCCTGCGTGATGGTCGCGAGTGCGCCCAGCAATTGCGGCTGGCTTCCGGCCGCGCCGCTCACCGGGATATTCTCCAGACCCGAGAGCGTGGTGATACGATACTGCGGTGTCTGCGCAACGAGCGGGTAGGACACTTTGTTGTCGGGGTTGACCCAGAAATTAGGTGATACTTGTGCGCTACCAGAGAGCGATACCAGCATGCTATTGGCGATATCGCGCTGTGTGAGGCCGACTTCATTGGCGCGTATCCGATCCACCTTGACGTTTAGCACCGGCTGATCGAAGGTCTGTTGCATGCGCAGATCGGCGATGCCGGTGACGTAGCGCAGTTTTGAAAGCAACGCCTGCGCATAGCGCGCGTTCTCATCGCGCTTGAACCCGACCACCTGCACGTCAATGGGCGCTGGCGACCCGAAGTTCAGAATTTGGCTGACAATGTCGGCCGGCAGGAACGCGTAAGTAGCCTCGGGATACATTCGTGGCAGGCGTTCTCGCAGCAACTTGACGTAGTCGTCAGTGGGCGCGTGGCTTGCTTTGAGCGTGATCAGTAGGTCAGCGTCCTCGGCTCCAATCGGGGCTGAATTGCTGTAGCTGATGTTGATGCCGCTGATCGGCAGGCCAATATTGTCGACAATCCCGTCGAGCTGGCTCGGGGGAATGATCTGGCGAATCGTGCCTTCGATTTGGTCACACAGGCGCGCAGTTTCCTCGATGCGCGTGCCGGGCTGCGCCCGCACATGCAGTTTGATCTCGCCCGAGTCCACCGAGGGGAAGAAATTCTCTCCTAGCCAAGGCTCAAGAACGGCCACAGAGATAAAGACGAATGCGAGAAATCCGCCTATGAATACAGATCGCCGGCCCATGGCGAGCTGTAGTACCCGCGTGTAGAGGCGGCGGGCATCGGCGACACCGCGCTCAAAGCGCTGTTGACATCGCACCGCGATATTGGTCTTGCGAGGGGAGTCTGGCTCCCCGCGATGTACATTTCCGGTGTCGTGACCCCTGAGCAGATATTTGCACAGCACCGGCACCAATGTGCGTGACAGTATGAAGGAGCCCAATAGGGCGAATACCACCGCTTCGGCCATCGGCACGAATAGATAACGCGCAACGCCCGTCAGATAAAACATCGGCACAAACACGATGCTGATTGAGAGAAACGAGAACAGAGCGGGGATAATGATCTGCTGTCCGCCGTCGAGGATCGCCTGCTGGACTTGCTTGCCCCGTTCCAGATGCCAGTTGATGTTTTCAATTGTGACAGTGGCATCATCGACCAGGATACCGACCGCGAGAGCCAAGCCGCCCAGCGTCATGACGTTGATGGTCTGGCCCAGCATCGACAGGCATAGAATCGATGTCAGGACCGCCAGCGGGATCGATACCGTGATGATCAAGGTCGAGCGCAGGCTGCCGAGGAACAGCAGAATCATCAACCCGGTCAATACTGCGGCAATGACTCCCTCGCGCGCGACGCCCGTGACCGCGGCAGTTACAAAGATCGACTGATCGCCAACCAGGCCAATGTGCAGCCCAGCCGGGGCGCCGGCCTTGATGAGCGGCAGCAGCGCTTTGACCTGACCGATGATACTAAGGGTTGAGACCGAGCTGTTCTTCTGAATGGTGGTCAGCACCGAATGCTGGCCATTGACGCGCACCAGATTCTGCTGCGGCGAGTAGCCGTCGCGCACATGGGCGACATCGTGCAAGTACACCACCGTGCCGTCGACGTGTTTTATCGGCAGATCGTTGAGCTCGTCCAGCGTGTTGGTGCTGGCATTGAGCATCACCTGGTACTCGAATGTGCCTATCTTCTCGGTACCTGCCGGCAAAAGTAAGTTTTGCTCCTGAATCGCATTGACGACGTCTTCTGGCGTCACGTTCTTGGCGTGCAACGCCGCAGGATCCAGATCAACCTGCACTTGCCGCGCCTTGCCGCCATAGGGTGATGGCACCGCCGCCCCTTCGACCTCGGCCAATCGTGGCCGTATGAAATTGTTCGACAAGTCGTAGAGCTGCTGATCGGTGAGGCTCTTGCCTGACAGCGCTAGCTGCAGCACGGGAACGCTGGAGGCGTTGTAGCTCAGGATCTGCGGC
>DASWBL010000299.1:0-7443 GCA_036390615.1 Steroidobacteraceae bacterium | reverse complement strand
CATCTGATCCAGGCTCAGTTGCCCGTGGAAGATATCGCCGCCGACCAGGCCAAAGGTCCGCTCCAGATCAAGCGGGCTCATGATCTGCCGGCCCAGCACCGCGGCCTTGAAATTAGGCGCGTAGGCATCGACGGTTGCGATCATCAGATCGGCCACTGCCTCGCGATGCAGGTCCCAGCTGTCGCCATTAGGCAGCTGCGGCGCCACGTGCTGGCAAAAGAGGCTGGCAACGTGCTGACCCTTGGGCGCGAGGCTGTCATCGAGCGTCGAGGGGATCAGGATTTCCACGATCGGCTGCGCCGACCAGCCGTTCAAACGGGCGTCGAAAAACGCCCGCTCCATGTAAGCGAGCGTTGGCGCAATGATGATGCCCGCGGTGTGATGATCGGCGACAGTCCTGCCGGGCAGGCAGCTAAAGTCCGGCAGCTCCGACAGTGCCACATTCATGCGAAAAGTGCCGGAGCCGCAGCGCCATTGCTCGATGCGTTCGCGAAAGTCATGCGGCAATACCGCGGGATCAAGGAGCTTGAGGTACAGAAGCTTCGGATTGAGATTGGAGATCACGGCGGCGGCGCGAAAGGCCTCGCCGCTTTCGGTCACCGCGCCGACCGCGCGACCGTTTTCGACCAGTACCTCCCGCACCGGGGCACTGACCCTGATGTCGGCCCCGCGCGCCGCAGCGGCGCGCGCCATCGCCTGGGTGATGGCACCCATGCCGCCCACGGCGTGTCCCCACACGCCCTTCTTGCCGTTGACCTCGCCAAACACGTGGTGCAGCAGCACGTAAGCCGATCCCGGCGTGTAGGGACTGGCGTAGTTGCCGACGATGCCATCGAACCCGTACACCGCCTTGATGGGGTCGCTTTCAAACCAGCCCGCGAGGTAATCGCCGGCAGAGGTCGAAAACAGCTGCAATAGGTCACGACGCGACGACATATCGAGCTTGCTGATGCGCGTGCCGACGCGGGCGGCGCGCAGTAGTTCGGGCAGGGCCTGGCGCCAGCCACCGGTGACCACGTTCGGCGGCGTCTGCAGCACCAGCTCGCGCAGCACGTCGGCAATCCGGTCCAGCTTGTGCGCATAGCCATCGAGCCGTGCTGCGTCCTGCTGTGAAAACTTGGCGACCTCGGCGGCGGTGCGGCCGCCGCCGATGCAGAGGTAGCGGCCATCCTCGGTCGGCAGGAAGTTCGACAGCCGCCGCTCGACGACCCGCAGGCCGTGCGCCGGCAGCTCAAGGTCGCGGATGATCTTGGGGTTGAGCAACGATACGGTGTACGCGGCCACCGAGTTGCGAAAGCCGGGATGAAATTCCTCGGTCACCGCGGCGCCGCCGACCACCGCGCGGCGCTCAAGCACCGTCACCTTGAGCCCGCCCGCAGCCAGGTACGCGGCACACACCAGGCCGTTATGGCCCCCGCCGATGATCAGCGCATCGCTATGGTTGGCAGGCAAGATCGCCGGTGTCCGTCCCGGCTAGGGCAGCAGCACGGTCGAGCCGGTCGTGCGTCGCGCTTCGAGGTCGCGGTGCGCCTGGGCGGCTTCGGTCAGCGGATAGCGCTGTCCGATGCGCACGCGCACCGCCCCGCTTTTAACCACCGCGAACAACTCCCGGGCAGCGCTCACCAGCTCGGGCCGCGTGGCGATGTAGTTGAACAGCGTCGGCCTCGTCAGGTACAGCGATCCGCGCTTGGCCAGCTCGCCCGGAGCGAACGGCGGCGGCGGCCCGGAGGCGTTGCCGAAACTGACCATCATGCCGCGACGCTTAAGGCAGTCGAGCGAATCCATGAACGTGTCGCGACCCACGGAATCGTAGACCACATCGGCCATCGCGCCGCGGGTCAGTTTGCGCACCGATTCGACCAGCGGATCCTTTCCCGTCAGCAGCACGTGGCGGCAACCGTTGCGGCGGGCGAGCGCCACCTTTTCCTCGTGACCGACCACGCCGATGACGCGCGCCCCCAGGGCCTTGGCCCACTGGCACAGGATCAGGCCCACTCCGCCGGCCGCCGCATGGACCAGCAGCCACTGGCCGGCCTGTACGCGAAAGGTGCGGCGCAGCAGAAATTGCGCCGTCAGGCCTTTGAGCATCAACGCCGCCGCCTGTTCGTCCTGGATGCCGGCCGGAACCTTGACGACCTCGTCCGCAGGTACGTTGCGCAGCTGCGTGTAGCAGCCGGCCTGTGAATGGACGTACGCCACCCGCTGCCCCACTTTCAGCTCCCGCACCGAACGGCCAACCGCCTGCACGATGCCGGCGGCCTCGCGGCCTGGCACAAACGGCAGTGGCCGCGGATAAAGGCCGGTGCGGTCATAAACATCGATGTAGTTCAGGCCGATGGCTGTTTGCCGCACCTGCACCTGCCCTGCCTCGGGCGGCCCGATCTCATAGGGTTCCCAGCGCAGCACGTCGGCACTGCCCAGTTCGCGGACCACGATGGCGTGATTCATATTGATAATCCCCTGACCAGCCTCTGCGCCCGCAGGCGGGGACGCGAACGGGTGACTTGTGTCATCACACAAAGGAAGGTCCAGCCACGGGACTTTACTGCGGGATTGATCTGCATTCCAACAATCGTGTTGTGACGGTAACGGGCGAGTCCGACCGACGGGTTTACGAACGCCGATTACCCCACCATCCGGCCAAGACCAGGAGCATCTACCTGGCCTAATGTCCCAGAGACAATCCGCTGTCCGGCTTTTCACCGGGAATCTGCACCCTTTGGCCCAGCTGGTGCGTATTACTACTTAAGCGGCCTCACTATCGGGGTCATTGCGGAGAGTGGCAGCATGAACCTAGCAAAACAGCTGGCAGCGTTGGCTTTAGTGGCTCTGCCTTCGGTGCTACTGGCCGAGGATGGACGTCTCAAGATGCCTGATCTAAGTGCGCTGGCGGCCAAAGCCAGTGATCATACCGACGTGTCACTCAATGGCGATCTACTGGGTCTCGCCGGGCATTTTATCGATGGCCAGCAACCTGATGCGGCAAAGGCACGAAGCATCATCGCGGGACTCAAGGACATCGAGATACACAGCTACACGTTCACGGCTGACAACGCCTATTCGTCAAGCGATGTGGATCTACTCCGACATCAGCTACAGTCCCCGGAATGGAAGCGCCTGGTGCAGACTCATAGCGCCAAGGAACGAGAGGATGTGGATATCTTCATGTCGACGGACGGGCAGCGCGTGAACGGGCTTGCAATCATTTCGGCAGAACCGCGGGAGCTGACGATCATCAATCTGGTAGGTACCATGGATCTCAAGGAAGTGGCCAAACTCGGCGGGCAAATGGGCATTCCGAAACAGATCGCGCACGCTGCTGATTCTGGTTCGAAGACTGCGGCCGATTGAATGCCGGCGACTCACAGTCTTGTGCCGCCCAGTGGGCGGCCGTGCGGGCAGGTGATGCAAAGGCTGTGGCCGCGCTGATACGGGAACACCAGCGCATGGTCTACAGTCTGGGCTTACGCATACTGCGCAATCGTGCCGCCGCTGAAGATCTGACGCAGGATGTCTTTATGCAGTTGCTCCCGCAGATCAGCACCTTGGCCAGTGCCTCCCATGCTCGGCATTGGTTATGTCGGGTCGCGACCCACCGCGCCATCGACCAGTTGCGCCGCCGTCCGCCCCTGCCGACAGGCGATGACGTGCTGGCGCTGGTAGGCGACACGGAGCCCGGCGATCCCCTGCTGGCAAACCGGCTGCGTGCACTCATCGGTGAATTGCCACCGCACCCTCGCGCCGTCGTGGTCTTGCGTTACCAGGAAGATATGGACCCCACCGAGATCAGTGAGCTGCTCGATATGCCGCTGAACACCGTCAAGAGCCACCTGCGCAGGGCTCTCGAAATATTGCGAGGCCAACTCACATGAGCGGCGATCTGGAAGGCGATCTGCGGCGAGCCTTGCGACCGGTAGAGCCAAGCGCCGAGTTCACGGACAGATTGCTGGCCAGAGTGGCAGCCGCTGGCCGCGCCACCACACGCCCGCGACGAACGTGGCTGCGTCCCGCGGCGGTTGCCGCCGGCATAGTGCTGGCGTTTGGTCTGAGTTGGGGGACGTATCAGCATCAGCTGCAAGAGCGCGCGTTCCGCGCGCATGCCGAACTTTTGAAGGCCCTGGCCATCACCAGCCGATCGCTCGATCAGGCGTACCAGGTAGTGCATTCATCCGAAGTCGACCGGGCGGACGGCGGATGAGACACGTGTTTTCTTGTTGGCGTGGGTGGATAGCTGGCGCAGCGTACTTGGTGCTGTTGCATCCTGGCGCCAGCTTCGCTGCGGAGTTGCGGATACCGGACTTCGATTCGCTGAAAGACAAGGCCAGTGACTCCGCCATCATCTCACTGGATGAGAATCTCCTCGGGATGGCCGGGCGGTATCTGGATTCCTCCAAACCAGCAGATGCCAAGGCCAAATCGGTTATCCAGGGATTGAAAAGCATCCAAGTGCGGAGCTTTAAGTTTGACAAGGCCTATCCTGTGCCGACCGCAGAGATTGCCGCGTTGCGCGCCCAGCTAAACTCACCGCTGTGGCACCAGGCCATCAAGACGCACAGCGAAAGCGACCACTCGGACGTTGATCTATTCATTGGCGGCGATAGCAACCAGGCGCGGGGGCTGCTAATCATCGTGACCGAACCGCGTGAGTTTACGGTAGTGTGCATTTTAGGAGCCATTGATCTGGCAAAACTTCAAGATCTTGAAGGACATCTTGGAGTGCCAAAACTGCCCGTTGATAAGTAGTCGTAGGGGCTAAAAGAGAGCGTCAGCTTTCGATTTGGAATAGCTGCGCAATGCCTGCCTAGTGGCAAGCCAGTGACTAGGGGCGCGCGCCGCGGCCGGTTGCAGGCTTAATCACAGGGCGGCGTCATCCATTTCGCCGGTGCGGATGCGGACGGCCCGGCCGATATCGCTGACGAAAATCTTGCCGTCACCGACCTTGCCGGTCTTGGCGGCCTTCACGATCGCGTCGATGACCTGATCGACCAGTTCGCTGCGCACGGCCACTTCCACGCGCGTCTTCGGCACAAAGTCCACCACGTATTCGGCGCCACGGTAGAGCTCCGTGTGGCCGCGTTGCCGTCCGAAGCCCTTGACCTCGGTCGCGGTCATGCCTGAAACGCCAATGTCGGACAGCGCCGCACGGACATCATCGAGTTTGAAGGGTTTGAATATGGCGGTTACCAGTTTCATGCGCGCACTGTTGCCTCCGTTCTTATGGGTCGGTCAATTCGGGACTGGCAAGTGCACCTTTCATGCCACGCCGCGCCATGGGATCAGGCAGCAGGCGCCTCTGCAGCGCGGGGACAGTCCGGGTTTGGGGCACCAAATTGGCGCGGTCGCCGTGCGCTTGTGCCCAGCTTCGGTGCAGGGCCGCAGCGCCAGGGAAGGATTCAGGCCAGTCGCGGCCGCAGCGCGGTCAGCGTGCCGGTTTGCTCGGCGTCGCTTAGGGCACGCGCCAGTTTCGCGCGCTGCGAACGCAGCCACTCGTCCACTGCGGCAGCGGCCATCGGCCGGCTGATCAGATAGCCTTGCGCCACATCGCAGCCAAGGCGCAATAGCATGGTCCAGGCCTCCGGCGTCTCGATACCTTCAGCCACGACTTTCAGGCCGAGGTTGTGGGCCAGCTCGATGGTGGAGCGCACGATCGCCGTGTTGCTCGCCGAGCGCTCGACGTCCTGCACGAAACTGCGGTCGATCTTCAGCTCATCGACCGGCAGCGCATGGAGCTGCGCCAGCGAGGAATGCCCGGTGCCAAAATCATCAATCGCGAAACGGATGCCGGCCGCCCGCAGGCGCTGCATGGCGCTCGCCGCGCGGGCCGGGTCGCGCATGATCGCGCTTTCCGTGACTTCGAGCATCAGCTGGCCGGGCGGCACGTCGTATTCGGCCAGCAGCCCGAGGATGTAATCGGGTTGCGCCGGATCGATGATGTCGGAGGCCGAGAGGTTCACGGCTACTTCGGCGATGATTTGCTGCGCACGCCAGCGCTGCAGCTGCCGGATGGCTGCGGCCAGGACCCAGCGGGTCAGGTCCGAGACCGCCGAGGCGCGCTCGGCGAGCGGCACAAACTCGGCCGGCGATATCGCGCCAAGCGTCGGGTGCGTCCAGCGCACCAGTGCCTCGAAGCCGATGACTTCCCGGTTGGTCATCAACAGCAGCGGCTGGAACGCCAGCGTCAGCTGGTCGCCGGCAATGGCCTGGCGCAGATCCGCCACCAGTGAGATGCGGCGGCGGTGTTCCGCATCATGGCTAGGTTGATAGCGCACCATTTCCCAACCTTTGGCCTTGGCCTCCACCAGCGCAATGTCGGCCTGACGCAGCAGGTCATCCACGCTGCACTGTGGCGCGCGCCACTGGCTGATGCCGACGCAAATCTGGACGCTGAGCTGCAGCGCCGCGATAGCCAGACCCTGGCGCAACTCGAGCGCCAGGCCCTGCAAAAGATTGACCGCCTGTTCATCGTCTGCTGACAGCACGGCCATGAACTGGTCGACCCCGACCCGTGCGATGCAGATCGGCGGGCCGCCGAGCGCGCTGAGCTTCCGACTGAGCGCCTGCAGCAGCAAGTCCCCGGTGTGGTGCCCGACCGAGGCATTGATGTCGCGGAAGCGATGCACGTCGATCAGCGCCACGCTGAGTGCCGGCAGTTCCGGCGCCAGCTTCAAAAGCAGCGCGCGCAATCCGACGCGATTGGGCAAACCGGTCAGCGCATCGTGTGTGCCCTGGTGCACGATGTGCTGCTCGCGCTCGCGAATACCGGCCTGCATGGCATTGAGCGTGTGAGCCAGGCGGCCGAATTCCTCGCCACCTCCGGCCACGTTGACGGCCTGATCGTAGTCGCCCTGCTCGATGCGGCGCGCCGCTACCACGAGCTCGCCGAGTGGCCGCACGGCACTGAGTCCGGCCCGCCAGGCCACCGCGACGGCAACCAGCAGTGCCGCCGCGCAGATCAGCAACAGCGTGGTGCGCATCTGACGGAATTGCGCGGCGGCGTCGCTTTGCGAGCGCTGCAGGATCAGTTCGATGCGGCCGCTGTTGACCATCAGCGGTGCGCTGAGCGTCAGGTAATCGGTCGCGCCGACGCGCGTCATGGCCGGCTGGCCTGACGCGTCCGGCATATTGGCGGCGAGCCAGTCGGAATCACGACTGTCAAGCGTTGAAATGACGGCGCCCCCACCGGCGGCGCTGTGCGAAATGAAACTGACTTCGGTTCCGCCCAAGGTGCGCAGCTGCTGGGCAAGCGGCAGATCCAGTGTAAAGCCGAGCGCGACCCAGCCGATCGTGTCCGGCGCGCGCAGCGGCGTGGTCACCAGCTGATACGGCCGATCGCCGATCACCGCAAAGGTCGGCGCGCCCTGCGCGCGCTCGACGGTCGGCAGGCGCAAATCAGCTACGATCTTGGCAGCGTCGGTACTCTCAACGGTCGCGGCCAGAACGTGC
>DASWBL010000298.1:0-12081 GCA_036390615.1 Steroidobacteraceae bacterium | reverse complement strand
CGCTATCCGGATGTGCTCATACACCGTGCGCTACGCGGCGCACTCGGACTGGTACCGCTTACTACGTTGCCGAATGCAGCGCAGCTTGCCGTGCTTGGCGCGGATCTGTCGCGGCTGGAAAAGCGCTCCGATGAAGCAGACCGGTATGTCGACACTTTTCTTAAATGCGTTTATCTGCGCGATCGCATTGGCCAGTCCTTCGAGGGCGTGATCACGACGGTGGTGGAGTTCGGTTGCTTCGTACAGTTGCCGGCCGTGGGCATCGACGGGCTGCTGCACTTGACGGCGCTGGAGGATTACCAGCTGGCGCGCGACGGTGCGCGGTGGCTTGGGCGCCGCGGCGGCCCGCAGCTCGCGCCCGGCGGTCGGCTGCGCGTAGTCGTCACTGCGGTCAAGCCAGTCGAAGGCATGGTCGATCTGGAACTAGTCACGGACTAAGGGCAGCTGCCAGGAGAATTGCGGTGGCGGGTGCTGAGCGGGTCTACGGATGGCAGGCCGTGCGCGCGCTGCTGCTGCGCGGGGCGAACCGGGTGCAGCACATCTGGCTGGCGCAGGATCGGCGCGATGCCCGGGCCGGGGAGATCGAGCGACTGGCCCGTGAGGCCAAGCTGCCCATCGAGCGCATCCCGGCCGCGCGGCTTCAGAAGTTGGCCGGAGAGGTCGCCCATCAGGGCGTCATGGCCGAGATCCAGCCGTTGCCGCCGTGGCGCGAGGATGATCTGTACGCGGCATTGCGCGACCACCCCGCGCCGCTGCTGCTCGCGCTCGATGGCGTGCAGGATCCACACAATCTTGGTGCCTGCCTGCGCTCCGCCGATGCCTGCGGCGCGCTTGCGCTGATAGTGCCGCGGGACCGGGCGGCAACGCTCAACCCGGCGGCGCGCAAGGTCGCCGCCGGGGCGGCTGAAAGCACACCGGTGGTGACGGTCACCAATCTTGCGCGCACGCTCGGCCTGCTGAAGGAGTCGGGGCTGTGGATCGTCGGGGCGGACGCGGCTGCCGAGCTGCCGGCGCAAAGCGTGGATCTGACCGGGCCGCGCTGTCTGGTACTGGGCAGCGAAGGGCGGGGGATGCGCGAGCTGACCCGCCGACACTGTGACTGGCTGGTCTCGCTTCCAAACTTAGGTGCCGTAGAAAGCCTGAACGTTTCGGTAGCCGCCGGCATGCTCCTGTACGAGGCGGTACGTCAGCGGACCGGGCCAGCCGGGGCGCCAGCCGGCGCCTGATCCGCCCCCAGCTAGGCAATCTCCCGCCCGGGCGTTGCGGCCCGGAGCGCCTATGCAGTATCCTTGCCGGCCTTTTTAGCGACCCGGCGCCTCATTTGGCGGTTAGCCGGGGCTCCTTGCCGCACTGCTCCGATTGCCTCGGGCGGGCGGCTCTTAAACCCGTAAGGAGGAATACATGAGGCATTACGAGATCGTGTTCCTGGTCCATCCGGACCAGAGCGAACAGGTTCCGGCCATGATCGAGCGTTACCGCGGCATGATCAGTGCCGGCGGCGGCACCGTGCACCGACTCGAAGACTGGGGTCGGCGCCAGCTGGCGTATCCGATCACCAAGGTACATAAGGCCCACTACGTGCTGCTGAACGTCGAGTGCGACCAAAAGACGCTCGGCGAGCTGACCGGGGCCTTCCGCTTCAGCGACGCAGTGCTGCGCCACCTGGTGATTGGCACCGAAGCGGCCGTGACCGAGCCGTCGCCGATGTCGCGCCCCGAGGATGAGAACGAGCTGCGCCGCGATCGCGACGACGGCGGCGACGAGGATGACTCGCTGCCGGCCGGCGCCTGAGCGCCGCTGCTTACGCTACCTGCCAAGGAACCCAATAGCCATGTCACGCTTTACCCGTCGCAAGAAATTCTGCCGCTTCACGGCCGACGATGTTGCCACGATCGACTACAAGGATCTGGGCACACTCAAGAACTATATTTCGGAGACCGGCAAGATCGTGCCGAGTCGCATTACCGGCACCAAGAGCTACTACCAGCGCCAGCTCGCCACGGCGATCAAGCGCGCGCGTTTCCTGGCGCTGTTGCCCTACACGGATCAGCACTGAGAACTCGCCATGGAAGTCATACTGCTGCAAAAGGTTGCCAACCTCGGCAACATCGGCGATCGGGTCAAGGTCCGCAGCGGCTACGGCCGCAACTATCTGCTGCCACAGGGCAAGGCAACGCTGGTGACGCCGAGCAATGTCGCGCAATTTGAGGCGCGGCGCGCGGAGCTGGAAAATATCGCCCGTGCCGAGCTCGGAAGCGCCCAGCAGCGCGCCGCCGGACTGCGGGATTTTAAGCTGACGATCACGGCCAAGGCCGGCACCGAAGGCAAGCTGTTCGGCTCGGTCGGCACTGCCGATATCGCCGAGGCTGCCACCGCCGCCGGCCACGCACTGACGCGCGCCGAAGTGCGGCTGCCTGCCGGACCGCTGCGCATTGTCGGCGATCACTCGGTCAGTTTGCATCTGCACGCCGACGTCGATGTGACGCTCGCGGTCACCATCGTCGCCGAAGAGCCGGGCTGAAGCCGGGCTCCGCGGGCGCAGGGTCAGCAAAGCAATGGCCGGTCCGCTGCGATCTGGCCGTGCTGGCGTCCTCGCCAGTGCCGACCCGTTGACCCCACCGCACTCGGTCGAAGCCGAACAGGCCGTGCTCGGCGGTCTGCTGATTGATCCGGCCGCCTGGGACCAGCTCGGCGATGTGGTCACGGCCGAGGACTTTTACCGCCCCGATCACGGCCTGATATTCGACGCGCTGGCAGAATTAGTGGCCGCCGGCCGGCCCGGTGATGTGGTCACCGTCGCTGAGCAGCTCGAGCGTCGCGGCAAACTGGAGACCGCCGGCGGACTGGCCTATCTCGGCACCCTGGCCCGCGACACACCCACGGCAGCCAACGTGCGCGCCTACGCGCAAATCGTGCGCGAGCGTTCGCTGCTGCGCAAACTCATCAGCGCCGGCCGCGACATCGCCGGCTCCGCGTTTGCGACCGAGGGCCAGTCGGCCCGCGAACTGGTGGCGCAGGCCGAGCAGCGCGTCTATGCGATCGCCGAGCAGAGCACCGGCAAGCGCGAGGGGGCGGTTCGCGTCAGCACGCTGTTGCCGCCACTCATCGATCGCATCGATGAGTGGCACACCAATCCTGAGAAGCTTCGCGGCCTGGCTTCGGGCTTCACCGACTTTGACCGCATCACCGGCGGCCTGCGTGGCGGCGATCTGGTGATCATCGCCGGTCGCCCGTCGATGGGTAAAACGACGCTGGCGATGAACATGGCCGAGTACGCGGCAGTCAACCCGGAATCGAAGGGCTCGGTCGCGATTTTCAGCATGGAGATGCCGGCCGACCAGCTGGTCACACGCATGCTCAGTTCCATCGGCCACGTGCCGCTCAATGACATCCGCAGCGGCAGGATATCCGACGACGATTGGGTGCGCATCACCGCAGCCACCAGCCAGCTCGCAGAGGCCAAGATCTTCATCGACGAGTCCTCGTCGCTGACGCCGACCGAGATCCGGGCGCGGGCGCGGCGCATCGCCCGCGAGCACACGCTCAACCTGGTGATCGTCGATTACCTGCAGCTGATGCAGGTGACCGGCTCGCCTGAGAACCGCGCCACCGAGATCGCCGAGATTTCGCGTGGCCTGAAGGCGCTCGCCAAGGAACTGGATCTGCCGGTCATAGCCCTGTCGCAGCTCAACCGCAGCGTCGAGCAACGCACCGAGAAAAAGCCGGTGATGTCGGACCTGCGCGAGTCCGGCGCGATCGAGCAGGACGCCGACCTGATACTGCTGATTTATCGCGAAGAAGTGTACGACAAGAACACCACGAAGCGCGGTATCGCCGAAATTGATCTGGCCAAGCATCGTAACGGTGAGACCGGCATGTTCCGGCTCACTTTCCAGGGCCAGTTCAGCCGCTTCACCAACTTCGCCGCGGATGCCTACGCCGAGGGCGTATTGCGGTGATCCGGCTGATCCGCGCGCGCATCGACAGCGCCGCGCTGCGCGCCAATCTTTCGCTGCTGCGGTCGCGGGCGCCCGGGGCGCGGATCATGGCGGTGGTCAAGGCCAACGCCTACGGTCACGGGCTGGTGGGCACGGCGCTGGCGCTGCCCGAGGCCGACGCTTTCGCGGTGGCGCGCATTGAAGAGGCGGTCGCACTGCGCAGCGCCGGAGTCGGGCAGCCGATCGTGCTGCTCGAAGGCGTGGTCAGCGACGAGCAGTTAGCCGAAGCGGCGCACCTGCAACTCGATCTGGTAGTGCACGAACCCGGGCAACTGGCGCTGCTTGAAGCCTTTCGCGGCGAGTACCGCTTCCGCCTGTGGCTGAAGCTCGACACGGGCATGAATCGGCTCGGGTTCCGGCCCGAGGAGTTTGCGGCGGCGTGGGATCGGCTGCAGTCGCTGCGCACCCGGCCGCTGGCGCTGCGGGTACTCACGCACCTTGCCTGCGCTGAAGAGCGAGATCCGCAGGTTACCAATCAGCAACTGGCGCGGCTCAGACCGTTGCTTCGCAGTGTGCACGCCGAAGTATCGATTGCAAACTCGGCCGCGCTGCTGGCGCGGCCGGACACCCATGCCGACTGGGTGCGGCCGGGACTTGCGCTATACGGCGTATCGCCGTTTGCCGATCGCACGGGCGATGAGTTCGGTCTGCGGCCGGCGATGAGCCTCGACAGCACGGTGCTGGCGGTCAAGACGGTGCTGACCGGCGAGCGGGTCGGTTACACCGGCGCCTGGCAGGCGCAGCGACCGAGCCGGATCGCAACGGTCGCCGGCGGCTACGGCGATGGCTTGCTGCGCAGTCTCCCTAATGGTGCCCCGGTGCTGATCAACGGCATCCGGGCGCCGCTGGCCGGGCGGGTATCTATGGATATGATCGGCGTCGATGTCACCGACCTGCCGCAGGTCCAAGTCGGCGATGCCGTGCAGCTTTGGGGTGCGGCGTTGCCGGTGGAGGAGCTGGCGCGCGCCGCCGGCACGATTGCCTACGAATTACTGTGCGGCATCAGCCAGCGGGTGCCGGTCGAATTGAGCTGAGCTTGGGGCCGCTCAGCCCTCGAAAAATCCCATCTTCACGCCAGCCAGCTGGATGACATCATTGTCGGCCAGCCGCCGCGCCTCGGCACCGATCGGCACGCCATTGACCAGCGGGAAGTTATTTTCCGCCTCGCTGTCGACATGAACGATGAAGTAGCCACCAGAGCGGCGCGTAATGGCCGCCACCTGCACGCCCGGACGTCCAAGCGTGGTCAGTGCCTTGGTCAGTTCCAGCTCGCGGCCGGCAAAGGCGCCGGAGAGCACCTGCAGCTTGGCCTTCTTCAGCGGCGTGCTGCCGGCAATGGAGCGGCGGGCACCGCTTCCCTCGGCGTCCTGCACCGCGCGCAGCTTCTCGACCGGGCGGGCCGAGGGCTGAATGACCATGGTCTTCTCGAATTCATCCTGGTGCGCATCGTCATCCTCGACGAAGCGCAGCTGGTGGTGCCCGGCAGTGATGACATCGCCATGCTGCAGGGCGTGCTTCTTGATCAGCTTGCCGTTGACGTAAGTGCCGTTGGTGCTGTTCAGATCCTCGAGGAAGGAGTCGTTCAGGATATTGATGATCAGCGAGTGGTGGCCGCTGACCGCGGGGTTGTCAATGCGGATGTCATTATCGGGGAGGCGCCCGATCGTATAGCGCTCCTTGTTCATGTTGTATTCCGCAAGGACGTGTCCGTCCAGACTCAATATCAGCCGTGCCATAAAGTTCCGTCCCAGGTGTTAGCTGAACCAACCCAACATTTTATCCAAGATTCCCCGGCGTACCGGGAAGGAGTCCACGACCTGCGCCAGCAGCACGGAAAGGTTGTCCTTCCCGCCATTATCGTTGCCTAGTTGAATCAACTGCTTGGCTACAGTCTCAAGGTTAGCACCAAAGGTGTTGATAGTTAAGTGAATGTCGTCGTCCTCGACCATATCTGACAGGCCGTCGGAACAAAGCAGATATACATCACCCCGCTGCACGGGGTGCTCCTGGATTTCCACCTCGACGGTGGCCTCGACGCCCAGGGCGCGTGTGACATAGTTCTTGTTGGCCGCGCGCTGCGCTTCCTCGGCGGAGTAAAAGCCGCGGTCCACCAGTTCCTGCAACAGCGAATGATCGAGCGTCACTTGTTCGAAGGCGGCGCCGCGCAGCCGGTACAGGCGCGAGTCCCCGACATGCGCGATCGTGATCCGATTGTCGTGAAACAGTGCGCCAACGATGGTCGTGCCCATGCCTTCGCATTGCGGCTGCGTGCGCGCGGTCTGATAGATGATCTTGTTGGCGCGGTGAATCGCATCGCGCAGGATGATGGCCGTGCGCGACAGGCCGCTGTCGCTGTCTGGCTCGAGCAGGTCCTCGCGTTCGACCGACTCGCGCACCAGATTCACCACCGTCTTGACCGCGATGCCGCTGGCCACTTCGCCCGCGTTATAACCGCCCATGCCGTCGGCGAGGATCAGCAGCCCCATATCCGGATCGAATGCGATCGTGTCCTCGTTGTGCTCGCGCACCCGCCCGGTGTCGGAATCCCCGACCAGGCGCAGCTTGCCCTTCAGGCTCACCAGAATTCTCGAGGCGCCGGCAGCGGCGAATCATCAAATAGTGTGAAATCCGTCACAGTCCCAAACCGCTCCCGCACATCCGGCCCGCCACAGTGAATGGCCCAAGCGAACGCTAGCATCTGCCCGCCAGTCAAAGCTCGGCTTTGGTCACAGATGTATCGGTAACGGCGGGCGGTGAGGCATTAATCTCACATCTTACGTAAGTTTTTGCCCGGCCGCGACCCGGCGCACCGATGTCGGCAGTAGGCAAAGCTGCGGGCTTGCCCTAGCATCCGGCAAAAGGCCGCGGGCCCAAGAGCGGGGATCAGCAAAGTTCCATGGCGCGCCAACAGACTGCATACGTATGTCAGAGCTGCGGCGGCGAGGCGTTGAAGTGGCAGGGCCAGTGTCCGCACTGCGCGGAATGGAATTCGCTGTCACGGATTACGATCGGGCCCCAGCCCGAGCGCGCCGCGCCGGTCGCGGCGGCCGCCCTGGCTGCCGATACCGCGCCCAGCGAAGTGATCAGCCTCGGCATGAGCGAGCTCGACCGGGTGTTCGGCGGCGGGCTGACGGCGGGCTCGGTGACGCTGCTCGGCGGCGAGCCCGGTATCGGCAAGTCGACGCTGCTGCTGCAGGTTGCCGCGCAACTGGCGACCGGCACTGCTGTCCTTTATGCCAGCGGCGAGGAGTCGATGCAGCAGACGGTGCTGCGTGCGGGCCGGCTCGGCCTCGATACCGGCCGGCTCGGACTGCTCAGTGACTCGCAGCTCGAGGGCATCCTGGAGCAGGCACAGCAACGCCGCACACGATTGTTGCTGATTGATTCGATTCAGACCATGCAGAGCGCCCAGGGCACGGCGGGCGCCGGCTCGGTGCAACAGTTGCGCGAATGCACGGCGGCGCTAGTGCGCTTTGCCAAGAGCACGCACACCAGCGTGATCATTGTCGGCCACGTCACCAAGGACGGCAGCATCGCCGGGCCGAAGCTGCTTGAGCACCTGGTCGACACGGTGCTGTACTTTGAAAGTGACGCCGGGAGCCGTTACCGCATGCTGCGGGCGAGCAAGAACCGCTTCGGCCCGGTGAACGAGCTCGGCTTCTTTGCGATGACCGAGCGCGGCCTGCAGGAAGTGCGCAATCCCTCGGCCATCTTCCTGTCCCGGCGCGCCGACCCGGTCCCGGGGAGCGTGGTAATGGTCGCGCACGATGGCGGCCGTTCGCTGCTGATCGAGGTGCAGGCGCTCGTGGATTCGGCGCGGCTGGCGATGCCACGGCGGGTCGCGCAAGGTGTCGATGCCAATCGCCTGGCGCTGCTGCTTGCGGTCTTGAGCCGCCACGGTGGTGTCGCGCTCGCCGAGCATGATGTGTTCGTCAACCTGGTCGGCGGCCTGCAGATCCGGGAAACGGCCACCGACCTGCCGTTGCTGCTGGCGCTGGTCTCAAGTCTTCGTGGCGCGCCGCTGCCGGCCACGCTCGCGACATTCGGCGAGCTCGGGCTGACCGGTGAAGTGCGCCCGGTGGCCTACGGCGAGGAGCGGCTGCGCGAGCTGGCCAAGCAGGGGTATCGGCGCGTAATCCTGCCGCGACAGAATGCACCGCGCGCGGCACCGCCCGCCGGGCTCGAGGTGATCGGGGTCGGGACCCTGGCCGAGGCGATCAGCGCGGCGTTCCGTTCGGAACCTGCGCCGCGCGCTCGATCCTGACCCGCACGGTGCGGATCGTGCTGTCGCCGGTCTGCAGGATCTCGAATTCATAGGGACCGATCTTGACCGCCGTGCCCGGCTCGGGAATCGTCTCGAGCTGCTCGAGCAGCAGGCCGTTGACCGTCTTAGGCCCGACGTAGGGCAGCTGCCAGCCGAGCGAGCGGTTCAGCGCGCGAATGCTGGCGCCGGCATCAACCAGCCAGGCACCCGAGGACTCCTGGCGTGCGTCCTTGTGCGCAAACTGCGTCGGATCCGTTGAGAATTCGCCGACAATCTCCTCGAGCAGGTCCTCCAGCGTGATCAGTCCCTGAATGTCGCCATACTCATCCACGACGAAGGCCAGCCGCTCGCGTCGGCGCTGGAACTGCGCGAGTTGCTGATTCAGCGGCGTGCCTTCCGGCACGAAATAAGGTTCACGCGCCTGGGCGAGGTCATGCAGCCGCTCGCGGCTGAACTGGCCGCGCGCCAGTTCCTGCGCCGCGCGCTTCATGTCGAGCACGCCGATGAGCGCATCGAGCTCGCCCTCGAAGACCGGCAGCCGCGCATGCGGCGTCAGCCGTACGCGTTCCAGAACGTCTTCCCAGTCCGCGCTCAGGTCGATGGCGGCGATATCCTGGCGCGAGATCATGATGTCGTTGACCGTGACCCGCTCAAGATCAAGGATCGACAGCAGCATCTGCCGGTGGCGCTGCGGAATCAGCGGCGAGGCTTCGGTAACCACCATGCGCAGCTCATCGGCGCTCAAGTGTCGCGTACCCTCGCTGACCGAGCGCAGGCCGAACAGGCGCAGCAGCGCGTAGGCGGCCTTGTTGGCGAGCCACAGTACCGGGTAGGTGAGCCACAGCAAGCCGCGGTAGATCGGCGCCGAACTCAGCGCCACCCGCTCGTTATGCACTGCCGCGTAGATCTTCGGTGCCAGCTCGCAAAAGACGATCATGATGATCGTCAGACTGCTCATGACGAGGCTGAGCGCCCAGCGTTCGCCGACCCGCAGCGCCAGGAGCGTGGCGATACTTGAGGCCGCGACGCTCGCCAGCGCGAGAATGACCAGGTTGGCGCCGAGCCACTGGTCCGGCTTGTGCAGCAGCCGATCGAGGATCCCGGCCCGCCATTCGCCGGCCGCAGCACGGTGCTTGATCCGGTAGCGGCTCACCGACAGCAGGGCCACCTCGGTGCCGGAGGAAAAGGCCGTAATGCCGAGCAGCGTCAGCAAAATCAGCAACAGGACGGGGGTTGGCGCGGTAGTCAAGGTCGGGCCCTCCGTGGTTGGCTCCGATGACCCCCATAGCTTAAGGCCTTGTCGCCCCGGCGCGGGAACCGGCACAGCCGCTACCCTATAATTGGCACGCCACCGCGGCAATCACCAAAACCGGCCGACCCGCATGTTTGACCAACTCACCGAGCGGCTGGGCCGCGCGATCAACAACCTGCGTGGCCGCGGCCGCATCAGTGCCGAAAATGTCGCCGCGACGCTGCGCGAGGTACGCATGGCGCTGCTCGAAGCGGACGTGGCGCTACCGGTGGTCAAGCGGTTCACCGAAGCCGTGCAGGCGCGGGCCCTGGGCACGGAAGTCGCATCGAGCCTCAGTCCCGGCCAGGCATTCATCGCGATTCTGCACCGGGAAATGGTGACGCTGCTCGGCAGCGAGCGCAGCGGGCTTGCATTGAACGCACCGCCGCCGCTGGTAATCCTGCTGGCCGGATTGCAAGGCGCCGGCAAGACCACGACCGCCGCCAAACTCGCCCGCTGGCTGATCCAGAAGCACCGCAAGCAGGTGATGCTTGTCAGCTGCGACGTGCGCCGGCCGGCCGCCATGCTGCAACTGGAGCGGCTCGCCACTCAGGTCAAAGCACAGTTTTACCCGGCGGCGGAAGGCGCAGACCCGGTCCGGATCGCCAGTGCCGCCCTGGAGCAGGCCCGCCGCAGCGCGGTCGATGTGCTGCTCGTTGACACCGCTGGCCGGCTGCACATCGATGCGGCACTGATGAGTGAATTGCAAGGCATCAACGGCGCGGTCAACGCGCACCAGCGCTTGCTGATCGTCGATGCCATGGCGGGGCAGGATGCCTTGCAGGCGGCAGCGGCCTTCGGCGCGGCGCTGCCACTGTCGGGCATCATCCTTACCAAAGCCGATGGCGATGCCCGGGGCGGCGTGGCGCTGTCGGTGCGCGAAGTGACCGGCGCGCCGATCGTATTTGTCGGGGTCGGGGAAAAGTCCGAAGCACTGGAGGATTTTGATCCGGAACGGATGGCGACCCGGATCTTGGGCATGGGCGACGTGGTGGCGCTGGTCGAGGACGTGCAGCGCAATATTGACGCCGGGGAGGCTGAACGGCTGGCCCGCAAGGTCAAGCAGGGCAAGGGCTTTGACTTGACGGATCTTCGCGCCCAGCTTGAACAGGTACGCAGGCTCGGCGGACTCGGCGCCCTGATGGACAAGCTGCCCACCCAAATGAGCCAGCGGGCGATGCCGGCCGACCAGGCCGATAGGGAAGTCAGGCGTCAGGTGGCAATGATCGATTCGATGACGCCGCCCGAGCGGCGCAACCCCGATTTGATTGACGGCTCGCGCCGGCGGCGGATTGCCGCCGGATCCGGCGTGCAGGTTCAGGACGTCAACCGGCTGCTGAAGCAGTTCAAGGAGATGCAGCGGGTCATGAAGCAGATGAAGGGCGGCAAGCTCGGCCAGCTGCTCGCTGGCTTAGGTTCAGGCCGGGCAGGGCCCCGGCCGGGGCGCTGAGGGCGATGAGCACGCAAGTTCTTGAGGGGCTTTAAGTTTGCGCCATGTTTGCGTAGAATCCGCGCTCTTTTTTGGGGCGAGATTGGACTCATCATGGTGACTATTCGATTGACCCGGCGCGGGGCCAAGAATCAACCCTTTTATCATGTGGTGGTGACCGACAGTCGCCGCCGGCAGGGTGGCTCGAGCCTTGAGCTGGTGGGTTTTTTCAATCCCGTCTCCCGCGGCAAGGAAGTGCGGCTGAAGCTCGATCTGGCGCGAATCGATCACTGGGTCGGCCACGGCGCCCAGCCCTCCGAGCGAGTGCGCGCGCTGGTAGCCGGTTACCGCAAGCAAGCGGCGGCCTGATCAAGGAGTTTGACCAGCCCGTGAACGCGGGCGACCGCAGCGACCGTATAGTGCTGGGGCGCGTTTTAGGTCCCCACGGCATTCGTGGTCGCGTAAAGGTCGAGTCCTTCACCGATCCGCCCGACGGGTTGTTGCGCTACGAGCGCTGGTTTTTGCGCGATGCGCAGGGGAGCGAGGCGGCCTACCGTGTGGCCGACGTGAAGCCCGACGGCAGGCGATTTAGGGTGGCGCTCGAGGGTGTGGCCGATCGCGATGCTGCCACGGCGCTTAGGGGTTGTGAGATCGAGGTGGAGCGGGCCGAGCTGCCACCGGCAGGCGAGCGTGAGTATTACCGCGATGATCTGCTGGGATTTGCGGTGCGTAATTCGAGTGGCGTGCTGCTCGGCCGGGTCAGTCGCTTTGTGGACGGGCCGGGCGGAACGAATTTGGTGGTAGTGGGTACGAAGGAATACTGGGTACCGGCGGGCGCGCCTTATTTGCGGCGTGTGCTGCTCGAGCAGCGCGAGCTGCTGGTGGACTGGCCAGAGGATCTGTAGCGCACGCTGCCGGCACGAGAGCAGTCCATGCGTATTGAAGTGGTCACGCTGTTTCCAAACCTGATCCTCGATGCGGTCGAGCATGGAGTTCTGGGGCGGGCCGTCGGCCGCGGGTTGCTCAGCGTCGGCACCGAAGATCCGCGGGCGCACACGAGCGATGTGCACGGCACGGTTGATGACCGGCCGTACGGCGG
>DASWBL010000297.1:0-17771 GCA_036390615.1 Steroidobacteraceae bacterium | reverse complement strand
GGGACCGGCTGCTCGCCCGGTGGCTCGTCGCCGGCCTCGGCGGCGCCCTCGGCGTCGCTCGCCTCGAGAGCCTCGACCCGCTCAATACCGGTCAGTCGCTCACCGTCGGCCAGCCGGATCAGCCGCACACCCTGTGTGTTGCGTCCGACGACCGAAATGTCCGCCACCGGCGTGCGCACCAGCGTGCCGGTCGAGCTGATCAGCATCAGCTCATCGACCGGCTGCACCTGCAGGGCCGCCACCGTCAACCCGTTGCGCTCCGTGGTCTGCAAGGCGATAACGCCCTGCCCGCCGCGGCCGTGGATCGGAAACTCCTCGAGCGGCGTGAGTTTGCCGTAGCCGTTTTCCGATGCGGTCAGTACGTGCCCATCGCCGATGACCAGCAAGGCGATTAGGCGCTGATCGCCACTGACGCGGATGCCGCGCACGCCGGTGGCGTCACGGCCCATGGGCCGCACTTCGCGCTCGTGGAAACGAATGGCTTTGCCACCGCTGCTACACAGCAGGATTTCGCGAAAGCCGTCAGTCAGCGCGACCCCGATCAGCCGGTCATCGTCACGCAGGTCTACGGCGATGATGCCGCTGGCCCGCGGCCGGGAAAAAGCCGCCAGTGGCGTTTTCTTGACCGTACCGAGGCTGGTGGCCATGAACACGAAATGCTGCTCGTCGAACTGCTTGATCGGCAGCACGGCGTTGATCTTCTCACCCTCGCCGAGCGGCAGCAGATTGACGATCGGCTTGCCGCGCGAGCCGCGGCCGGCCTGCGGCAGCTCGAACACCCGCAGCCAGTACAACTTGCCGCGGTTGGAGAAGCACAGCAGCGTATCGTGCGTGTGCGCAATGAACAGTTTCTCGATGAAATCCTCATCGCGCACCGCGGTCGCCGACTTGCCGCGGCCACCGCGTCGCTGGGCCTGGTAATCGGAAACCGGCTGCGCCTTGGCGTAACCGGCGTGCGACAGCGTGACAACGACGTCCTGAGGTTCGATCAGATCTTCGGTCGAGAGGTTAAGGTGATCGCGGCTGATCTCCGTGCGCCGCTCATCGCCGTAGGCTTCGCGCATCTCAACCAGTTCGCCGCGCACCACCGCAGTCAGGCGCACAGAATTGGCCAGAATCTCCCCCAGGTCGACGATGCGCTCGAGCAGTTCGCGGTACTCGGTGACAATCTTTTCCTGCTCGAGCCCGGTCAGCCGGTGCAGGCGCATGTCGAGAATCGCTTGCGCCTGCGCCTCGCTCAGCCGGTAACCGTCGTCTTGCAGGCCGAACTCAGTGCCGAGTCCATCCGGTCGCGTCGAGGCGGTGCCGGTGCGTGCGAGCATCTGCGGCACGGCGCCACCGGGCCAGGGTCGCGCCATCAGCGCGGTGCGCGCCTCGGTCGGCGCGGGCGCGGCCTTGATCAGCGCGATGATGGCATCGATGTTGGCAAGCGCGATGGCCAGGCCTTCGAGGATATGGGCGCGCTCGCGGGCCTTGCGTAGCTCGAATACCGAGCGGCGCGTCACCACCTCGCGCCGATGGCGCAGGAACGCATCGAGCAGCTCGCGCAGACCCATCAGCCGTGGCTGACCGTCCTGGAGCGCAACCATGTTGATGCCGAACACCGTTTCCATCGGCGTTTGGGCGTAAAGATTATTGAGGACAATCTCGGCCACTTCGCCGCGCTTCAGTTCGATCACGACCCGCATGCCGTCCTTATCGGACTCGTCACGCAGCTCCGAGATGCCGTCGATCAGCTTGTTGCGCACCAATTCCGCAATGCGTTCGAGCAGCCGGGCCTTGTTGACCTGATAAGGCAGCTCCGTAACGATGATCGCCTGTCGGCTGCTGCTGCGTTCATCGAGCTGTTCGATCTGGGCCCGCGCCCTAATCGAGAGCCGGCCGCGACCGGTCTTGTAGGCGGTGGCAATCTCGAGCGCGCCGTTGATGATACCGGCGGTCGGAAAATCCGGACCCGGCACGTGCTGCATCAATCCGGCGAGTGTCAGCGCCGGATCATCGAGTAGTGCCAGACAGGCCGAGATGATCTCACGCAGGTTGTGCGGCGGAATGTTGGTGGCCATGCCGACGGCGATGCCAGAGGAGCCGTTGACCAGCAGGTTCGGAATGCGCGTCGGCAGCACCGACGGCTCGGTCTCCGACTCATCGTAGTTGGGCACGAAATCCACGGTCTCGCGGTCGATGTCGGCCATGAGCTCGTGCGCGATCCGCGACATGCGAACTTCGGTGTAGCGCATGGCCGCCGGCGCATCGCCGTCGACCGAGCCGAAATTTCCCTGGCCGTCGACCAGCACATAGCGCATCGAAAAGTGCTGTGCCATGCGCACGATCGTGTCGTATACAGCGTTATCGCCGTGCGGGTGGTACTTGCCGATCACGTCGCCGACCACGCGAGCTGATTTCTTGTAGGGCTTGTTGTACTCGTTGCCGAGCTCGCGCATGGCGTGCAGCACGCGCCGGTGCACTGGCTTCAGCCCGTCACGCGCATCCGGCAGTGCCCGGCCGACGATCACGCTCATGGCGTAATCAAGGTAGGACTGGCGCATCTCGTCTTCGAGGCTGACGGGCAGGATTTCGCGGGCTATTTCGATCATGGGAAACGAATGATTTTCAAGCCGAAAATTCTACCACACCCCACCTGCCTGTTGTGCCCCGACAGCTGCTGTCGGCAAGGCGGCGCAGCCGATGGATCGCTATACTGGGCGCTTGGGCGCGAGCCCGGATTTAGCCTTTGGCTCAGGATGGCGATGGCTGCGGCAGCGAATGTAGATCCGGCGGAACTGGCCAAATTCCAGACCCAGGCGCATGGCTTCTGGGATCCGGCTGGTGCGTTTCGCACCTTGCACGCCATCAATCCGGTGCGCGTGCAGTTTATTGCAGCGCGCGCGACGCTCAAGGGCGCGCGCATTGCTGATGTCGGATGCGGCGGCGGCGCGCTGAGCGAGGCGCTGGCGGCACACGGCGCCACAGTGGTAGGCGTGGATCTGTCAGAAGCGATGATTGAAGTGGCGCGGCTGCATGCGGCGGCCACCGGCTCGCCGGTCGAATATCAGTTGCTGGACGCCGAGCGCCTGGCGGCACAGCACCCCCACAGCTTCGATGTCGTTACCTGCATGGAGCTGATCGAGCACGTACCCGATCCGCCGCGTCTGGTGTCGTCGCTCGCTGCACTGCTGCGCCCGGGCGGTCTGCTGTTCATGTCGACTATCAACCGCACACCGCAGGCCTTCGCGCTCGCAATCGTCGCTGCTGAGTACCTGCTGGGGCTGGTGCCGCGCGGCACGCACGAGTACGCGCGCTTTATCCGGCCGGCTGAATTATCGGCGCTGGCGCGCAGCGCGGGACTTACGCTGACCGATCTGACCGGCGTGCACTACGATCCGCTGGCGCACCGTTGCGAGGCCGGACACGATCCTAACGTCAATTACATGGCCTGCTTTGCAGCCGCTGGGGCGCGAGATTGAACCGGCCACGGCAGATTCTCGGCGCGGCTCTGTTCGACCTCGACGGCACGTTGCTTGACACGGCGCCGGACGTGGCGGCCGCATTCAACGCGCTGCGTGCCGAGCAAGGCCTGCCGGCCCTGCCCTATGAGCCGATCCGACTACAGGTCTCGCATGGCGCTGCGGCCGTGCTGCGGCTCGGCTTTGCGACGGCCGCACCGGCCGAGTTCGAGCGGTTGCGCGAGCGGCTGCTTGAGCTTTACCTCGCGGACCTGAGCGGCCGCACGCGGCTGTTCGATGGGTTTGAGATTGTGCTCGCGGCGCTTGAGCGCCACGGCATTCCGTGGGGCGTCGTGACCAATAAGCCACAGCGGTTGACCGAGCCGCTGCTGCAGCAACTCGGATTGCGCCAGCGCGCGGCGTGCGTGCTGAGCGGCGATACGCTGCCCGAGCGCAAGCCGCATCCGCGGCCGCTGCTCGTGGCGGCCGAGCAAGTGGGTGTAGCGCCGCAGCGTTGCCTGTATCTGGGCGATGCACTGCGTGACGTTCAGGCGGCTCTGGCTGCCGGCATGGTGCCACTCGGCGCCCGCTTCGGTTATTTAAGCGCTGCCGATGAGCCACAGGGCTGGCCGGGCGCAGGTTGGCTGAATGATCCGCAAGATCTGCTGCCATGGGTGGGGCTCGATCGCAGCGGCCGGCGCGTGGAATCGGTGTTGCATGCCAGCTGAAACCCTCACCTGGGTCATACCGCTGGCGCTAGTTGGCGGCGTATTGCTCGGCGTTGCCGGATTTATCTGGCTGCAGCGGCGCCAGGGTCGTGCCCTCGAGCAGGCCGAGCAGCGGCTGCGTGGTAGTTTTGCCGAGCTCGCCAATGCGGCCCTGCGTCATAACACCGATCAATTCCTGCAACTGGCTAGTGAACGCTTTGCGCGCGAGCAGAGCGGCGTTCAGGGCGCGTTGCGGGAGCGCGAGCAGGCCTTTGGCGCGCTTGTCGATCCCATCCGCCAGACGCTTGAGAAAACCGAACAGCAGATCCAGGCGCTCGAGCGGGAGCGGCGCGATGCATTCAGCAGCCTGCGCACGCAGATTGAGGCGCTGGCCACTGGCCAGGTGGCGTTGCAGCGCGAGACCCGCAATCTGGTTGGCGCACTGCGGCGGCCGGAGGTGCGCGGCCGCTGGGGCGAACTGACGCTGCGGCGCGTGGTGGAACTGTCCGGCATGTCGGAGCATTGCGACTTTACTGAGCAGGCTACCGCGGAAGGCGCGCAAGTTGCCGTGCGGCCCGACCTGCTGGTGCATCTACCCGACGGCCGTGAGCTGGTGGTTGACGCGAAAACGCCGCTCGATGCCTACCTCGAGGCGATTGAAGCTCCGACCGAGGAGTTGCGGGCGGCCGCGCTCGAGCGCCATGCGCAGCAGCTCGATGCGCGCGTGCGTGAACTCGGAGCCAAAGCCTACTGGAATCAGTTTTCCAGCTCGCCGGAGTTTGTCGTGCTGTTCCTTCCGGGCGATCAGTTCCTCAGCGCAGCGCTCAGCTCGCGACCCGAGCTGCTGGAATACGCGCTGCGCCAGAGCGTCATCATCGCAACGCCATCGACGCTCATTGCGCTACTCAAGGCGGTGGCCTACGGATGGCGCCAATCGCAAGTCACGCAGCACGCCGAGCAGATCCGGGAGCTTGGCCAGGAGCTGCACCGGCGGCTCGGTAGTTTCGTAGCCCATCTGGCTAAGACCGGCCAGAGACTAGGTAGCGCGGTCGAAAGCTATAACAGTGCCGTCGGTTCGCTCGAGCGTAATGTGCTGCCGCAGGCGCGACGCTTTACCGAACTTGGCGCCGTCACCGGGGATCCGCTGTCGACACCCGAGCCACTGGAGCTACTGGTACGCGCACCGCAGCCGGGTGCGGCTGATTCCAACGATCCGTCGTGAATGATGCGTCGCAGGTGCCGGCGCCAGCCGCCGCGGCTGGTTCCGTGCACGCATCGGCCGAGTTGTACTGCAGCGGCAAACGGCGCGAGGCGTTTCGCAAGGTTCTCGCCCTGTATACGGAAATCCGCGCCAGTCTTACCCCAGGAATGGATCATGCGGTGGCGCATCAGCGACTTGAGTGGTGGCAACACGAGTCCCTGCGGCTTAAGCGCGGTGAGCCCGCCCACCCGCTGACTCAATGGCTGGCTGCGCAGCAGCGCAGGCGCGGAGCGCCGCTGCCAGAATTATTGCCGTTGGTTCAAGCCACGGCGCTGGCGCTCGCCGCGGCGCCGCTCAGCGCTGGCCACGAGCGGCAGGCATACTATGAAGCCGACGCTGGCACGCTGTTCGTGCTTTTAGGTGCGGTGCTGGCCGATGAGTCGCAGCCGAATGCAGCGACGCTGCGGGCACTGGGCGGCAGTGCCGGACAGCTCCTGGCCGGGGGCGAGGAAATGCCAGAGCCGACGAGGCTGCGGCAATTGCTACTGGAGCTGGGCGCCAACGCGCAGCCGGCACTGGTACCGCTGCTGGTGTGGTTGGCGCTCGCGCACTGGCGCCGCAGTCGTGGCGAGACTGCGCCGCCGGAACGACCGCCGGGCGGTCGCTACGCGCTCTGGTCGCAAAATTTCGCTGCCTGGCGTGCGGCGCGCGCCGCGCTGCGGGGTCGCTTTGGCTGGCCACCTGGCCAACGATTGACATGAACTCGATTTGCTCGGCAAGGGAGATTTGCATTGCAACCACCGCCTGATCCAGGTGCTTTGGCGCGCGCTTATGTGCCGACCGCCAACTCACTTGCCGGCCGCGTCGTCGCCGTCACCGGCGCTGGCGACGGCATTGGCCGGGCCGTGGCGCTGGCGGCCGCTGCGCAGGGCGCCGAACTCGTGCTGATCGGCCGCACCGTGCGGCGCCTCGAGGCTGTGCATGGGCAGATCGCCGCACTCGGGCTTTCCGAGGCGAGCATTGCACCGCTTGATCTGGAGCGAGCGCTGGCTCCGGAATATGAATCGTTGGCTACGTCACTGCTTGCCCGCTACGGACGGCTCGATGGCCTGGTGCACAACGCGGCCGTGCTCGGTCCGCTTGCGCCGCTCGAGCATTACCCGATGGCGGACTGGCACCGGGTGTTGCACGTGAACGCGACGGCGGCACTTGCCCTGACGCAGGTGCTGTTGCCGGCGCTGCGCGTCGCGGCGGATGCCTCCGTAATATTTACGTCGAGCAGTGTCGGCCGGCGTGCCCGCCCGTTCTGGGGCGCCTACGCCGTGTCGAAGTTCGCCGTCGAGGCGCTGAGTCAACTCTTGGCCGCAGAATTGAGCGGCCACAGCCAGATCCGCGTCAATGCGCTCAACCCCGGAGCCACGCGAACGCGAATGCGCCGCCAGGCCTATCCGGCTGAAGCGCCCGAATCACGGCCGGAACCGGCAGCGATCGTCAGTCCTTATCTGTGGCTGCTCGGGCCGGCCGGCCGCGGCGTGACGGGTCAGAGTCTGGATTGTCAGGCACCGGCGGGCTGAGCAGCCCCTGTAGTTCTGCCTCGCTCAGTTCCCGCCAGCGTCCACGAGGCAGCGTACGTTCGAGGGCGAGAGGCCCGAGCCTGGTGCGCAGCACCCGGCTCACTGTAATCCCGAGCCGCTCAAGGAGCTGCCGCACATGATTGCCGCTGGCGCCTACAGCTTCGAGCTGGTACCAGCGATTCATGCCTTCGCCGCCTGCGCTGTCGATGTGACGCACGCGCAGTGGCGTACCGCGATCGAGCAACCCTTGGAGCGCGCCGGCGCGTTGCGCCTCGGACAGCTCGCCGCGCACGCGCACGCTGAATTCACTGGCCAGATCATGCACGGCGCGTTGCAGCCGAGCCGCCATCCCGCCATCGGCCGTCAGCACCTCAAGCCCACCGTCGACCAGCGGCATCGGGCTGACGCTGATGAAGCGGCGTCCGGCCCGGCGCGGCAGCTGCTCGGCGAGCGCAGTGCCGCGATCGATCTTGGGGAGCAGCGGGATTCCGGGTGAGCGGTGGCAAAGCAGCACCGGAGCGTGGCGCGACATGGCTCGCTGGCGGATCGAGCGCCCATCGAGGCTCAGCTGGTCGCCGGCGCCAACCCGCTGCCCGAGCACCGCCGGCTGGCCGTTGACCGAAACGCGCCCGGCCCGGATCCATTGTTCAGCCTCGCGGCGCGATGCGAGCCCAAGCTCGGCCAGCACTTTCTGCAGGCGCGCGGGAGCGGCCGCAGCGCTCATCGCTGCAGCGCTCAGTCGTCGGCGATCGGCGGGGCGGCGACCAGATGGGCGCCGGCTGCCTGCAGATCGTCCACGCCGTTGCTTTCCTCGTCGCCGTCAAGGCCATCATCGGCGCCGGCCATGGGCAGCTCATCGCCGTTATCGGCAAGCGGCATCGCGGCCGTGCCAGGCAGGGCCAGCTGCGGGTCGGCATCGCTCAGCAGTCGCAGTTCCGCGAGCGGCGGCAGCTCATCTAGGCTGCGCAAGCTGAAGTAGTCGAGAAATTCGCGCGTCGTGCCGAGAATTTCTGGCCGGCCCGGCAGGTCGCGGTGGCCGACCACGCGGATCCAGTTGCGATCAAGCAGCGTGCGAATCGTATTCGGGCTGACAGTGACCCCGCGTACTGCCTCAATTTCAGCGCGCGTAATCGGCTGGCGATAGGCGATCAGCGCGAGCGTCTCGAGCAGCGCACGCGTATAGCGCTGCGGTCGCTCGGGCCACAGGCGGGCAATAGCGGGGCCAAACTCGCGCCGCACCTGGATGCGTGTGCCGCTGGCGCTCTCGTGCAGCTCGATGGCCCGGCCGGCGTACTCGCTGCGTAGCGTCGCGAGCGCACGCTCGATATCCGCCGCCGAAGGCCGTTGTGCCCCGTCAAACAGCTGCTCCAGTTCGGCAATGCTCACGGGCTTGCCGGCAGCCAGCAGCGCCGCCTCGACCACATTCTTGACGTAGGTTTCGTTCATGAGCCGGTCCCGTCGGTCCCCTCACCCGTGTTGTCGGCCACCAGATGCAGTGTACGGTTTACCGGGCCGCTGCGCACGTGCAGCGGCCCGAGCGCTTCGGCCTGCACGATGTCAATCAGGCCTTCGCGCAGCAGCTCGAGCAGCGCAATAAAAGTCACCGCGACGCCGGCGCGGCCTTCACTCACGCGAAACAGCGATGTGAAAGGCAGGAACGCGCCGTGCTCGAGCGCGGCGAGCACATCGCTCATGCGTTCGCGCACCGAGAGGTGCTCGCGCCGCACGTGCAGATGGGCGAACATCTGAGCCCGCAACGCCACGTCCTTGAACGCCAGCAGCATCTCGCGCAGAGTTACCTGTGCCACGACCCGGGCCGGCGGCCGGTCGCGAAGCTCCGCGCTGGTCGGCCAGACATCGCGCTCGAGTCGCGGCAGCTGATCAATACCCTGGGCGGCCTGCTTGAAGCGCTCATACTCCTGCAGCCGACGCACCAGTTCCGCACGCGGATCCTCCTCGCCGAATTCCCCGGCACTGGGCGGACGCGGCAGCAGCATGCGGGATTTGATTTCTGCCAACGTCGCGGCGATCAACAGGTACTCGCCGGCGAGCTCGAGCTGCAGCCCCTGCATCAGCTCGATGTACTGCGTGTATTGGGTGGTGATCTCGGCTATCGGGATATCGAGGATGTCGATGTTCTGCCGACGGATCAGGTACAAAAGCAGATCCAGCGGCCCTTCGAAGGCTTCCAGAAACACTTCGAGCGCGTGCGGCGGAATGTACAGATCGCGCGGCAGCTGCGTCAGCGGCTCGCCATTGATCATCGCAAACGGCATCTCGGCCTGTTCCGGCGCCGCCGGTGGGAGCGGCGACTCGGTATCGGGCTTGGAGCTCACGACTTTCAGATCGGGTTTGACCACCAGGATTGCCTTGCGGTTATTCGCTACGCAGATGCACGGCGCGGCGCACATCATCCAGGGTCGCGCGGGCCGCCTCACGCGCCTTTTCCGAACCCTCGGCGAGCAGGTTGCTGACCAGCTCGGGGTTGTCTTGAAATTCCTTGGCCCGCTCGCGCATCGCGCCGATCTCCGTGACGATCTTCTCGATCAACGGCGCCTTGCATTCCAGGCAGCCGATGCCTGCCGAGCGGCAACCGGCGCTTGCCCAATCGCGCGTCGCCTGATCCGAGTAAATGCGATGCAGGTCAAACACCGGGCATATGTCCGGATTGCCAGGGTCGGAGCGGCGAACCCGCGCCGGATCAGTCTGCATCGTCCTGAGCTTGCGCGCCACACTGTCCGGGTCCTCGCGCAGGCCGATCGTGTTGCCGTAGGATTTGGACATCTTGCGGCCGTCGAGCCCCGGCACCCGCGGATTGGCCGTCAGCAGCGCCTGTGGTTCGGGCAGGATGCTGACGCTGGTACCTTCCAGATAGCCCAGCAGCCGCTCACGGTCGGCCACGGTGATGCGCGTGTTGCCCTCCACCAGCGCGCGGGCGCGCTCCAGCGCCGCAGCGTCGCCGGCCTGCTGAAACTGCCGACGCAGCTGGCGGTAAAGCGTGATATTACGGCCGCCGAGCTGCTTGATCGCCTGTTCGGCTTTGACGGCGAAGTCGGGTTCCTGGCCATATAAATGATTGAAGCGGCGGGCGATCTCCCGGGTGATTTCCACGTGCGCGACCTGATCCTCCCCGACCGGCACGAAGGCCGGCCGATACAGCAGGATGTCGGCGCTCTGCAGTACCGGGTAGCCCAGAAAGCCGTAGGTAGCCAGCTCCTTGTCCTTCAGCTGTTCCTGCTGATCCTTGTACGTGGGCACGCGCTCCAGCCAGCCAAGCGGCGTGATCATCGACAGCAGCAGGTGCAACTCGGCGTGCTCGGGGACCTGGGACTGGATAAACAGCGTCGATACGCCAGGATTGAGACCGGCGGCGAGCCAGTCGATCAGCATCTCGTGAATCGCCGACTGCAGCTGGCTGGTGTCCTCGTAACCGGTGGTCAGGGCGTGCCAGTCGGCTACAAAGAAGTAGCACTCATACTGGTATTGCAGCTCCACCCAGTTGCGCAAGGCACCGTGGAAGTTGCCCAGATGCAATTCGCCCGTCGGGCGCATGCCGGAGAGAACGCGCTTGGCTTGGGGTGCAGCACTCATTAGTTAGGCACGTCCCGCCTCTGGCGAACCTGCAACAATGGCAAGCCGCCATTATACGGGGCCCGCCGCGCCGGATGTCAGTCAAACAGGCCGGGCAGCCGCCCTCGCCCCTGGCGTAATAGCTGCGGCGGGGAGACAGCTAGGTCAATCACCGTGGTCGGCTCAATACCGCAGTGCCCGCCATCCAAAACGGCATCGAGCTGGTGTTCGAGGCGCTCGCGGATGGTGGCGCCGTCGGTCAGCGGCAGCGCCTCGCCCGGCAACAGCAAAGTCGAGCTCATCAGCGGTTCGCCGAGTTCGGCGAGCAGCAGTTGCGGCACCGGGTGGTCGGGAACGCGGATGCCGATCGTGCGTCGCCTTGGGTGCTGCAGTCGCCGCGGCGTCTCGCGGGTCGCCGGCAACAGGAACGTGAACGGTCCGGGAGTTGCCGACTTCAGCAGCCGAAACTGCCAAGTGTCGATCCTGGCGTAGCGGCCTATCTCGCTCAAGTCGCGACACACCAGCGTGAAGTGGTGGTGGCGGTCGGCGCCGCGTAAGCGGCGTAAGCGCTCGAGCGCGTCCTTGTCGCCGATGTGGCAGCCGAATGCATAGCAGCTGTCGGTCGGATAGGCGATCAGACCGCCATCACGCAATATCTGCACCGCTTGCCGAATCAGGCGCAACTGTGGGTTGTGCGGATGCAGCTGGAAATATTGGCTCACGCAGCTCTTCTGGCCCGCTTAAGAGCCGCCGTTGGGCGCCGCGACGCCCGATCCGCTAATATACCGTGCTCACCTGTAACTCATCCCTCGCAGCATGCAAGCAGCCCTGAATCTGGCGCCGTTGCTCGCCTTTTGGTTCGCCTATAAGTGGGGTGGGATTTATCTCGCAACCGCGGTGCTGATGGGCTCGATGGTGCTGTTGCTGCTGGTGGATCTGCTGCGCACCCGCACGGTCTCGCCCCTGCATGCAATCAGCACGCTACTGGTGCTGGTGCTGGGCACCGCCACTTTGGTTTTGCATGACGCGCGGTTCCTGAAGTGGAAGCCAACCGTGTTTCTGTGGTTGCTGGCGCTGATATTCCTCGGCAGCCAATGGGTGGGCGCAAGTCCCCTGACCCGCCGGCTGATCGAGCCGGCGCTGCCACCAGGCAGCAGCCTCGAGGCGCGCACGTGGAACCGGGCCAATGTTATCTGGGTGCTCTTTTACATAGTGCTTGGAGCCGTAAACCTGCTGGTCGCTTACCGTGCCAGCGAGAGCACGTGGGTCGCCTTCAAGGTCTACGGAATGACTGCAGCGTTCATGATTTTTGCCATCATTCAGGCGCTTTGGCTCGGGAGCCGGGCCACGGCCCGGCAACCCGCCGATGACCAGCGACCGGGTTGAACAGATCCGGGCGCTGCTGCAGGATCGCCTGCAGCCGCTGGAGCTTACGGTGCTCGATGAAAGCGCCGCCCACGTTGGCCATCGTGGCGCTGCCGGCGGCGGCGGGCACTTTCGGGCACGGATCGTGTCCACACGCTTTTGCGGCCTGACACTGGTGCAGCGCCATCGACTCGTGCACGATGCGCTCGCGCCGCTGTTTGCGAGCCAGATACATGCGCTGGCGCTGCAGGCGATTTGTCCTGATGATGATTTATAGGTTTATTCTGTAACTAGCTGAGATTTAAAATGAAAGTAACGCTTATTATTGCGGCCGCTGGCTTGTCTGTGTTGGCCGCTTGCACCCCCAAGTCCAATCCGAGCGTGGGCACGGTCCCCAATGCTGCCGACAAGCCGGTGGCCATAGTCAACGGTGTGCCGTTGTCGCGTGAGCTGTACGATTTTGTCGCCAAGAGTGTCGCCGGCAAGACCGCCACCCAGCTGACCGAGCAGCAGCGCTCGCAACTACTGGACAGCCTGATCCGGGCCGAAGTAGTCGCGCAGCAGGCGCAGAAGGACGGCCTGGACAAGAAGGCCGAGACGGCCACGGCGATGGCGTTTCAGCGGCTGCAGCTGCTCGATCAGGCCGCGTCCGAAAATTACCTGAAGGACCGCAAGCCGACTGATGCCGAGCTCAAGGCTGAATACGATTTTCAGGTCGCCGCGATGCCAAAGACCCAGTACAAGGCCCGCCACATCCTGGTCAAGACCAAGGAAGAAGCCGACAAGATCCTGGAGCAGCTCAAGCACGGCGCCAAGTTCGAGGATCTGGCCAAGGCCAATTCGATCGACAATTCCAAGAACAGCGGCGGTGACCTGGGCTGGTTCAACGTCTCGAACATGGCCAAGCCGTTTGGCGATGCCGTCGAGAAGTTGAAAAAAGGCGAGACCACCGCCCAGCCGGTGCAGACCGAGTTCGGCTGGCACATCATCCGGCTCGATGACACGCGCGATAACGTGCCGCCGCCTTATGATTCGGTCAAGGACCGGATTACGCAGCTCGTGCAGCAGAAGAAGCTCGAGGCCTACCGCGACGAGCTGATGAAGACGGCCAAGGTCGAAAAGAGCCTGTAAACGGAAATCGGACCGGCGCGGCGGGTGCGCCTGCACCCGCCGTCGTCAACCGTCGTGCCGCCGGTCGTGCACGGCGACAGCGATTATTCACTCGTGCGTAACAAGGCACTGGCACAAATCCTCACTGCCCTGTCACAAGGAGGACCGCGATGAATTCGATTCGCAGCTCGCGTCGGGCGTTCACGGCTGCTCTGGTGGCGCTGCCGGCGATCAACACCGCCGCCTCCGCGGCGACCGACACGGACAACGGCCTCATCCACTCCGCCGAAGCGATACACGATGAGGTGACGATTAATGCCAGTCGCAGCCGCGTATACGCTGCCCTGACGGATGCTAAGCAATTTGACGGGGTCACGCGCTTGAGCGATGCGATCAATTTGGTCACTGCGCCGAACGCTTCAGCGACCGCCATTAGCACCGAGATCGGCGGAGCGTTCACGCTGTTTGGCGGCTACATTACGGGCCGGCAGATTGAGCTCGTGCGCGACCAACGTCTGGTGCAGGTCTGGCGCTCTGCGAGCTGGGGCCCGGGCGATTTCTCGATTGTGAGGTTCGTGCTGGCGGACGCCGGCGCCGGGACGCAGGTGATCTTAGATCACCGCGGGTTTCCGCCAGGGCGTGGCGCCGACCTCGCCAGCGGCTGGTACAGCCATTATTGGGAACCGCTGAGGAAATTTCTCGCGCAGTAAGGCGGCGCTTGGCGACCCAGCGCCCGCTAATCTGGCGCCCAGGATGGCGCCGCCGCCATCCTGGGTCCGGATCATAACTTCTGGCTCAGGCGGCGCTTTGTTGAGTGGCGCGCTGGGCGTTGAGTTTTTCCAATGTCGGCAGTAACTCGGCCAATACCTTCGCGTAACTTGGCCGCTTCTTGCCACGCTCGTAATACTTCACGATATTGGGGAAGTCCTTGAACGGCGCAACCTCCTGACAGTAGAACAGCGGCGGCAGCGCCGCGCAGTCGGCCATGGAAAAGCTCCCGCACAACCATTCCTGGTTGCCGAGGCGCTTATCCAGAAATTCGTAACTGACTTTAAGGTGCTTGGCGGCACTTGCCAGTTGACGTTCGGTCTGCGGCGCAAATCCCCGCTGCTGGCCGAGGATGGCGACGCAGGCATCGTTAAGATACAGATCGCACATTCGATCGCAGAACCGTACCTGGCGCGACGCGTCGATGCCGTCGGGAATCAGGCGCGTGCCTTGCGGAAAATGCCCTTCGAGATATTCAATGATAATGCTCGATTCGGGAATCGAATGATCCTCGGTCGGCTTCAGCAGCGGAACTTTCCCGATCGGATAAACCGCCTCGTAGGCAGCCCGGCCCTCCGGGCTGGCCAAATTGACGAAAGAAGGCTCGAACGGCACGTTCTTCTCGTACAGGGCCATCAGTACCTTTTGTGAGTAGGTGGAGAGCGGGTTGAAATAAAGTTTCATAGGCCGATCCTCTTCAGTTGTTCGGGTACGTTGCAAAGTTCAGGCTGCGGATAAAAGCAGAAATTGGTCGAGTTGGGCGAGGCAACCGATCCAGCCCTTGTTATGCTGATCGCAGGCCTCCTGGTCGACGAACTGCGAGTGGGTCAAAGTCAGTTCCGTGCCCTGCGCCGTTGGCCGCAGTTCAATGACCACCAGCGACTCCCGTTCCGGCGTACTCTTCCATGACCATGTGAATTCCAGGCTGCGGTGCGGCGTGACGCGGCGATAAATGCCGCGCACGTCATGTTCGGCTCCGTCCGGCCCCTTCATCTCAATCCGGTAGCGCCCGCCGACACGCACGTCGAGTTCCACAACAGTCGTCGTGAAATCGCGCGACGGTGCCATCCATTGCTTTAACGCCGCGCTCGTGGTCCAGGAGTTCCAGACTTTGTCCGGCGTGCTCTGGTATTGCCGAACGATCGTGAGCGACGGGTTGATTTTTCCGGTGTCCATCTCGGGTTCTCTTCTTGGTTCAGAAATTGCGCCAGGGCGTCCAGCCGCGCCGTCCAGAACTCCTGGTAACGGGACAGCCACTCAGCGGCAGGTTGCAGCGGCGCCGCAGATAATGTGCACCGTACGACGCGGCCGGTCTTTTCGCGCCGCACCAAGCCCGCCTGCTGAAGAATCCGCAGGTGTTTAGTAAATCCCGGCAGCGACATCCCAAAGGGACCAGCCAGGTCGCTCACGGCAAGGCTGCCGTCACACAACGCGGCCAGGATTCCGCGCCGCGTCGGATCGGCCAACGCCGAAAACAGTTCATTCAGATTCTGCGACTCACGCTTAACCATAAGGTTAAGTATTGGTTCAGCACGCCCCGCTGTCAAGCCAGTTCCACTAGTCACCGTATGCGGTCAGTCGTTGTGAGAAATAACCTAATAATAAGATTTTAGTGCTTTGTTTTTACTCAGATCTTAGAAAGCGCACAGGAACAAAAACCTGCTGCTTTTTGACGGGAGCGGCGTCCCTGCCCGCCTCCAACTGCCCCGGACCTGCTCATCCAAGGCCGCAACGCCAAGATTTTCGGTGCGGGTGCGCTTAGAGCCCTGCTCGGCTCCGGCAATCACGTAATCCCACTTGGCAGAATCTGAGGCGCTAACCCTGGCCCCCAAAGCGCGGAGTTTATCCCCCGCCTGCTCGTGGGTGTGGCAGGCGAGCGTTCCGGTCAACGCGACGGTCCGGCCGTCAACGGACTTTCGCTCGGCCTAAAATTTCGCTCTGTGGCTATATCAGCGATTTTTGGGTTAGCGCTTCTGGCCAGCAAGGGTCAATAACGGAGCCCATGGCCTAGTGTAGCGACAAAAATTGCGTATACGATGATTGACAATGCGATCGTCATGCCGGGGCGGCGAATTTGCGCGGGTCCGGCTGTCGTTGCGGTCGCCACGCTTTTCCTCGGAATGAACAGCAATGGAAACGAAGAGCCGCCTATCTCAAGTACGGCGTCACTGAAGTCGCGCCAACCGTCGCCGAAATAGAGGAGCGCAGCCACCGCAGCGCCAACACTGGCGCTGAGCCATGCGGTTTGCGAAACGGAGCGCGCCGAGTCTGCGTCAGGCCAAAGATCGGACAGCGCGGCAAAAGACCATCTAGCGGTAAACAGGTAAAAAGCGATGCCCACCGCTACACCCGCGATTTGCCACCCGTAAGTCGGCTCACCCAGAAAATCGAGGCCGGCAAAATAAAGGTCGCCGTTTCGAGTGACCATTGCCTTAACGAGATAGGCCGCCTCCCAGAAGAAACTAAAAGACGTCACGAGCAGCAATAAAAGACGTGTCTTCACCAGCGGCCGCGGGATTCGATTCTTTATCATAAGCGCTACAGCGCCAACGAAAATGTTCCCCATTGGTCCAGCCGGATCAATCCAAATTGACCTGAGATCACATTGAAAGATTGAGCTCGTCAGAACCACTATGTGCCCGCCGATTGCAAGGCACATGCCGCCATGACCGAGCGCCTCATGGTCGAACGTAACCAAACACATCGCAATCAAGCTTATTGCGGCTATGGCGCACCGCTCACGATGACTGGGGAGCGTCATCTAGTTCTTGACGGCGGCCGGGCGCCGGCCCGCGAGCAACTGCTCTAGAGCTGCCTCATCGAGGATCGCAACGCCCAGCTGTTCGGCGCGGGCGCGCTTCGAGCCAGCCTCGGCTCCGGCGATCACGTAGTCGGTCTTCGCAGAAACGGAGCCGCTGACCTTGGCCCCCAAGGCGCGGAGTTGCTCGCCCGCCTGTTCGCGGGTATGGCGTGTGAGCGTTCCGGTCAGCACAACGGTCAGGCCGGTCAGCGGACCTTCGCTCGGCCGAGCGGCCGGCGCATGTTCGGTCCACTTAAGACCAGCATCCTGCAATCGCTTGATTTCCCGGCGGTGATCCGGCACCGCCCAGAACTCGTGCACGTGGGCCGCGATCACCGGGCCGATATCAGGGACCTGCTGGATTTGCTCGAGGTCTGCGTCCTGCAGGGCTTCAAGCGATCCGAAATGCTCCGCCAGCGCTGCCGCCGTGGCTTCGCCCACGTCGCGAATCCCGAGCGCAAATAGCACGCGCGCGAGCGTCGTACGCTTGCTCTGCTCCAGCGCCTGCAGCAAATTCGCCGCTGATTTCTCGCCCATCCGATTCAGCGCCGCAAGGGTCGTGGCACTGAGCGAATAAAGGTCTGCCGGCGTACCGACCAGCTGGCGCTCGACCAGCTGGTCGATCAGCTTCTCGCCAAAACCCTCGATATCTAGCGCCCGGCGACTGGCAAAATGCCGCAGCGCCTCTTTGCGCTGCGCCGCGCAGGTAAATCCGCCGGTGCACCGGGCCACCGCCTGATCCGGGTCGCGAACGACCGGCGAGCCGCACACCGGACAGGCTTTCGGCATATGGACCGGGCGCGCGCCCTGGACGCGGAACTCCGGCAGCACACGCACGACCTCCGGGATGACATCTCCGGCGCGACGCACGATCACGGTGTCGCCACGGCGTACGTCCTTGCGCTCTATCTCATCCATGTTGTGCAGTGTTGCGTTGCTGACCGTCGCGCCGCCGACCAGCACTGGCTCAAGCCGCGCCACGGGCGTCAGCGCGCCGGTTCGCCCGACCTGGAATTCGATATCCCGCAGTACTGTGCGCGCCTCATCGGCCGGAAACTTATGCGCGATCGCCCAGCGCGGCGCCCGCGATACCTGCCCGAGACGCTCCTGGTCAGCGCGGGAATTGACTTTGTAAACCACGCCATCGATCTGGTATGGCAGCTCGCTGCGCCGCGCGCCCAGCTCGGCAAAATACTTAAGGCACCCCTCGATCCCATGCACTAATCGCGCTTC
>DASWBL010000296.1:0-4081 GCA_036390615.1 Steroidobacteraceae bacterium | reverse complement strand
CCTGGGAACAGGCACTGTTCAATCTTTATCGCGACACTGAAGAGCAGGGCGCGAGCCTGATCATCGCAGAGGAGTCACTCCCGCAGCGACTGAATTTCGCCTTGCCGGACCTGGCGTCGCGGCTGCGCGCGGCCGTGCTGTTGCCGCTCCTGACGCTCGATGAGCCGTCGCAACGCGCGGCGCTTCGGCTGCGCGCGCAGCTGCGCGGGCTGGAGTTGCCGGAGGAGACCGCGGTGTACCTGCAGCGGCGGTTCCGGCGCGACATGCCGACTTTGTATGGGTTGTTGGATGCGCTTGATGAAGCCGCGCTGCTGGCGCAGCGGCGGCTGACGGTGCCGTTTATTCGCGACGTGCTGGCGCGGCAGCCAACCTGACTGCCAGCTGCGCGACGCGGGCGCCGAGCGCGCGACCGAGTTCGCTCTCGTCGCGAGTCAATGGCTGATCGATGCCCAGGCGGGAAGCGCCGTAGGGGGTACCGCCGCCGCGCGTCTCGCGCAGCGCGCGCTCGGTGTAGGGCAGTCCCACCAGGACCATGCCATGATGCAAAAGCGGCAGCAGCATCGTCAGCAAGGTGCTCTCCTGTCCGCCGTGCATTGTCTGCGTAGAAGTAAAGGCAGCCGCCGGCTTGCCGGCCAGCGCGCCACTTAGCCACAGGCTCGAAGTGCCATCCAGAAAATGCTTCAGCGGGGCCGCCATGTTGCCAAAGCGCGTCGGGCTGCCGATGATCAGGCCATCCGCGCGCTGCAGCTCCTCGAGAGTCGCATAAGGCGGGCCGCTGTCGGGTACCGGGCGAGCGACCGATTCGCTCGCCGCACTCACCGGGGCGACCGTGCGCAGTGTGGCTTTGGCACCGGACACCGACTCGACGCCGCGGCACACCTGCCGGGCAAGTTCGGCCGTGGCGCCGCTGCGGGAATAATAAAGTACGAGAATCTCGCTCATGGGGGCGTAAGTTTACCTGCGCAGCAGCGCCTGATCAGCATAAGTCGCTAAAATCGGCCGACTACGGTGCGAGTGCGGCGTCGGAGCGAGCAGGCCATGAAAGCGCAGCGTTGCTGGGTGAGCGGCAGAGTGCAGGGCGTGTTTTACCGCGCCTCGGCCGCGCAGCGGGCCACCGAACTTGGCCTTTGCGGTTATGCGCGCAACCTGTCCGACGGGCGAGTCGAGGTGCTCGCCGTGGGTTCCATTGAAGCGCTACGGCAATTTACCGACTGGTTGGCCATCGGCCCGACCGCGGCGCGCGTCAGCGAAGTGCGCATTGAGGAGGACGCGGCCGCCTTGGCAAACCCGCCGCGGGGCTTTACCGTCCGCTAGAGCGCGCCGCGGCGCCCCAGATCGTCGGCGCCTTTCCAGTAATCCATCCAGCGCACCACCACGCGGTCCGGGTAATCGCGCCGGCCAATGCTGCCGTTGTAATGCGCGAGGGCACTACGCACGTCGTTGCGTTCGGCCTGCAGGTAGTAACGCAGAATCGCGCAGCCCATGCGAATGTTGGTTTCGACGCCGATCAGCTGCGGGCGCGGCAACCCGAGCCGCTCGGGCCAGAATGGCATCACCTGCATGAGGCCAACCGCTCCGGCGCTGGAAATGGCCCAGCGGTTGAAGCGGCTTTCGACTTCGAGCACTGCCAGCACCAGTCCGGGAGGGAGCGGCGCGGCGCTTGGCCGGTGCGTCTCGCAATAAACGGTATGCAGGATCTGCACCCGCTCGGCCTCGTCGCTGACGAAGCGACGAAGCTTAGGCTCCATCAGCTTGTACCAGACGGCCGAATCATACTGGTCGGTGAAACAGGCGGTATCGTCGATCGCCTGCTGCACGACGATGCGCAGTTGCGGGTCCGATTGCGGCGGCGCGTCGGCCGCAAATACCGCACCGCCAATCAGCGTCGCGGCCGCGAGCGCGGCGCAGTTCTTAGCCAGCCAGGCGCGCGCGCAGCTCGGCCACTGCGCCAGCGAGCGGCAGATCCTCGCTCGCGGAAGCGCGACGATGGCGGTATTCAAGTGTGCCGGCCTGCAGGCCGCGCTCGGCGATGACCACGCGGTGCGGAATGCCAAGCAGCTCGGCGTCGGCGAACTTGACCCCCGGCCGCGCGTCCCGATCGTCATACAGCACCTCGACGCCGGCTTCGCATAACGAGACGTACAGCGCGTCGGCGGCCTGAAGGACTTGCGGCGATTTATGAACATTGAGGGCCAGTAATGCCACATGGAACGGTGCGATCGGATCAGGCCAGATAATGCCACGCTCATCATGATTCTGTTCAATCGCAGCAGCTACGATGCGCGTCACACCGATGCCATAGCAACCCATCAGCATGGCGGTCGACTGGCCGTCCTCGCCGAGCACCGTGGCGTTGAGCGCGACGCTGTATTTGCTGCCGAGCTGAAAAATATGCCCGACCTCGATGCCGCGCACAATTTTAAGCTTGCCGACGCCCGATGGACTCGGATCCCCGGCCACCACGTTGCGCAGGTCCACGGCCTTTGGCTCCGGCAGGTCGCGGCCCCAGTTCACACCGCTTAAGTGGTAGTCGGCCTCGTTGGCGCCACAGATGAAATCCGCCATCGCGAGTGCCGCGTGATCGGCATAGATTGGGCATTTGAGGCCTAATGGGCCGATGAAGCCGGGTTCGCAGCCGCTGACCGCCAGCACCTGCTCGACGCTCGCGAGCCGCAGCGGACTGGCGACGCCGGGGAGCTTCTGAGCCTTGACGGCGTTCAGTTCATGATCGCCGCGCAACACCAGGGCGATGACATCGCCCGCGCTGCCCGCCACCAACATCGTCTTGAGGCACCGCTCGGCGCCGACCTTGAGCAGCGCGCTCACCGCAGCGATGGTGCGCAGTCCCGGCGTCGCTACCCGCGCGAGCGCCGCAGCCGGAGCCCGTCGCGGGTTTGCCGGGGGTACTGCCACGGCGAGCTCAATGTTTGCTGCATAACCATCGCTGTCCGAAACCGCAATCGCATCCTCGCCGGAATCGGCCAGCACCTGAAACTCTTCGGAGGCGTTGCCGCCGATCGCGCCGGTGTCGGCCTGCACGGTGCGAAACGTGAGCTGCATGCGCTCGAACATGCGCGTGTAGGCCGCGCGCATCAGCTGGTAGCCCGCATCGAGCGAGGCCTGGTCGATATGAAATGAATAGGCATCCTTCATGGTGAACTCGCGGCCGCGCATCACGCCAAAGCGCGGCCGCACTTCGTCGCGGAACTTCACTTGAATCTGGTAGAAATTTACCGGTAGCTGTCGGTAGCTTTTGAGCTCGCGGCGGGCGATATCGGTGATGACTTCCTCGTGCGTCGGGCCAAAGACGAAGTCCCGTTCATGCCTGTCCTTCAGCCGCAGCAGCTCCGGGCCGTACTGATCCCAGCGCTTCGACTCCTGCCACAGCTCGGCCGGCTGGATCGCCGGTAGCAACACCTCGAGCGCCCCGGCGCGGTTCATTTCCTCACGCACGATCGATTCGACCTTGCGCAGCGTGCGCAGCCCGAGCGGCAGCCAGCTGTAGATACCCGCGGCCAACCGGCGGATCATGCCGGCCCGCAGCATCAGCTGGTGGCTGATCAGCTCGGCCTCGGCCGGCGTCTCCTTGGTCGTGTTGATCGGATAACTCGACAGTCGCATGCAACGGCTTCCTCGATCGGGCCAAAATTAAGCATCATTGATGACGCGCCCCGGCGGCGGTGCGTCGCGCAATGAAGTGGAGCAGAGCCGCCTACTGTCAATGATACTGGCTCATGCGTCACCCATTCCCGCATTTCTAGCGAATTACACCAGATATGCGGGTTCTCTGGCAGTAGGTGCCCGGGTAGCTTTAGTCAATAAGTGATGACGAGCCAGCTTAAGACCAGAGTTCGTACTTTGCGCCTTAAGGTAAAGGCAGAAAGCTATGCGAGGCTCAACGCGGCGTCGATCGAGGTCAATCAGGTCTGGAACTACGCCAATGAGGTGAGTGGCAGGGCTGCTCGTCCGTACGCGGGGAATGCCAAGTGGCTTTCGGGCTTTGATTTGAACAATCTGACGGCGGGGGCCTCACAGGAGTTTGAATTCATCGGAGCGGATACCATTCAACGAGTCAATGCTG
>DASWBL010000295.1:0-2844 GCA_036390615.1 Steroidobacteraceae bacterium | reverse complement strand
ACCCGGAGTGCTTGAAGTCTGCAAGGGCGCGCTCAAGACCTTCGAGGCCATGGGCTGCACCGTCGAGGAGGCCCAACCGGATTATTCCATCGAGGCAGTCTGGCGTGCCTGGCTTCACCTTCGGGCGTGGCAGAGCGGCGGCGCAATTCTCGCCTACTATAAAGACCCAGCCAAGCGCGCGCTGATGAAGCCCGAGGCCATTTTTGAGGTCGAGAGTGGTCTGAAGCTTACAGCCTTCGATATCACGGCTGCATCGGTCGTGCGAACCGAGTGGTATCAAGCAGTGCGGCGATTTTTTGAAAAGTACGACTACTTCATCCTGCCCACGGCGCAACTCTTTCCGTTCGACGTCAATATTCATTGGCCGCAGGACGTCTCCGGCCGCAAGATGGAAACGTACCACGAATGGATGAAAGGCGTGCTTCCGATCACTATGTCGGGTTGTCCAGCTCTGGCGGCCCCAGCCGGCTTTAACGAGCAGGGCCTACCGATCGGCATCCAAATTGTCGGTCCCAATCGCGCCGAGCTCGCGTGCCTGCAATTGGCCCATGCCTATGATGCGGCGACCGCTTGGGCAACCAAACGACTACCTCGCTCACTAATTGAATTTTAGTCAGGTTGGACGGTCCTTCTGCTCGGCAAAATGCTGAACTGATTGTGGGTTCCGTCGCGAGGGAGAAGCCATGAGGCGACGCGAGCTGATCGCGCTTCTCGCTGGCGTAGGGGCAGCTTGGCCTCTCGGCGTCGCTGCGCAGTCATCTAGGCAACCAACCATCGGTTTTTTGGGTTCTGGCACACTTGAGAGCCAGGGCCAGTGGGTCGCCGCATTTTTACAGCGGCTGCGTGAACTCGGTTGGATCGATGGTCGCAACGTCACAATCGAGTATCGCTGGGCGGAGGGAAGCAGCGATCGCGCTGCCGAACTTGCGGCGGACCTCGCCAGAATCAAAGTCGATGTCATTGTCACGTATGCAAATCCAATAGTCCTCGCGGCAAAGCAGGCGACAGCAACAATACCGATAGTCTTTGCGGCGGCAGCAGATCGCTCGGTACCGGCCTAGTTGCGACTCTGGCACGGCCGGGCGGCAACATCACTGGAAAAGGCGCAACGGATAAATCGCCGGCAGGCGGAGCTGGGCAGCCAAGTCAACGATCAATTGGCTGTGCCGGATTGCCGCTCCGGTTCTGGTCGCGACCAACCCAGAATTACGGTCACGCGCAAATGCGGTAATGTCTTGCTTGATCTGTCCGTCCTCTTGCAGAGCGAGGGAAACGAGGTCAAAGCCTAGCGGCGGGGCCACGGCCTGCATCGCGGCAATCCGATGCGTGCGCATTGACGCAAGCGGCTTACTGGCAAGACCGATGAAATGAAAAAACCTCGGAGAATTTTTCCGGGGGTCTTATTTCTGGCGGCGAATTACCGGGGGAGCGTTTTGGGCGGCTCGCATTGGTAGTAAGGCCGTGCGCTGTAGTGTGGCAAACCTGACCAGCCACACTGGCACTGCTTGAAGCCGCGCGGTGGCTTATCCTCAATCCATGCACGAAAGCCGTAAAGGCCGGGGCGCTGGTCGACGCTGTGGCCCACGATGTTATGGCACAGCACGCCGCGTTCGATTGTGAGCGGGATTTCCGATAGGTAACGCACTGATCCCCGATGAGACATTTCGCAATCCTCCCCGATTATTAAGCGGCGAAATACGAAATGCATCGGCTGCAAAAATGCGCCATGCCGGTGCAGCAAATTAACGTCCAATGTTTCGCCGTCGGAAAATAATTCCACAACCGGGCGAAGCACGCGAGGTCGGCGCATGGCGTAAATATTTTACTACTGAAGCCCAGCAGGCGCGATCCGCCGCGCCTCGTCGCGGCCCGTTAACCAAGATTAATGACTTATTACTCGGCGAGCTTGCGTGCGGTAGCGCGCTCGCACCAGGATGCGATCATCCGGGGCGGGTGTCATTGGAGTTTGATGTCATGAATATGACCCGAGTCCTCCCGGCCTTGTCTGCGGCGGCTGCTGTCTTCATGGTTCCGGCGACGGCATCGGCGCAATGGGCACCGTCGCCTACCGTTATCATCATTAACTCGTCGCCGGGCTTCGGCTACGGAGGCTGGGGTCCAGGCGTGGCTCCTACGGCCTGGGGTGGGGGTTGTGGTTGGGGCGGCGGTTGTGGTGCGGGTTGGGGCGGCGGTTGCGGTGGCGGTTGTGGTCTTGGGCTAGCCGCCGGGGCCGTCGTTGGCCCAGCGTTGGGCGCCACTCCTTATTACGGCGGCTACGGTTATGACTCCGGCTACGATTATGACCCCGGCTACGGTTATGACTCCGGCTACGGTTATCCGTCTTACTCCGCCTATGGCTACAACAGACCCGGCTATTACCGATACGCCTCTGGGCCGTATTCGCGCTATCGCCATTATTATGCGTCAGCCCGGCCCGCGCATTATGCGAATTGGGCGCGCCGGTAAGGAAGTGAAAGCGGCGCCAGTCTGATTAGCGCATGTTCTGATAGTCGGTAGCGGTGTATTCGGGATCGCTGCCTGCTCTGTAGCGCCGTCGCATCGCCATCCCAAGGCTCACGACAACGCAGACTTTTAAACTACGATTACAGCAGGGATTTGCGACCCGCAAAATGGGCTTCAATGATAAATTTGCGCTGCAAAAAATCCTGAACGGTCCTTGTCATCCGCTTTGGGTTCTGGCTGTCTCTAATTCCGGGCGCTCGCCGTCGCTTCGGAATAGCGGGTATAAAAGCGCTTAACCTGATCTTGCCACATCTGCACGAAGACACCGGAGGTTAGATTATCAACGGACTTCCAAACATGTTTGACTTCAGGAAGTGTATT
>DASWBL010000294.1:0-1642 GCA_036390615.1 Steroidobacteraceae bacterium | reverse complement strand
CCAGCATTGCGGGTATCAATGCACGATCCAAGCGATGGGCCTGCCCCGTTTTCATGGACGGTCGGTTATTTGGGAATCTGGGACTGACGATGCAACGTAAGCGGGCCTCTGAAGCCCTTGTTTAATGGCCTCCCCCGAAGTGCTTGATTTGGGTGAGGCAGAGGGCTTCGAGCTATCCTTATGTTTGACGTTAACGATGACGCGAAGGGCGAATTTCGGCGCGTTGAGATCCTAACGGGACCTGGCCGGCGGCGGCACTGGTCGGCGGATGAGAAGGCGCGGATCGTCGCGGAGACCCTGGCTCCAGGGGCACGTGTGTCCGAGGTTGCGCGGCGGTGGCAGATCTGTTCGCAGCAGGTATTCGGCTGGCGCCGCGCGATGCGCCAGGACCTGCCGAGTGTGCCCAGGGCATCGACGCCGCCGGCGACGCCCAGCTTCGTTCCGATCGTGAGTGAAGCCATTCCGGCTGCAGCGGTTCAACGTGCGGCGCCGGCGCCTGGGATCGAGGTCAAGCTTGCCGGCGCGGTGGTGTGGGTCTCGTCCGGTATGGATGATGCTGCTCATTTGACTGCGGTGTTGCGCGCGGTGCGCGCGTCGGCCTTCCGATCATGATCAATGTCCCCGCAGGCGCTCGCGTCTTGCTGGCGACGCGGCCGATCGATTTCCGCAAAGGAGCACACTCTCTCGCCGCCTTGGCGCAGGAGGTGTTGGCCGAGGATCCGTTCTCCGGTGCGGTGATAGTCTATCGCGCCAAGCGCAGCGACCGCCTGAAGATATTGGTCTGGGATACCAGCGGCCTTGTGCTGGTGTGGAAGCAATTGCAGCAGGGATCGTTCCGCTGGCCGCCGATCATGGACGGGGTGATGAGGCTGTCTGCTATCGAGTTCGCCGCGCTGTTCGATGGGCTCGATTGGACGCGTGTTCAGACCATAAAGGGGATTCTCAAACCGTCGGTTGCGGCGTAGGATTCGTTCCGTGATGGATTCGCCCCGCGACGACATGCAGAGCCTGCCTGAAGGCATTGAAGCATTACGGGTGTTGGTGCTGACGGTAATGTCCGAGCGCGATGCGACACTCGCTGAGCGCGATGCGGCGGTCACGGAGCGCGACGCCCTGCTTGCACAGAATGACCGGCTGCGTCATCTGCTGCTGCAGCTCAGACGGATGCATTTCGGCCCCCGCTCGGAGCGCCTGCCGGAGGAACAGCTGCAGCTGGGCTTGGAAGCCCTCGAGCAGGCGATCGCCAAAGGCGAGGCGGAGGCGGAGAAGCACGATCCCGAGCTGCGCAAGGACAATGCCGCAAAGCGGCGTGCCAGCCGAGGCGCACTGCCGGCACACCTGCCGCGGATCGAGGTGACGCTGGCGCCCGAGGACACCGCGTGCCCGTGCTGCCGGGCGACGATGACGGTGATCGGCGAGGACACCTCGGAGCGGCTGGACGTGATCCCGGCGCAGTTTCGGGTGATCGTGACCAAGCGCCCGAAGCTCGCCTGCCGGTCCTGCGCAGGCATCGTGGTGCAGGCACCGGCGCCGGCACGGCTGATTGAGGGCGGCATCCCGACCGAGGCGATGGTCGCTCATGTGCTGGTGGCACGCTACGCCGATCATCTGCCGTTGTATCGCCAGGCGCAGATCCTGGCAC
>DASWBL010000293.1:0-3454 GCA_036390615.1 Steroidobacteraceae bacterium | reverse complement strand
GCGGCATCTGTATGTATCTGCAACCTACCGCCTGCGGTTCTGAAGAGGTTACGCCTTTCGGCAAAGCGGCCACCCGACTATTCGCAGCTCGTGACACGTTCCGGTATTCTGTGGCCCGTTGGATCGTGCAACGGATGCCAGAAAAATTAAAACATATGTCGAGAACACAAAGCAAAGCGGAAATGCGTGAGTATCCATGATGCGCCCGTTGCTGCGTAACGGCTTTGCGGTGGCCGTAGCGGCGCTGGCAGGCTGCGCCAGTCCATCGACTCGCGGTGTCGGTGAATATCTCGATGAGCGCAGCGGCAGCACGCTTGTAGTGGTAGCGACGCCGCTGGTCTTCGCGCGCGAGCGCACCGACGTTGCTGCGTTTGCCCGCGACTACGCCACGCTAGTGGCGGTAGAGGCCAATAACGCTGGCAAGTATGCTGAATACCTGCTGCTCTTTCGCTGGTCGACGGTCGACAAACGAATGTCCCCGCTACCGGACCCGCAGGCCGGCGAGCTGCTGATCCAGGCCGAAGGGCGGGAGATTGATTTGAAGGCGCTGGCCAGTGCGCCCGTCGATCTGTCGCGGAGACGGCAACTGCACGCGCCGGAAACCGCTGAAGTGGTCGTCCATGCCTATGCGGTGGATATGGCCACGCTGATTTTCATCGCCACCAGCCGCACGCTTGCTGTGCGCCTGCCGCAGGAGACTTTGACCTCGCCCTTTTCACTTTGGGAGGATGGGCGCGCCTCACTGGCAAAATTCGCGAAGCGCGCCACGGGTTCGTGACATCGCCGCTTCGCGGCTAAATCTGGTGACGACCGCGCAAATAACACACCCAACACACCCGGCACGTGCCGCATGCGGGAAAATGCCGACAAGTGGCGTCGGCGCCTTGCACTAGAATTCATGGCAGTGTCCCAGAAGGCCGCGAATTGCCTTTAGGCCAGTCGAGCACGACAGTCGACCAAGATGCACGGGGTCGGAAGCGATTACAGGCCTATCAATTCGCCTTCTCATCAGCCCGCGTGTATATAAGAGTGTGCTTGCCCAGTGTAATGACGTCTTTATTTTTGAGCCGGCAACGGCTCACGGCGACACCGTTGACCAGGACGTGGTTGGCACTGCCCAGGTCTTCCACAAAACTCTCAACCCCATCAGTCGTGATCTGACAGTGCCGGCGGCTGATGTACGCACTGACGATCTGCAGATCGCATTGTGAATTTCGCCCGACGATCAGACGGCCAGTCCGCAAGCGCATGCGGCTGATCAGTTTGTCGCCGAGCCGCAGCGTCAGCGTTGGCGTCGGGTCGGCGTCGCCACCTGGGGATTCGCGTCCCGGCGCCGCCAGCGACGGCGCCGCCATGATGGTCGTCGTTGGTGCTCGGTACTCCGTCCACTTCAGCTCGCGAACTGCATCGAGAATATCCCGCACTGAAACCTTCTCGGAACTGTGCGACTCCGCCAGCGACAAGGCGCTGTCGCATAAGATATGTACCTGTCGCGCGATGCCGCCGGTATAGCGATAAATTTCACCGAATGAATCCGCCCGGAATATTTCCCGATTGCTCGCCCCGGCAATACTCAGGCGGTGTTTTACGTAGTCCTCGGTGGCCGCTAGGTTGAGCGGCAGAACTTCCATTTCGTTGACGGGCTCAGTGCCGCTTGATGCGGCCGCGGTGCGCAACTGTGCGGCCAGGTTAGGCTCACCAACCAGAATGACGTTCCACGAACGATTGCTGGCGCTAAGTCCAGCGAGATCGGCAAGCGCGGCCGGCGTAAACAGATGTGCATCATCGGCAACGATCAGCGAGCGCTTGCCGTTCCCGCCTTGCTGCTTGGCAAAATCCAGCAACAACTGTCGCCGCCGCTCGGGCGGCTCGGCAGTTGACGGCAATCCGAACTGGTCAAATAGCGCCTCGTACATCTCCTCTCGCGTGAGATGCGGCTGCAGGAGACTGGCCACGTGTAGCTCGGCGCCAGCGCCAGCGGTGGCAGACCGCGTCAGAGTACTCTTGCCGACGCCGGCCTCGCCGGTGACACACAGGGGGCCCGCACCACCGCGCACCGCCTCGAGCATGGTCTCGTAGGTTGTGGCATTTTCCCGCGCTAGATACAGGAACGCTGGATCCGGCCGAAGTCGGAATGGCAGTTGGTCGAGCTTAAACCAGCGCGTATACATAGATACGAACCACGCACCACCAATGTCGATCGACGCGCCGAACTTTGTCGGCTCGGGAGTTGCGCCTTCAGGAACCCGAGTGCAATGATATACGCGGCGGCACCTGCTGCGCTCGATTGCGACCACTGCCGGGCTGCCGGCTGCGGCCAGAAGCCCCTTGAGCGGCAATTTTGACTTAAATCGGCCCGCGGGCGGCCGCTTGACCGGCCAGGAGGAGATTGCCTTTGCTCGGGCGGCTGCAGCTCTTTAAAGTGGGGCTATGCGGCAACTGGTATACATCGGTGCTTTGCTAATCGTCTCTGGCGGCGTTTACGCGTCGGCGGGGGATATTTTCGCCTACATCGATGCTGCGGGTGTCACGCATTTCAGCAATGTACCCAATGATCCCCGTTACCGCCTGCTGATTGCGGGCGCACCCGATCAGCTGCCCCCGGCGCCCGCGGGCAAGCCGGCGCGGCCTGCGGTGGACTGGTTGGCGCGGTCGGCGCGATTCGATGCGGCGATTGATGGCGCCGCGCGGGCCAACACCATCCAGCCGGCGCTGGTGCGGGCAGTGATCGTGGTCGAGTCGGGGTTTAATCCGTCGGCGGTGTCTAAGAAGGGCGCTGCCGGATTGATGCAGCTGCGGCCGGAAACCGCGCGCCGTTACGGTGTCAAGGATGTGTTCAATCCCGAGCAGAATATCCGCGCCGGCGCACACTACCTGCACGACCTGCTGAATCACTACGGCAGCAATATGGAACTGGCGCTGGCCGCGTATAACGCCGGGGAGGATGCCGTTGAGCGCTACGGCCGGCAGATTCCTCCGTTCCGTGAAACGCTTGATTACGTGCCGAATGTTCTGGCCGTGTATCGGAAATTGCTGACCATTGGCGCTGCCAAGCATAACTCCTGAACGACAGATCGTGGCCCCGTGGTACGGCGGGCCTGAGGCGGAGAAGCAATTGAGGGCCCTGCATTGCCCCGTCGGTGCGGCGTATTGCGACGGGCGCAGGGCAGGGACTAAATTGACAGCCGGAGCCAGATAGGGTTATGGGAATCCTCGAGGTATCGCCGTCGGCAATATCGGCGCCCGCTGCCGAAGCCTCCCAGCCGGTTGCCATCAGCGCGCTGGCCGCTGGACTGGCACATGAATTAAATAATTGCCTGACGCCGATCACGCTGCTCGCGCAGCACATGCTTGAGCGTCCGGATCTGGATAGCTCGACCCATGCGCAACTTGCCTCGGTGCTCGAGATGGCGCGACGCGGTCGCCAGCTGGTGCAGCGCGCGCTCGCGTGCTC
>DASWBL010000292.1:0-5299 GCA_036390615.1 Steroidobacteraceae bacterium | reverse complement strand
CATGGCCAGCGAAGGCAACGGCAAGGCCACCAATGGCGGCACGGCTCCGGGCACCAACGGCAAAGCCTATCCGATCGAGGACCATGCCTACGATGTCGTGGTAGTCGGCGCCGGAGGTGCGGGCTTGCGCGCGGTGGTCGGCTGCGGCGAAGCGGGCCTGCGCACCGCCTGCATCACAAAAGTGTTTCCGACGCGATCCCACACCGTCGCCGCGCAAGGTGGCATCTCCGCCTCGCTCGGCAACATGCATCCAGACGACTGGCGCTGGCACATGTACGACACCGTCAAGGGGTCGGACTGGCTCGGCGACCAGGACTCGATCGAGTACATGGTGCGCAACGCGCCCGACGCGGTCTATGAGCTGGAGCATTGGGGCGTGCCGTTCTCGCGCACCGAGGACGGCAAGATCTATCAGCGGCCGTTCGGCGGCATGACCATGGACTACGGCAAGGGCCAGGCGCAGCGCACCTGCGCCGCAGCCGACCGCACCGGCCATGCCATGCTGCACACGATGTACGGCCAGGCGCTGCGCCATTCCGCGGAATTCTACATCGAATTCTTCGCCATCGATTTGATCATGGATGATCAAGGCACCTGCCGCGGCGTGATCGCGCTCAAGCTGGACGATGGCACGCTGCATCGTTTTCGCGCCCAGACCACCATTCTCGCCACCGGTGGCTATGGCCGCGCCTACGCCTCCTGCACCTCGGCGCATACCTGCACCGGCGATGGCGGCGGCATGGCGCTGCGCGCCGGCCTGCCGATGCAGGACATGGAATTCGTGCAGTTCCACCCGACCGGCATCTACGGCTCGGGCTGCCTGGTCACCGAAGGGGCGCGCGGCGAGGGCGGCTACCTGACCAACTCGGCCGGTGAGCGCTTCATGGAGCGTTATGCGCCAAATGCCAAGGACCTGGCCTCGCGGGATGTGGTCAGCCGCGCGATGACCATCGAGATCCGCGAGGGCCGTGGCGTCGGCGAGCATCGCGACCACATCTACCTGCATCTGGAGCACCTGGGCGCGCAAGTCATCCACGAACGCCTGCCCGGCATCCAGGAGACAACGCGGATCTTCTCGGGCGTTGATGTGACGCGCGAGCCGATCCCGGTGCTGCCGACCGTGCACTACAACATGGGCGGGGCGCCGTGCAATTACCACGGCGAATTCATTACGGTACAAAACGGCCGCGAGGTGGTCGTGCCCGGGTTGATGGTGGTGGGCGAGGCCGCCTGCGTGTCGGTCCACGGCGCCAACCGCCTGGGCTCGAATTCGCTGCTGGATCTGGTGATCTTTGGCCGCGAGGCGGCACGCCACTGCGCCGAGCTGCTCAAGCCCGGCGCCGCGCAGAAGCCGCTCGCCAAGGACGCCGCCGACGCGGCGATCGCCCGGCTCGACCGCTACCGGCAGGCGCGCGGCTCCCGGCCCACGGCGCAGATCCGCACCGAGATGCAAAAAATCATGCAGGCCGATGCCGCGGTGTTTCGCACCGAGGTCTCGCTGCGCGACGGCATCAATAAGCTTGCGCGCACGGCCGAATCGCTCGCCGATATCTCGCTCGCCGACCGTGGCCTGATCTGGAACACCGATCTGATCGAGACGCTGGAGCTGGAAAACCTGCTGCTGCAGGCCACGGCGACGATTCATTCGGCCGCCAACCGCCAGGAAAGCCGCGGTGCGCACGCACGCGAGGACTTTGCCGAGCGCGACGACAAGCAGTGGCTCAAGCACACGCTGTGCTGGGTTGCGGGCCCGGGCGCGACGCGCTTCGATTATCGTGCCGTGCACCTCAACACCTTGAGCAGCGACACCGAGTCGGTGCCGCTCAAGGCCCGGACCTACTGACGCCGCAAGGGACCCTGCGACCATGGCCGAATTCCTGCTGCCGCCCAATTCCCGCATCGACACCAAGGCCGGCAAGCGCTTCAAGGCGCCGGCCGGCGCCAAGCAGGTGCGTACCTTTCGGGTGTATCGCTTCGATCCGGAGGCGGACGGCAAGCCGCGCATCGATGCCTACGAGCTCGACATGGCCAACTGCGGCCCGATGGTGCTCGACGCGCTGCTGAAGATCAAAAACGAAATCGATCCGACGCTGTCACTGCGCCGCTCGTGCCGCGAAGGGATCTGCGGCTCCTGTGCGATGAATATCAACGGCGAGAATACGCTCGCCTGCACGCGCCACTGCGACGACTTAGGCCGCGGCGATGTGCGCATCTACCCGCTGCCGCACATGCCTGTGATCAAGGATCTGGTGACTGACCTGACCGATTTTTACGCCCAGTACGCGGCCGTCAAGCCGTGGCTGCAGACCCACTCGGCCGCGCCGCCGGACCGCGAGCGGCTGCAGTCCAAGACCGATCAGGAAAAAATCGACCGCCCGTCGGCCTGTATCCTCTGTGCCTGCTGCTCGACCGCCTGCCCGAGCTACTGGTGGAATTCGGACCGGTACCTGGGACCGGCGGCGCTGCTTGCGGCCTATCGCTGGATCGTCGACTCGCGCGATGAAGCTACCGGCGAGCGGCTCGACGCGCTCGATGACCCGTTTAGGCTGTACCGCTGCCATACCATCATGAACTGCACCGAAGCCTGTCCCAAGGATCTGAATCCGGCCCGGGCGATTGCGGCCATCAAGCAACTGCTGGCCGAGCGGCAGCACTGAGCCGTTGCGGCGCGCGCCCATGCGCACGGATCCGGATCAAGCGCGCCTGCGCTGGCGTTGCCGGCGCGGCATGAAGGAACTGGACCAGCTGCTGCTCAATTATCTGCAGGTGAGATACGCGCAGGCCGATGCCGCCGAACGTAAGCGCTTTGCCGCCTGCCTCGAATTGCCCGATCCGCAGCTCGCCTCCTGGCTGCTGGGGCGGTCAACGCCCGAAGATGCGGAGCTTGAACAACTGATGGCGCGCATCAGGGCGGCCACTCCCACCGCCTGATTACATTATGTTATATCCGCGGCCGCGACCGACTGGTGTGCGGCGCATCGCGGGCACAGCAAATACTTCTTCCGGCGCGGAACCTGCGCCGCCAGACGGCGCTCCAACGCTTGGATAGATCGTTGTAGGTACCGGTACCGTGGGGTCACATCGCGATGAGCCCGTTCGCTGCTAGACTGGCCGCAAGGAGCGCAATTCCGATAGGCATCGGCGGCGATTCAGCGCACAGCATGGCCAAATCCACCATACCGTCGGGACCAGACCGAACGGCGCCGGCCGCGGGGGCGGTGAACGTGCCGCCGGCCGGTGCCGATGCCGGCGATCTGAGCCTGGTGCGCCGGGTGCAGGCCGGTGAGCGCGGCGCCTACGACCTGCTAGTGCTGAAGTACCAGCACAAGGTCGTCAAGCTGGTCATGCGCTACCTGCGCGATGTCGGCGATGCCGAGGATGTCGCTCAGGAGGTGTTCATCAAGGCCTATCGCGCCTTGCCGCAGTTTCGCGGCGACAGCGCCTTTTATACCTGGCTGTATCGCATCGCGATCAACACGGCCAAGAACGCGCTCTCGGCGCGTGAGCGCACGCCGAGCGGCTACGAGCTCGATGCCCAGGGATCCGATGAGTGGCCGGAAATGGCCAGTCGCCTGCGCGACCCGGATACGCCCGAGGGGCTCGCACTGACCGATGAGATTCGCAACACGGTTAACGGAGCGATCAGCGCCCTGCCGGAAGATCTGCGTACGGCGATCGTGCTGCGGGAACTGGAAGGGATGAGCTACGAGGAAATCGCCGTGTCGATGGACTGCCCCGTCGGCACCGTGCGCTCGCGCATCTTTCGCGCCCGCGAGGCGATCGATCGGCAGTTGCGCAAAGTATTTGATGGCGGCCTGGGCCGGTCCGAGGAGTTGGTGTGAGTCACGAGCAGTTGGAAAGCCAGTTGTCGGCGATGTATGACGGCGAGCTGCCGGCGGCCGAGTGCGAGCTGCTGTCGCGGCGCCTCGCCCGCGAAGAGCTGCTGCGGGCGCGCTGGTCGCGCTACGCAATGATCGGCGCCGTGATGCGCTCCGAGCCGGTCGCGGCCGTCAGCGGTGATTTCGCGCGCCGCGTGAGCAACGTGATTGCGGCCGACGCGAGCCGCTTCAGTGTGCGCCGCCTGGCGACAAATTGGTGGAAGCCAGCTTCCGGCGCCGCCCTGGCGGCAGGCGTGGCGGGCATCGCCATCCTCGTGTTGCGAAGCGGACTGCCGGTGCAGTCCCCGACGGTAGCGGCCGTGCGGCCTGCCGTAGCGCCCGCGAGCGCAGCGCAGCCGCTGACGACGGTGCGGCCGGACAGCGGCTATGCGCTCGCGACGCCAACGTCGCGCGAGCCGGCCAGTTACGTCGTGCCGCCGCGAAGTTCCGGCACTGATGTCGATGTGCCGGCGTCGCTGGCCAGTTTTGTGGTCGCCCACAGTGAGTATTCTCCGCCGCTGGTGCGTCGGCATTTGCTGTCGGCCTGGATCGGCAACGATTTAGTGCAGACCACGCCGCCCAGCTCCAGCGTGCTGTTCAACGACGCTGGAGCCGCGCCGCCGGCCAATGGCAGCAACTGAAAGCCATCGCCTGTGGCTCGGCGGTCTGCTGGTCGCAGCGGTGGCCGCCGCAGCGGAAAGCCCGCAGTCCTTTATCGCCCAAATGGACGAGGCGCTGCGCAACCGCAACTACCAGGGCGTGTTAGTGCACGAGCACGGCGGCCAGAGCGAGACGCTGCGCATCACGCACCGCGTCGACGGCGGCCAGGTATCGGAACGGATCGTGTCGCTCGACGGCTCTGGCCGCGAGTACATCCGGCGCGGCTCGCAGATCACCTCTTACCTGCCCGATCAGAACCTGGTCGTAGTCGATACCACGCCTGATGCCGGCCTGCTGCTGGCAGAACTGCGCGTTCCCGATCTGGCAAATTCCGGACAGTATCGACTCCGCGAGCTGGCGCAAACCCGCACCAGCGGCCGCCAGGCGCGGGTCATTGCGGTCGAACCACTCGATGCCATGCGCTACGGCTACCGCTTGTGGATTGATGAAGCGAGCGGAATGCCGCTGAAGACCCAGCTGCTGTCGACGCGCGGTGACGTGGTCGAGCAGCTGATTTTCACCGACCTCAGACTGCCGGCACGGATCCCGGACACCGAGCTGCAGCCGGCGGTCGATGCACAGGGCTATCGCTGGCTGCGCCGTGGCGCAACGGCCGGCACCGATGTCGGCATTCCGGCCGATTCGGCCTGGGTCGCCGCGCAGCTGCCGCCGGGGTTTCGGCTCACCGCCCGATCGATACAGGTGCTGCCGGGGACCAGCGGTCCGGTCACACATCTGGTTTATAGCGACGGCCTGGCGAG
>DASWBL010000291.1:0-4758 GCA_036390615.1 Steroidobacteraceae bacterium | reverse complement strand
GCGGTGCGCTCGATAAATACGCCACCAACCTTAACCAGCGCGCCCAGGAAGGCAAAATCGATCCGCTGATCGGCCGGCAGCTCGAGGTTGAACGCACGATCGAGATACTGTGCCGGCGCCGCAAGAACAATCCGCTGTATGTCGGCGAAGCCGGCGTCGGCAAGACCGCGATCGCCGAGGGGCTCGCGCGCCTGATCGTCGAGGGCAAGGTGCCCGAGGTGCTGAGCGACTGCACCATCTGGGCGCTCGACATGGGGGCGCTGATCGCCGGGACCAAGTATCGCGGTGATTTTGAGAAACGGCTCAAGGCCGTGATCGGCGAGCTGAAGAAGCAGCCCGGCGCGATCCTGTTTATCGATGAGATCCACACCGTGATCGGCGCCGGCGCTGCCTCGGGCGGCGTGATGGATGCCTCGAACCTGATCAAGCCGGTGCTCAGCAACGGCGAGGTACGCTGCATCGGTTCGACCACCTACCAGGAGTACCGCGGCATATTCGAGAAAGACCATGCGCTCGCGCGCCGCTTCCAGAAGATCGATGTGACCGAGCCGACCGTGGCCGAAACGGTTGAAATTTTGAACGGCCTGAAAGCGCGCTTCGAAGAGCACCACAACGTGCAGTACACGCCTGAATCGCTGCAGGCGGCCGCGGAGCTTGCCAGCCGCCATATCAACGAGCGACGGCTCCCTGACAAAGCCATCGACGTGGTCGATGAGGCGGGCGCCCGCTTGAGGCTCCGTCCGGTCAGCGAGCGCGAGACCGTCGTGCAGGTGCATCACATCGAGGAAGTCGTGGCGCGGATGGCGCGGATCCCCTCGCGCAATGTGTCGGTGTCCGATCGCGACGTGCTGCGTAACCTCGAGCGTAACCTGAAGCTCGTCATCTACGGGCAGGATCCGGCGATCGAGACGCTGGCGGCAGCGATCAAGCTCGCCCGCTCAGGCCTTGGCGATCAGCGCAAGCCGGTCGGCAGTTACCTGTTTGCCGGACCCACCGGCGTTGGCAAGACCGAGGTGACGCGCCAGCTCGCGCTCGCCATGGGCATCGAATTGCTGCGCTTTGACATGTCCGAGTACATGGAGCGCCACACGGTCTCGCGCCTGATCGGCGCGCCGCCGGGCTACGTCGGCTTCGACCAGGGGGGGCTGCTGACCGAGGCGATCACCAAGCATCCGCACTGCGTGCTGCTGCTCGATGAGATCGAAAAAGCCCACCCGGACGTGTTCAACCTGCTGCTGCAGGTCATGGATCATGGCACGCTGACCGACAACAACGGCCGCAAGAGCGATTTCCGGCACGTGATCATCGTCATGACGACCAACGCCGGCGCGCAGGAAATGAACCGGCCGGCGATCGGCTTCATCGCCGCCGACAACGCCAGCGACGGCATGGAAGCGGTGCGCCGGCTGTTTTCGCCCGAGTTTCGCAACCGCCTCGATGCGATCATCCAGTTTGCGCCGCTCAGTCCCGCGACCATCGATCGGGTGGTGGACAAATTGCTGGTGGAGGCCGAAACGCAGCTTGAGCACAAGGGCGTGACGCTTACGGTCGATGAGCAGGCGCGCCACTGGATCGCGGTGCGCGGCTACGACGCCAAGATGGGGGCGCGGCCGATGGCCCGCGTCATCCAGGAGCACATCAAGCGGCCGCTGGCCGAGGAACTGCTGTTTGGGCGGCTGGCTGACGGCGGTCAGGCGCGCGTCAGCGTGTCCGAGGACGGCAATTCGCTGAAGATCGAATGTCTGCCGGCACCCCAGCCGGAAGCGATCGCTTAAAGCAACCTTCAGCGGCCGCGGTAGACGATGCGGCCCTTGCTCAGGTCGTACGGCGTCATCTCGACCGTGACCTGATCGCCGGTGAGGATGCGGATGTAATTCTTGCGCATCTTGCCCGAGATGTGCGCCGTAACGATGTGGCCGTTCTTCAGCTGAACGCGGAAAGTCGTGTTAGGCAAAGTCTCGACGACCTCTCCTTCCATCTGAATCGCATCTTCTTTGGGCATGCCGCTCACTGCTGATCTAACGGGCGCGAATTCTGCATAAACCAGGGGGGCATTGCAATGCGCGCCGCGCTTGCGACGCCCTTTATTTCAGGCTGGTGACGCCTTGAGCCAGCGCATCGCTCAGTTCACGCAGGAATTGCGCGCGCGGCACGGCGCGGCTGCCTAAGCTGCGCAAATGCGCCGACGGCAGTTGGCAATCAATCAGTTGCGTTCCGTCGGCGCGGCACTGGCGCACCAGCCCGGCGAGCGCCGCCTTGGAAGCGTCCGGCTCGCGGCTGAACATTGACTCGCCGAAAAACACGGCGCCGAGCCGCACCCCGTACAGGCCGCCGACCAGCTTGCCGCCGCGCCACACCTCGGCGCTGTGTGCGTAGCCGAGTTCATGCAGCCGGCAATACGCTTCCTGCATCGCCTCCGTGATCCAGGTGCCGGGACTTTGCGTGCGCGGCGCTGCGCAGGCGGCAATCACGGCGGGAAAATCGCGATCCTGGTGCCAGGTGAAATCCCCGCGGCGCAACCGCCGCGCCAGGCTCCGGGAACAGTGAAACTCCGCTGGATACAGCACCTCGCGCGGATCCGGACTCCACCACAGCACCGGCTGCCCGGGCGAATACCACGGAAAAATTCCGCGCCGGTAGGCGGCGAGCAGCCGCTCGGGCCTGAGGTCGGCGCCGGCCGCGAGCAGTCCCGGCGGATCGGTGAGCGCGCTTTCCACCGGCGGGAAACGCTCAGGAGGATCCTCGGGCGCGAGCCAGTGAATCATGCGCGAAACGGCACGTGCGCCGCGGCGGCGGCCGCGTACTGTCGCACCGCCTGCGCTTCCTGGCGCAGGTGCCGGGCCACCGCCGCGCGCAGCGCGCCGTCGGCCAGCCAGTGCGCCGACCAGGTCAATGCCGGCTCAAAGCCGCGCGCGAGCTTGTGCTCGCCCTGGGTGCCGGGCTCGAAATGCTGCAGACCCTGCTCGATGCAGTAATCGATCCCCTGGTAGTAGCAGCACTCAAAATGCAGGCTATGGTAATCAGCGACCGCGCCCCAGTAGCGCCCGTACAGGGTCGTGTCCGAGCGCAGGAAAATCGCAGCCGCCACGGCCTGCTCGCCATGGCGAGCCAGCTTGACGATCAGTTGCGGGCCGAGCGCCTGCCCGAGCTGCTGGAAAAAAGCCGGATTCAGATAGGGCAGGTGGCCGTGGCGGATGAAAGTCGAGGCGTGCAGCTCGTACAGCAGCTGCAATGTTGCCGCGTCCAGCTGCGCGCCGGTCAGGGTCTGAAATTCGATTCCCTGTTCAGCGACCCGGCGCCGTTCACGGTGGGCTTTCTTGCGCTTGTCGGCCGAAAACGTGGCAAGGAAGTCCTCGAAATCGGAAAAGCCATGGTTGTGCCACTTAAAATGGCAGTCACAGCGCAGCAGCCAGCCGGCAGCGTGCGCCGCGTCGCGCAGCACCTCATCGATGAACAGCGCATGCACCGAGGACAGTTCCTGCTCGCGCGCGTACTCGGCAGCAGCCTGCAGGGCCGCGGCGCAGCAGCGCGCGGCGTCGGGGGCGCCGGCGCAAAGCACCCGCGGGCCGCTCGCCGGCGTAAAAGGCACCGCGAGCACCAGCTTCGGGTAATAAGCGTGGCCGCGAAGGTCCGCGGCGCGGGCCCAGGCGAAATCGAACACGAACTCGCCCCAGGAGTGGTCCTTCAAATAAAGCGGCACGGCAGCAAGCAGCCGGGAATCCTCCTCAAGCGTCAGGTGGTGCGGCTTCCAGCCAGTGCCCGGGCCTACGCAACCGGCGTGCTCGAGCGCCGCGAGGAATGCGTGGCGAAGGAACGGCTGCTCGCCGGCCAGGGCGTTCCATTGCGCCCCGCCGATCGCATCGATGCTGTCATGGAACCGCGCCTGCACGGCTGCACCCGCGCTCAGGCACTGTCGAAGCGTTCGAGGTAGCGGTCCGCGTCGAGCGCCGCCATGCAGCCTGAGCCGGCCGAAGTGACGGCCTGGCGATAAACGTGATCGGCCACGTCGCCGGCGGCGAACACGCCCGCAACGCTGGTGGCCGTCGCATCCCCATCGCCGCCGCCGCGTACCTTGATATAGCCGCCATGCATCTCAAGCTGGCCGGCAAAGATCGCGGTATTGGGCGTGTGGCCGATCGCGATGAACACACCGCTGACCGCGAGCTCCTCGGTGTGGCCCGAGGCGGCGCGCAGGCGCACGCCATGGACTCCCTGGGCATCACCCAGGATCTGCTCGACCTCGCGGTTCCACACCAGCGCGACGCGTCCCTCGCGCTCCTTCTCGAACAGCCGATCCTGCAGGATTTTTTCGGCGCGCAGCCGGTCGCGGCGGTGCACGAGCGTGACATGAGCGGCGATATTGGACAGGTACAGGGCTTCCTCCACCGCGGTATTGCCGCCACCGATCACGGCGACGCGGTGGCCGCGGAAGAAAAAGCCGTCGCAGGTGGCGCAGGCCGAAACACCGCGCCCGCGAAACGCTTCTTCCGAAGGCAGGCCGAGATAGCGGGCCGAGGCACCGGTGGCAATGATCAGGGCATCGCACGTATAGCCGACCGAGTCGCCGTTGAGCTTGAACGGGCGCACACCCAGATCCACCGTATGAATATGATCGGCGGCGATCTCCGTGGCGAAGCGCTCGGCGTGCTCGCGCATCCGTCGCATCAGCGCCGGCCCCTGCAGGCCCTCGACGTCGCCCGGCCAGTTGTCGACATCCGTGGTCGTGGTCAGCTGCCCGCCCTGCTCGAGCCCGGTGAT
>DASWBL010000290.1:0-9495 GCA_036390615.1 Steroidobacteraceae bacterium | reverse complement strand
CCCCGGCGGCGAAACAAATGGCCGATTCCACCGCCCAAAATGAGCGAATTTGCCACATCGACCCCGGGAAGCTCAGGCGGAATACTCAGACAGGCTACCAGTTCGGGGGACGTTTCTCGATGAAGGCCGCAACCCCCTCCTGGGCGATGTCGTCGATCATATTGCATGCCATGGCCTGTCCGGCAATTTGATAGGCAGGTGCGAGCCCGAGTTCGAGCTGGCGATAGAACAGCGACTTGCCCGCCGCGATGACGCTCGGCGGCTTGGCCACGATCGCGGCCGTCAGCCGGTCGATCTCCGCATCGAGGCGGTCCGCTGCCACCGAACGATTGATGAGTCCGCGCTGCACGGCGGTGGCGGCATCGATGAACTCGCCCGTCACCAGCATTTCGAACGCCGCCTTGCGCCCGACATTGCGCGACAGCGGGACCGACGGCGTGGCGCAGAACAGGCCGATGTTGACCCCGGACACCGCAAAGCGGGCGTCCTCGGCGGCGACCGCAAGATCGCACATCGCCACCAGTTGACAGCCGGCGGCCGTCGCCACTCCGTGCACGCGCGCGATCACCGGCTGCGGGAGCGTCTGGATCCGCATCATCAGGCGGCTGCAGTCGTCAAACAGTCTTTGGTAATAGCCCAAGCTGCGGTTGGCCTGCATCTGCTTCAGATCGTGGCCCGCGCAGAACGCCCGGCCCGCACCGCCGAGCACCACGGCCCGCACCGCTCCGTCGGCGGCCAACGATTCGAACGCGGCGTGCAGCGCCGCCAGCATTTGCTCGGACAGCGCATTGTACTGGGCGGGGCGATTCAGCATGACGTACGCGACGCCCCGCGCGCGGCGCTGCAGGAGCAGCGGTTCAGCCTCGCCGGCGACACTTGGTGCAGTCATGGCAGCCTCCCTGATCAAAGGTTCAAATTCGGTTCCACCAGCTTCTTCGGGAAGGCGCCCGCCTTGCTCAACATTCCGGGCACATCCCGCCCCATGGCGGTCCCCAGCCAGCGCGCGGAGGCGATCAGGCGCTCGACGTCCAGCCCCGTCTCGTAGCCCGACCGATGCAGCATGTACACCACGTCCTCCGTGGGGACATTGCCGGTGGCGCGCGGCGCAAACGGACAGCCGCCGATGCCGCCCAACGAGGCGTCCACGATCTTGGCGCCGGCTTGCACCGCCGCCCACACATTGGCAAGGCCTGTGTTGCGCGTGTTATGAAAGTGCACGCGCACCGGCAGAGGCTTGATCACGGCGCCAACCCGCTCGACCAGCGCCGCGACCTCTGCAGGACTCGCGACACCGATGGTGTCCGCCAAAGCCACTTCCACCGGGCCCGCGGCAGCCGCCGTGCGCGCCATCTCCACCACCCGGTGCGGATCGACCTCGCCGTCGAACGGACACCCGAACGCGGTCGATATGGTGATCTGCGCGCGGCGGCCGCGGGTGCGCGCAAGGCGCACCACATCGCAGCACATCGCGAGCGTGGCGTCCGAGGTCGCACCCTGATTGCGCGTGGCGAATCCATCGGACGCGGCGCACACTGCGCCGAGTTCTTCCATGCCCGCATCGATGGCGCGCATGGCGCCGCGCTTGTTCAGCACCAAACCGATGTAAATGACCCCGTCGCGGCGCGGCAAACCGGCTGCCACCGCCTCCGCATCGGCCATCTGCGGGACGAGCTTGGCATTGACGAAACTGGTCGCCTCGATGCGCCGCACCCCGGCGGCGAGCGCCAGGCTGATGAGTTCCAGCTTCTGCGATGTGGTGAACAACACCGCCTCGTTTTGCAGGCCGTCACGCGCGCCAACTTCTACGATTTCTATAGCTGACATATTGAACTCTTTCAATAAGTTATAAATACAATATCACATTATTTCTGCGAGCGTCCGTAGCCGCCGCCGCCAGGCGTGCAGACGACGAACACATCGCCGCTGCGCATTTCCGCCTGCGCGAGATGCCCGAGCCGTTCGACCCGTCCGTCGCTGCGCTCGATCCAGTTTTCGCCAACCGCGCCGGCCCCACCTTCGTTCAAGCCGAATGCCCCGTGAACCCGGCCATTGCTCAAAATCGATGCCGTCATTGCCTGCAAGAAGCGTATTCGCCGGATCCCGCCGTCGCCGCCGCGCCAGCGGCCGGCACCGCCCGAGCCCGCGCGAATCTCGAACGACTCCAGACGCACCGGAAAACGAAACTCCAGCACCTCAGGATCGGTCAGCCGCGAATTTGTCATATGTGTTTGGACCACGCTGGTGCCCGCAAATTCAGGCCCGGCGCCGGAGCCGCCGGCGATGGTCTCGTAATACTGGTACTGCGCATTGCCGAACGTTAGGTTGTTCATGGTGCATTGAGCGGCCGCCATGACACGCAGGGCGCCGAACAAGGCGTTCGTGACGCAGGTCGACGTCTCGACATTGCCGGCGACGACGGCGGCCGGCGGATGCGGATTCAGCATGCAGCTCTCCGGAAGGAGAATCTGCAAGGGCTTGAGGCAGCCGGCATTCAATGGGATGTCGTCGTCCACCAAGGTGCGGAACACGTACAGGACCGCCGCCGTGGTGATGGCGCGCGGCGCGTTGAAATTGTTCGTCAGCGGCGGGCTCGTGCCGCTGAAATCGATGCGGGCGCTGCGCTGCAGTGCATCGACTTTTACGCTCACTGAAATCTGGGCGCCGTTGTCGAGCGGCAGTGTGAACTCGCCGTCGCTGAGTGCCGTAATGACGCGGCGCACCGACTCTTCTGCATTGTCCTGGACGTGCCGCATGTAGGCTATGACCGTCGCGCGCCCAAAGTGCGCGACGGTCGACTTGAGTTCCGAGGCGCCCTTTTCGTTCGCTGCAATTTGCGCGCGCAGGTCGGCGAGGTTCTGCTCGGGGTTGCGCGACGGATAGGCGCCGGCCGCCAACAACCGCCGCAGCTCGCCGTCATGCAGCGTGCCGCGCTCGATCAGCTTGAAGTTGTCGATCATCACGCCTTCTTCGGCGATGCTGGTCGAGAACGGCGGCATGGAGCCCGGCGTGCTGCCGCCGATGTCGGCATGATGGCCGCGCGATGCCACGAAGAAGCTGGCCGCGGCGTCGCCGTCGTCGAGATAAACCGGGGTCACCACCGTCACGTCCGGCAGATGCGTCCCGCCGTGATAGGGGTCGTTCAGTACATAGACATCGCCGCTTTGCATCAGAGGATTGCGCGCGATGACGGTGCGGATGGACTCGCTCATCGACCCCAGGTGCACCGGCATGTGCGGCGCATTGGCAATCAATGCGCCTTGCGCATCGAACAGGGCGCAACTGAAATCCAACCGCTCCTTGATGTTGACCGAGTAGGCCGTGTTCTGCAGGCGCAGGCCCATTTGCTCCGCGATGTTCATGAACACGTTGTTGAACAGCTCGAGCCTCACTGGGTCGACCTGCGTGCCCGCCGCGTGGCGCGCGCTGCGTGCGCGGACGCGATGCAATTCGAGGCAGCCCGCGGCGGTCAGGGATGCCCGCCAGCCCGGCTCGACGACGGTGGTGGCATTGCGTTCGGCGAGGATGGCCGGGCCGTCCACCTCGGCGCCGGCGCGCAGCGCCTCGACTCGGAACAGCTGCGCCGCCCGACGTCCGGCGGGTTCATCATCGGCAAGGCAGTACACGCTGACCACGGCATCCGTCGCGGGCTCCGGGCTCGCGAGCGCGGCGCCGGCGGCGGCATCCAGGGCGGCAAGCCCCGGCGTGACAGCGCCCTGCGCAGCGACGCCCGGCGCAGCGACGCCCGGTGCAATGCATTCCACCGACACCGATTCGATGACCAAGGATTGACGCGGCATCAGAAAGGCAAAACGGCGGCGGTAGCTTTCCTCGAAAGCCTGGCGAATTTGCGCCACGGCAGCACTCGGTGCGCCGTGCATCGGCAAACCGACGCCCAATGCCGTGTCGGTGCCTTGGTAGCGGATGTAGACACGGTTCACTGTGGAGAGGTCGGCCGCAGAGAGCCCCTGTGCCGAGAGTTCCTCCACGGCTTGGGCTCGCAGAACCGCAGCATGCTGCCGCGCCTCGTGCAGTCCTTGCTCATCCAGTGCGCGCTCGATGGCGCCATCCCGCATGGCGATCTGGTCGGCAAGTCCCATTCCGTAGGCGGACAGTACGCCCGCGAAGGGATGAATGAATACGCGGCTCATGCCGAGCGCATCGGCCACCTGGCAAGCGTGCTGACCGCCCGCGCCGCCGAAACATTGCAGGGTGTAGCCGCCGACATCGTAGCCGCGCATGACGGAGATACGCTTCACGGCGTTGGCCATGCTGGCCACGGCGATTTGCAGGGCGCCCCCCGCCACCTGCTCGGGCTCGATCGGCGTGCCCGTGGCCGCCGCGATTTGACAAGCGAGTTCGCGGAAGCGCTGCGCAACGATCTCGGCATCCAGGGGCTGATTGGCGTCCGCGCCGAACACGCGCGGAAAGTATTGCGGTTGGATACGGCCCAACAGCACGTTCGCATCGGTGATCGTCGGCGGTCCCCCGCGCCGATAGCACGCGGGTCCCGGATTCGCACCGGCGGACTCGGGCCCCACACGCAGGCGCGCGCCGTCGAAGCGGATGATGGAACCACCGCCGGCCGCAATGCTGTGAATGCTCATCATCGGCGCGCGCACCCGCACTCCGCCGATCGCGGTGTCGAAGGTTCGCTCGTACTCGCCCGCGAAATGGCTCACATCGGTGGACGTGCCGCCCATGTCGAACCCGATGAGTTTGGCGTGCCCGGCCGCCTGCGCGGTGCGCGCCATGCCGACGATCCCGCCGGCCGGACCCGACAGGATCGCGTCCTTACCCTGGAAGCGATGGGCTTGGGTCAGACCGCCCGAACTCTGCATGAAAAAAAGCGGCACGCCGGGCATGAGCCCGGCCACGCGGTCCACATAGCGCCGCAGGATCGGCGACAGATAGGCGTCAACCACCGTGGTGTCGCCGCGCGGCACCAGCTTCATGAGCGGGCTCACGCAATGCGACACGGAAATCTGCGTGAAGCCGATGCGGCGCGCCACCTCGGCGGCGGCGAGTTCGTGCTCCACGTATCGATAGCCGTGCAGGAACACGATCGCGCAGCTGCGAAAGCCGTCGGCGAAAGCCGCCTGCATCTGCAAAGCCAGCGTCGGCTCGTCCAAGGGCACGACGGTCTCGCCGTGGGCGCCGACGCGTTCCGCGGCTTCGATCACACGCTCGTACAAGAGTTCAGGCAGCACGATGCGCCGATCGAACAGCCGCGGCCGGGCCTGGGTCGCGATGCGCAGCGCGTCCCTGAACCCTCGAGTAATGACCAGGAGAGTGCGCTCACCCTTGCGCTCCAGCAGCGCGTTGGTGGCCACCGTCGTACCCATCTTCACGCAAGCCACACGCGCGGCCGTGATCGATTCTCCGCGCGCCAGCTTGAGCAGCCGCCGGATGCCTTCCACCGCGGCATCGGCGTACTGCGATGGGTTCTCCGACAGCAGCTTCTCCGTGTGCAGCCCGCCGTCCGGCGCGTAGCCGACGATGTCGGTGAACGTACCACCGCGGTCGATCCAAAATTGCCAGCGCTCGCTCATCACTTACGGCGCGGCGCGTCTAGCTGCGCGTTCGCAGGCGCAGACTGTCCCAGCTCGCATCGGCAACCCACCCACCGTCCACGGGCAGGCTCACCCCGTTGATGAAGCCGCTGCGGTCGCCGTCCATCAGAAAGGCGATCGACTCGGCGACATCTTGAGCGCTGGCGAAGCGCGCCATGGGCACACGATTGACGATATCGGCGTCCGAATAGGCGCCGCTCCCCTGGTCGGCCATGTCCATTTTGGTTTTGATCCATCCCGGACATACGGCATTGACGCGCACACCGCGGCCGCCCCATTCCGCCGCCAGCGTCTTGGTGAGGCCGATCAGACCGTGCTTCGAAGCGTTGTAGGCGCTGCGATGACTGACGCCGGCGAGGCCGGCGACCGATGCGACGTTCACGATGCTGCCTTGGCGCCGCTTCAGCATCTGCGCCCCGAGATAGCGGCACAACAAAAAGGGGCCGAATAGATTGATGTTCATGACGCGCTGCCATTGCGCGGCGGTGGTTTCCTCTGCCGGGGCAATGTGGCTGATTCCGGCGTTGTTCACCAGCCCGTCGGCGGCGCCGTATTCGAGGGCGATCCACTGCGCCACCTGCTGCACGAACGGTTCCGAGGATACATCGCCCGCCAATCCCGCGATCTCTGCACCGCCGCCGCTCAGCCGATCCACGAGATCGTCGAGCGGCTGGATGTCCAACAGAATCACACGATAATTGCGCTGTGCCAGCAGCGAGGCCGCCGCCAGGCCGACGCCCTGCGCTGCTCCCGTCACCACAATGGTTTTCAAATGCGTCTCCTATTGCGCCGCGGTGCAGCGCGCCGCCGCGCTCTTTGCAATCGCGTCCTCCGCCGTCGCGTCGGCCGGCTGATCGACTTCGATACCGAGCCACGCCAAGGCGCTGGCAACTGCGAAACCCGCGCCGACCACGAACGCGGTGCGCCATAAATGCTCGCCGGACAAATAGCCGATGATGGGAATGCCGATGATGCCGCCGAGATTGCCGCCGGTGTTCATGACGCCGCTCACGGCCATGGTCTCGCCGCGGCCCACGTTCATGGCGGCGCCCCAATAGGCGCCCTCATTGAGCTCAACCGCGGCGAAACAACAGGCGAGCCCGACCACCGCCAGGTAAGGATTGGCTGCATTCACCGACGCCAACAGCAAGGCGCCGGCGACGGGCAGCGAAATCAGCGGCACCAGCCGGTATCCCCAGCGATTGCCGAACCGCAGACACAGTGCGCCGGTGATCAGGCCGCCGACGCCCGCGCCCACGGCCGCTGCCAGCGGCGGCGTGCTCGCCAGCCAGCCGCTTTCCAGCACGGAAAATTTGCGCTCCTGCACCAGGTACAAGAAGACCCAGTTGGAGAGCAGATAAAAGGAGTAGTTCATGCACAGATAGGAGACGGCCAACAGCAGCACATTGCGATTCGTGAGAATGGCGCGCAGCTGCCGCATGCTGATGTGAGTATCGACCGCCGCGACGTCCTGACTGCCGATCTCGGCGAACTCGATTGCCGAGACCGACGCATGCTCGCGCGGCGAGTTGCGGCCATACCAGGCCCAGATGGAAATCAAGGCCAGTGCCGGCAGGCTCGCCCAGAGCAGCGCGCGCTGCCATCCCAATGCCGACATGAGATGAGTGATGAGCGGCGGGGTGAACGCCGCGCCGAGACCCAGCCCCATGGTCTGCAGGCCCTGCACGAATGCCCAGCGGCGGGGAGGAAACCAGACCTCGAACACTCCGGCGGATACCGGAAAAATCGCCGCCTGCGAGCAGCCGAGCAGCAGCTGCAGCAGCAGCAGCACGGCAAACAAGGTGGCCCCAGTCAGCCAATAGGGCGCGAGCGGTGTCGCAATCGTGGCCAGAAACGCTGCGAGCCCGATGATGATGAACGTGCGCCGCGCACCTTGCCGCTGGCCAAAAATGCCTCCCGGAAGCTGGAACAGGCCATAGCCCAAAACGAACGCCCATTCGATCAAGCTGATCTGAAACTGGCTCAAACCCAATTCCGGCATCATGGGTTCGGCGGTCACCGTGATGCTTTTCTGCTGCAGATACGCGATGAAGCCGAAGCCGAACAGCATCGCGAAGATTCGCCAGCGGATCCGCACCGCCGGGGCGTGGTCGACGGAGCTCATGCTGGGATCGGCGCGCGCTGCATGTCGAGACAGATCTCCACCGCCTGCCCGAGCGACGATGCTGCTTTGTCGGCCGCTTCGATGCGGTCGATGCCGTTGTCCGGCTCCAGCAGCATTCCGGGCAGCAACACCGAGACGATACAGGCCCGCGGGAAGCGCTTGCGCAATTCCTCGGTCGTGGTCTCCCCGCGGCTGCGCTCCTCGTTCGGGAAGGCGCTCACGACGTACGCGATGGCCACCGCGTCGGCAGCCTCGGGGGGCGGCGGCGTCGCCATGTCCTCGAGGGACATATGCCGGGCATCTATTTTTTGCTCGCGCAAAATGCGCACCAGCAGCTCCGTCGCCAGATCATCGGCCCCGGAGCCAAGGCCCACGCACACCACCACGGACCCTGGCGGAACCACCAGCGGGCCCTGCCAGCGGCCGCTGATTTGCTCACGCTGCTTGCGCAGCTGACGGCCGATGTTCGGGCTGTCGAGAACCGAGGACCGGCGGCGGCGCCTCGGCAGCCAGCGCCGCTGCTCGGCGATGGCGCCGATCACGGCGACGATCGCGCTGCGCACCTTGGTCTGCTGCTCATCGTTGATGGCGCCCGCGAGCGCGTCGACGCGCGCCAGGTGCAGGGCGGGCATCAGCACCAGGTCGCAATAATTCGCGAATGTGTCGCGCTTCAGGAAAGCCCGCGCGGCGGCGATGAGTTCATCCGAATCGGCCGACAGGGCCCGCTGGTAGAAACGCTCCGGCATGGTGAGCGCGTGCGCGTCGCCCAACAGCACATCGAGCAGACTGAGCGCCTTGATGTGGCGTCCGGCAACCAACAGGCAAAGCGTCAATGGCGTCGACACGATCAAGCCGATCGGACCCCACAGCCAGCTCCAGAATATCGCCGCTATGACCACCGAGAGCGGCGACAGGCCCGTGGTGTGGCCGTACAGTTGCGGCTCGACCAGCTGGCTCGCAATCAGCTCGACCACGACGAACAGCCCGAGCGTCGTCAAGGCCAGGCTCCAGCCCAACGGATCGACGGCCGCAGCCATCAGCACCGAACACAAGGCGGCAATCCACACGCCAACGTAGGGAACGAAGCGCAGCACCCCGGCGAGTGCGCCCCAGAGCAGTGGATGCGGCAGGCCGATGAGGCTGAGACCGACCCAGATCATGAGGCCAACCCCCAGATTGACGGCGAACTGCGATACGAAAAATCGCGACAGGCGCTCCCCGGCGTCGTTGAGCGCGATAGTCGTCAGCCGAATGTCGCTGCCGCCGGCGATGCGGATGAAGCGATCGCGCAGAGCCTCGTGCTCGAGCAGCACGAATATCAGCACGACGAGCACGATGCCCGTGGTCTCGATTGGAACCCAGACCGACCCGACCACCTTTTCGATGACCTGCAGGCCATTCGGCGGGGGCTCGTGCAGCTCCACCGGGATCGGCGTCGTGGGCGCGACGGCATTCGGCTGGTCAAGCGCGCGCGGCTGTTCGGCCGGTGCGGGCTGCTCGGCGCGGGGACGGCGGTCGGTCAGCCGCCCGAGCGCCCCGGTGAGACCGTTGAACTTGCCCACGGTAAAGGAATTCACGGTCCGCAGCTTGCGTTCGATCGTGCGTTCGTAGTGCGGCAGGCCCGCGGCCATGCGCACGAATTGCGAGCCGATGACGCCGGCCACTGCGGCAAATGAAAAAGCCAGCACGACGACGGCCGCCAGCACCGACAGGGTTTGTCCCAAGCCGATGCGGCGCAATGCCCGCACCAAGGGGGCGATCAGCAGACTTAGAATGACTGCCAGCGTGATGGGAACCAGC
>DASWBL010000289.1:0-2615 GCA_036390615.1 Steroidobacteraceae bacterium | reverse complement strand
TGACAAAAGTTACAAAGTGGTAGCAATTCGTCGCCAGTTCCATAAGAATCCCAACCCGGTTGCAGCCCTGAAAGGGGCTCGACCAATGGGGGTCTTGTGAAGATTTGGCCGGGTGCATAACCCGGCCTTTCTTTTTTCTGGCGCGGATCACCGTTAGGTACGCCTAGGGCGTTGCGTCCCGTAAGTGACCTGCCTGCGCCAGGCGTTGCAGGTAGCGCTGCCAGTTCTCCTGCTGATGTTCACCGAGTTCGCGCAGGTACTGCCAGGTATACAGACCGGTGTTATGGCCATCGTCGAAGATCAGACGAATCGCGTAATGGCCGATGGGCTCGACCTCCCGGATGCCGACTTTCTCCTTGCCGGTGATCAGGAGCGGTTCCCCGTGGCCGTGACCCTGCACTTCAGCGGACGGCGAGTTCACGCGCAAGTACTCGAACGGCAGCTCGTAGTGCCGGCCGTCGTTAAAGCTGACAATCAGCGTGCGGGTGCGATCGCGAACGCGAATTTCGCTCGGTACGTCCGTGCTCATTATGCCCCTCGCTTCAGTGCGGCCGATTTGCTATACAGGGCGGCCGCATGAATCCGACCGACACTTCAAAACCCGAACATTATCACCGGGTCGTCGATTGCCAGTGGGCCTGTCCGGCCCATACCGACGTACCTGAATATATCCGGCTGATCGCCCAGGGGCGCTACGCCGACGCCTACCTGCTCAACCGCGATTCCAACGTCTTCCCCGGCATTCTTGGGCGGGTGTGTGACCGGCCCTGTGAACCGGCGTGCCGCCGCGGCCGGGTCGAAGACAAGCCGGTCGCCATCTGCCGGCTCAAGCGCACGGCCGCGGATCTGAAGGGCGACGTGAACGGGCGCCTGCCGCGGGGCCCGTACCCACGCAACGGCAAGCGTATCGCCTGCATCGGCGCGGGCCCCGCGTCGCTGACCGTCGCCAATGATCTGGCGCCGCTCGGCTACGAAGTCGTTATCTTTGAGCGATCCACGTCTCCCGGCGGCCTGATGCGCAGCAATATTCCCGCCTTCCGCCTGCCGCAGGCGGTGATCGACGAGGAGATCGGCGCAATCCTGAACATGGGCGTGGAACTCAAGCTCGGCACGGCAGTGCAGAGCATGCGCGAGCTGCTCGAGCGCGGCGGATTCGACGCAGTCTTTGTGGGCTCGGGCGCGCCGCAGGGCAAGGAGCTGGTGCTGCCAGGCCGGCACGACACCGACCGGATCCACATCGGCATCACATGGCTCGAATCCGTGGCCTTTGGCCACGTCGGCTCGATCGGCAAGCGCGTACTGATCATTGGCGTCGGCAACACCGCGATGGACTGCTGCCGCACCTCGCTCCGTCTCGGGGCGAGCAGCGTCAAGGTCATGGCGCGCAAGCCGCGCGGATTTTTCAAGGCGTCGGACTGGGAACTGGAAGACGCCGAGGCAGAAAACGTCGAGATCGTGGTGAATCATTCGCCCAAGGCCTTCGTGCTTGAGAACGGCCGGCTGGTCGGCATGCTGTTTGACCAGCTGCAATATGAACTGGATGGCCTCGAGATTCGTTCCGAACGCGTCACCGGCCAGGTGACCCTACCGTGCGACGACGTCATCCTGGCGATCGGCCAGGAAAACGCCTTTCCGTGGATCGAGCGCGACCTTGGCATTGAGTTTGATAAGTGGAGCCGGCCGCGGGTCGATCCGCACAGCTTTCAGTCGACGCTGCCGCAGGTGTTTTTTGGTGGCGACGCCGCACAGGGCCCGAAGAACATCATCTGGGCGGTCGAGCACGGCCACCAGGCGGCAATCTCGCTGCACCGGCTGCTGCAGGGCGGCGACGTCAACGACCGGCCGACCTCGGCCGTGCAGCTGGCCAGCCGCAAGATGGGCATGCACGAGTGGTCGTACGCCAACGACTACGCACCGCTTGAGCGGCGGCTGGTGCCGCACGTATCGCTCAAGGAGCGGTTCAAGAAACTGAATATCGAGGTCGAGCTCGGCTTCACGCCGCAGCAGGCCGCCCAGGAAGCGCACCGCTGCCTGAACTGCGACGTGCAGACTGTCTTTGAAGCCAAGCTGTGCATCGAGTGCGACGCGTGCATCGACATATGTCCGGTCGACTGCCTTACCATTACGACTAATGGCGAGGATGCTGAGCTGCGGCCGCGGCTGCGCGCGCCGGCCACCAATCCCGATCAGCCGCTGTATGTGTCGGCGGCGCTTAAACAGACCGGCCGGGTCATGGTCAAGGACGAAAATCTCTGCGTGCACTGTGGATTGTGCGCCGAGCGCTGCCCGACCGCGGCCTGGGATATGCAAAAATCCACCATTTACTGGCCACACGCCGGAGACGTCAAACAGGCATGCCAACCGCATCCTCAGCCAACCGCGTAAACGACTTCGCCATCAAGATCGCCACCGTCAATGGCACGGGTTCGGCGAGCGCCAACGGCCTGCTGATGAAGGCGATTTTCCGCAGCGGCGTGCCCGTGGTCGGCAAGAATTATTTTCCGTCCAATATTCAGGGCGCACCAACCTGGTACGAGATTCGGGTCACGCATCGCAATCACCGTGCGCGCGCCGGCCAGGTCGATATCATGGTGGCGCTGAACGCCGAGACCTAC
>DASWBL010000288.1:0-3861 GCA_036390615.1 Steroidobacteraceae bacterium | reverse complement strand
TGCGCGAGTAGGACTGTACATACATACAGTCTACCCAAGGAAGCGTTGGTAAAAAAGGTCACCCACGGTGGCTAAGGCCATGACTAGCTACCACCGATTGCGGTGCGGGTCGCCGCCAGGATCAGATTCAGGCCCGTCTGCACGGCCTGGCGACGCACGGCATCGCGATCGCCATCGAACTGGCGGCGCGAGGTCTCCGACGCGCCGTTCTTAACTGCCAGCGCAAACCACACCAGCCCTACCGGCTTGTCCGCACTTCCGCCCTCCGGGCCGGCAATACCGGTCACGGCGAGGGCAAGGTCTGCCGCGCTCGCCGCCAGGGCCCCCTTAGCCATCGCCTTGGCCACCTCGGCGCTGACGGCACCGCTCTCGCGCAACGCTGCGGCGGTGACTCCGAGCAGCTGCTGCTTGGCCTCGTTCGAATAGGTAATCAGGCCGCGCTCAAACCAGGCAGAACTTCCGGCTACGTCGGTCACCAGTTTGCCGACCCAGCCCCCGGTGCAGCTCTCGGCCAGCACTAGCCGCCAGCCTGCGGCTTTCAGGCCCTGGCCAACCTGCCGCGCAAGCTCACTCAGTTCGCGGTCACTTGCCAACTTCGCGCCTCCTGTTGCGCTGCCTTGGCCGCACTATACCGCGCTGCCGCGCCGCAATCGGGGCGCGCGCGGCCGCTCCCGCCGAGGCTGCAAGCCGTCGATGATTGGCGCACCATCTATGGTATGGCGGAGAAAAAAAGCTGGGTACTGCCACCGCGGCTTCGACCCAAGCCCGATACGTTGACGTACGACCTTGGCGCGCGACTACCGGCGATGACGCTGGTGACTGCCGATGTGCCGGATGACGCCTTTACCGCCACCGCGCTCGGCACGCATCGCATCGGCAACGGCATTGTCATCGAGCACGGCTCGCACCGGATGGTGCTGACCATCGGCTACCTGATCACCGAGGCATCCAGCCTCTGGCTCACTACCGCAGCCGGCCACGCGATTGAAGGCCATCCGATGGGCTACGACCAGGCGAGCGGCTTCGGGTTAATCATGCCGCTCGGGCCGATCGAAGCCCCGCCGCTGTCATTCGGCAGCAGCGCGGCGCTGACGCCTGGCGATCCGCTGACCATCATCGGTTATGGCGGCGTCGAACACGCGTTGGCGGCGCAACTGGTCGCGCGCCGAGAGTTCGCCGGTTACTGGGAATACCTGTTGGACGACGCGCTGTTTTCCGCGCCTGCCCATCCACTGTGGGGCGGCAGCGCGATGCTCGATGACAGCGGCGCGCTGGTCGGCGTCGGCTCGCTTCTCATTCAGGAAGCCGTCGACGGCGAGCGCTTCGATGTCAACATGTTTGTGCCGATTGACCTGCTGCTGCCGATCCTCGACGAGCTGGTGAAGTACGGCCGGGTCAACCGCCCGCCGCGGCCCTGGCTCGGGCTATATACCGGTGAGCAGCATCCCGGAAAAATCCAGATCGGCGGCGTCCTGCCGCAGAGCCCGGCGCAGCGCGCCGGCCTGACGGCCAATGACCGGATACTCGAGGTCAGCGGCGTACCGGTGTCGTCGCTGCCGGAGTTTTACCGCGCCGTTTGGCACTGTGGGCACGCTGGCGCCGACGTGCCGCTCACGATATCCCGCGGGCGCAACACCTTGAACGTTACGGTGCGGTCGGCCAATCGGGACGATCTGCTCAAAAAGCCGCGCAGCCACTGAGGCAAGCGCCGCACCCGCGGCGCTCCCGGCGCCCGGCGCCGCCCTGTAAGATTCCCGGCAATGAACGAGAGCGCACCTGCCGCAGCCCCGCACGGCCCGCACACGCCAATGATGCAGCAGTACCTGCGCATCAAGGCCGAGCACCCTGATGGCCTGCTGTTTTACCGCATGGGGGATTTCTACGAACTGTTCTACGACGACGCACGTCGCGCCGCCGGCCTGCTGGATATCGCGCTGACGCGGCGCGGACAGTCTGCCGGCGAGCCGATTCCGATGGCCGGGGTGCCGGTGCACAGCGTCGACGGCTACCTGGCCAAGCTCGTACGCCTTGGCCAGTCCGTGGCCATCTGCGAGCAACTCGGTGATCCGGGCAAGACCAAGGGACCCATGGAGCGCCAGATCGTTCGCGTGGTCACGCCCGGTACCGTCACCGACGAGGCGCTGCTCGAGCAGCGGCGCGAGACGTTGCTCGCCGCACTGGTGCAGGATTCCGAGCGATTCGGCCTAGCGTGGCTCGACCTCGCGTCCGGGCGCTTCACTGTGATGGAATCAAACGGGCCGGCCGCGCTGGCCGCCGAGCTCGAGCGGCTCCGGCCGGCCGAGTTGCTGGTCAGCGAAGCGCAGGCCGGCAACTCACTTCCGCCCGTACCGACCGAACCGCTGCTGCGTCCGCGTCCGCCGTGGCACTTCGAGTTAGCCAGCGCGTCGCGACTGCTGACGGACCAGCTGGGTACGCTCGATCTGCGCGGTTTCGGTGTCGATGAACTGCCGCTCGCCATCAGCGCGGCCGGCGCGCTGCTGCAATTCGTCCGCGACACGCAAAAAACCGCGCTGCCCCACATCCGTAGCCTGCAGGTCGAGGAACGCGGCGACGCCCTGCAGCTCGATGCCGCGACCCGTCGCAACCTCGAGCTCGAGCAGAGCCTGACGGGACGCCCGCAGGCGACGCTGATCGAAGTCCTGGATTCCACTGTTACCGCGATGGGTGCCCGGGCGCTGCGCCGTTGGCTCGGCCGACCGATCACGAACCGGACAGTACTCGGCGAGCGTTACCAGGCGCTCGGCGCGCTGATGGTCGACCGGGATTTCGAGCCACTGCGCGAATTGCTGGCCACCTGCGGCGACCTGGAGCGGGTGCTTGCGCGCGTGGCACTGCGCTCGGCGCGGCCGCGCGATCTGGTGCAGTTGCGCGAGGGCTTAAGCGAGCTGCCGTCGTTGCGTGCGCAGCTGGCGACCGTCGGCTCGCCGCTCCTTGAGGGCTTATGCGCGGAAATTGGCGATCACCGCGAGGACCGGGCGCTTCTGCAACGGGCCATTGCCACGGAACCGAGCGCCTTTTTGCGCGACGGCGGCGTCATTGCCACCGGCTACGATGAGGAGCTCGATGAGCTGCGCAGCATCGCGAGCAACACGGATGCATTCCTGCTTGAATTGGAAAATCGCGAGCGGGAACGCACCGGCCTCAGCAGCCTGAAACTCGGCTTTAACCGGGTATCGGGATTTTTCATCGAGGTAGCCCGGTCGCAGGCCGAGCGCGTGCCGGACAATTACCAGCGCCGCCAGACAGTCAAGTCCGCCGAGCGCTTCATCACGCCCGAGCTCAAGGGCTTTGAGGATCGGGTCTTGGGCGCACGCGAGCGCGCACTCGGCCGCGAGCGCGAGCTGTTCGAGCGGCTGCTGACTTCGCTCACGAATCGGCTGGGGCCGTTGCAGTCGACCGCCGCGGCACTGGCTGCGCTCGATGCGCTCACCGCGCTGGCCGAGCGTGCTGCGGCACTCGGCTGGAGCGCGCCGACGCTTGCCGATGAACCGCAACTGGTCATCGAAGGCGGCCGGCATCCGGTGGTCGAGCATTGCTCGAGCGCCCCATTCGTTCCCAACGATGTGGCGCTGCAGCCGCAGCAGCGGATGCTGATCATCACCGGACCCAATATGGGCGGTAAATCCACCTACATGCGCCAGACCGCGCTGATCACCGTGTTGGCACATATCGGCAGTTACGTGCCGGCGACCGCCGCGCGCTTCGGGCCGCTCGACCGGATATTCACCCGCATCGGCGCGGCCGACGACCTGGCCGGCGGCCGCTCCACGTTCATGGTGGAGATGAGCGAGACCGCCAATATTTTGCACAACGCCACCGACCGGAGCCTCGTGCTGCTCG
>DASWBL010000287.1:0-17145 GCA_036390615.1 Steroidobacteraceae bacterium | reverse complement strand
GATACGGCCATCGGCCAGATAATGCGGCGACACGTACTCGGCGCCGGTGCCCATCGGATCGGAGGTCGGTACCAGCATGTGCAGCGTGTCGGTGGCGACCACGTACTCCCAGATATTCCAGGTGGGCGTTGCAAAATCCTTCTGGTTGGCCGCGATCGGCCCGCGCATCGCAAAGATGACGTGCGTGCCGTCGCTGGAGACGTCGACGTCCTTGACATCCCACGGGCCGCTGCTGGTCACGCGTGCGGTAATGTTTTTCTCCATGCCGCCCTGACTCGCGGGCATCAGCATGTACAAGTCGGCGTGCAGCGCATACGGGCGACGCAGCCGCAGATCATCCTGCTTGGCGGGCACAGTGCGCTTGATGTACACCAATCCGAAGTCAACCGTCAGCGTTTCGACTGGCTGGGAACTGACGATATTCACATCGGTGCCGCTGCTGCAGGCCGCGAGCAGCGCGAGGCCAAAATATGCAAACGCAGGCATGCCCAGTCGGCGCGCGGCGCGCAGCAGCTGACGCACAAAACTAAGCGGCATAGTCATTTGACAATACATGCTTCATCGCTCCCGACGCCACCCCGGCTGGGGCAGCTGCCAACCACGTCACGCCGCGACCAACCAGAATCCGCTGTCGTTAACGCGGACCACTGCTGCGAAGTGACGAGGCTCACGAAAACAGCAGTTTACCCGCCGAATTTCGTTAACTTCGCCACCGCCCCAAGTCAAGCCGCTGCGAGATAACGCGTCCGCGCCAGCATAGCGGGTGCGCGCCCGCGAACGGACTGTCGGCGGCTGGCGACGTACGGGACGGGCGACAACGAATGAATGCGGATTGCTCGCTTAGGATGCGACTGCCGGTCAAAAGGCAAGGGACTTTAGGGAGTCGAACGAATGGTCCACCGTAATGGCAATTACGCAGCAGGCGTGCGGCTGAGCGCGGCGCTGGCGGCATTGATGGCGCTGCCGCTGTTCACTCCCGCGTTGGCCGGGCCGACTGAACAGGCCGCCCGTTTGTATGGGCGCATTACCGGAGTGCCGCCGAGCGCGACCGTGCAGGCGCAGCTGTCGGCCGATATTGCCCAGGGCAATGCCGGTGCAATCGCCGCGGCGCAGCTGGCCATGCAGAACCCGAATTTCTACAACGTCACGCTGCGCAACTTTGCGGCGCCGATGACCAACAAGGCACAGAGCCAGTTTGTGCCGCTGAACGACTATACGGCACTGATCATCGGCATGATCCGCGACAACGTGCCGTTCAATACGGTGCTGTCGGCTGACCTGCTCTACGTCGGTAATACGGCCGGCGCACCGGCCTATTCACCGGCCAATAACAATCACTATCAGTACCTGGACGACAACGGCGTGGATTTATCGCAGGCGCTGCAGCCGGCCACGCAGTCCGGCCTGCTGGGTCTGCCGACGGCGGCGACTGCGGGCGTGATGACCACGGCCGCCGGGTCCGGTGCCTTCTTCTTTAAGGGTACCAACCGGGCGATGGTGCGGTTCACGATGATCAACTACATGTGCAACGACCTGCCGCAGATCATGGACATCACGCGCCCGCCGGATCGCATCCGCCAGGATCCGACCCGCTCCCCGGGCGGCGACAGCCGAATCTTTCTCAATAGCTGCATCGGCTGCCATTCCGGCATGGACGCCCTGGCCGGCGCATTCGCCTACTACGATTTCAACGTGGCCACCAATCAGATGGTCTATACGCCAAGCCAGGTGCAGGGCAAGTACGCCATCAACACCGCCAACTTTCCCGTCGGGTACGTGACCGTCGACGACAGTTGGAAGAACTACTGGCGCAGCGGGTCAAACCAGGTAATGGGCTGGAGCAGTGCGCTGCCCGGTACCGGCAACGGCGCCAAGGCCTTCGGCCAGGAAATGGCCGGCAGCCAGCAGTTTGCCACCTGCCAGGTGCAGAAAGTGTTCCAGGCCATGTGCCTGCGGCCGCCGAGCACGGCGGCCGATCAGGCGCAGGTCACGCAGATCACGGCCGATTTTGTGGCGGCCAACTACAACATGAAGACCGCGTTCGCCGAGTCCGCTGTCTACTGTATGGGCCAGTAGGGAAGATACCAACGTGAAACGCTTCAACGCCGCTCCGTATTGCCTGGCACTGATCGCCGCCGTGCTGCTCAGCGCCTGTTCGGGTGGGGCCTCGGTCACCGCCAATCCGAACCTGCAGGCCAATGTGTCGGCCCAGGTCTACTCGGGTCCGGCACCGGCCACCGCTGATGTCCAGGCCTTCGAAACCAATTTGTGGGTCAACATCTCGCCCGCCAACCGCTGTGGCAACTGTCACAAGGCTGGCGGCCAGGTGCCGCAGTTCGCCCGCGCGGACGATATCAACCTCGCCTACGCCGCGGCCCTGACCGTAGTGAATCTCTCGCAGCCTGAGACCTCGATCATGGTGGCCAAGGTCGCCGGCGGCCATAACTGCTGGCTCGCGAGCGCGCAGGCTTGTGCCGACATTCTGACCACCTGGATCAGCAACTGGGCCGGAGGCAACAGCGCCAGCACCGGTGGTACGCAGATCCAGCTGGTCGCGCCGCCGCTGCAGACGGTCGGCCAGACCAAGGTCTACCCGGTCGATCCGACGCTGTTCAGCCAGACGGTCTATCCGGTGGTGACACAATGGTGCTCGCGCTGCCATTCCGAGAGCGCCGCCAGCCCGCAGTCGCCGTATTTCGCCAGCGCCAACCTCGAGGAGGCCTACCTCGCGGCGCAGCCGAAAATGGATCTGAATACCCCGACCAACTCGCGCTTCTACCAGCGCCTGGCGATCGATTCGCATAACTGCTGGGGCTCGCCGGTCAGCTGTCCGAACAGCGCCGCGACCATGCTGGCCGCGATCCAGGCCTTTGCCAACGGGGTCCAGCCGACCGCGGTGGATCCGACATTGATTGTCTCCGGAGCCCTCGGCCTGACACAGGGTATCGTCGCCTCCGGCGGCGGGCGCTACGACGCGCACGATATCGCCAAGTGGATGTTCAAGGAGACGCCGGGCACCAGCACGGCCTTTGACACCAGCGGCGTGGATCCGGGCATGGATCTGACCCTGGCCGGCGACGCGCAGCTGATCAGTGGCTGGGGCATTACCTTCGGCCCGGCCGGCGGCCGCGCACAGGCCAGTACTTCCACCAGCGCCAAGCTGCTCAATATGATCGGTGTCAGCGGTCAGTACTCCATCGAGCTGTGGATGAATCCGGCCAATGTGACCCAGACCAAGGCGGAGATCGCTAGCTACTCCGGTGGCGACACGACGCGTAACTTTACGGTCACGCAAAATGCCTTCGAGTTTGCTGCCTATGGGCGCAGCAGCGGCACCGACCTGAATGGCGCGCCGCCGCTCAACACGGCGGCAAACCCGATGCTGATTCAGTCGGCACTGCAGCACGTGGTCGTTACCTACGATCCGACCAACGGACGCAAGGTGTATGTCAACGGCGTATTCACCGGCGATACCGACACGATCACCGGCGGCGCCTTGAACAACTGGGACAGCAGCTTTGCCTTCCTGCTCGGCAACGAAACCAGTGGCGATCGCCCCTGGCAGGGCACGCTGCGCTTCGCCGCCATTCACGACGTGGCGTTGACCCAGCAGCAGGTGCAGCAGAACTTTGCGGCCGGCGTCGGTGCGGTATACGACCTGCTGTTCGACATCAGCAGCCTGATTAACGTGCCGCAGTCGTACATCTTGTTCTCGGCCAGTCAGTACGACAGCTACAGCTACCTGTTCGCGCGGCCGACGTTCATTAACCTGAACCCGAACTATGTCCCGAGCGGCAGTCTGCCGATTCAGGGCATCCGCATCGGCATCAACGGCGCCGAGGCGGCGGTGGATCAGGCTTTCATTCCGCTCAGCGTGAACGTGAACTCGACCGACTACAACGCGACGACCGGTCAGCTGCTGTCGCCGCTCGGCACGGTCATCTTGCTGGAAAACGGCGCGGCGAACGATCAGTTCTTCCTGACCTTCGGGACCATCGGTACGCTCACGCGCGCCTATCCGGACCCGGCACCGCCGACGCCGACGCCGGTGATCACCGCAGCGCCGTCGGATGTCGGTGTGCGCGTCTTTGACGAAATCAACGCCACAATGGCTGCGCAGACCGGCGTTTCCCCCGGCCTGTCGGCCGTCAACACCGTCTACCAGTCGCTGCAGCAGCAGCTGCCGAGCGTCTATGACATTTCGAGCGTCAGCGCCGCGGCCCAGATCGGCATCTCGCAGCTGGCCATGCAGTACTGCCAGGCGCTGGTCAACGATCCGGTGCTCGGTCCTTCGTTCTTCCCGGGCATGAACTTCTCGGCCGCGCCGGGCGCCGCGTTCGGCACGACGGCCGGCATGGATCAGATCATTACGCCGCTGTACAACAACCTGATCGGGCGAAATCTGGCCACCCAGCCGCCCGATGTGGTGCCGACCAACGATCCGGTAAGGCAGGAGCTGTACAACCTGATCACCGGCCTGTCGACGGGCAGCAGCACGACTCCGGTCGTGACCATGGCGGCCTGCACGGCGGTGCTCGGCAGCGCCACGATGCTGGTCAAATAACTTGGTGCCCAAGACCATCCTGAGGCTAATGACATGAAACGTCGCAGAAACCGGCCAGAGATTCCGAACGCGCTTGCTCACCCCCACGCGCTGCGTAACCTCAACCATCGACCGCCGGTAACCCGCCGGGAATTCCTGGGTCGCGGGTTGCTCGGCACGACGGCCACCGTGGTGGGCACGAGCACCATGCTCAATCTGTTCGGCAAGCCGCGCACTGCCCGCGCGACGCTGGCGCCGGATATCGCGGCGCTGGTCAACGTGCCGTGCAATATCAAGGCTGGCGCCGGCAAGATCCCGATGATCGTGTTTGACCTGGCCGGCGGCGGCAATGTCGCCGGTTCCAACGCCTTGGTGGGCGGCCCGGGCGGCCAGCTGGACTTCCTGACCAGCGCGGCCTACAGCGTCCTGGGTCTGCCAGGCAACATGATCCCCAACGCCTCGGTTGGCCCCGGCAGCTTTATCGACACGACCCTCGGCATCGCGATGCACAGCGACAGCGCCTATCTGCGCGGCATCACGTCGATTGCGGCTGCCACGACCAAGGCCAACGTCACCGGTGCCGTGATCCCGGCGATCAGCACCAACGACACGGATCTGAACGTCCACAACCCGATGTATGGCATCCACTCGGCTGGCGCGTCCGGCGACCTGCTCGTGCTCATCGGCACGGATAGCACCGTGTCCGGCGGCAACTCGATGGCGCCCTCGTACATGATTGACGCGACCTGCATGCCGACCGTGGTTAGGCAGCCGTCAGATGTGACCGGCCTGGTCAATACCGGCGCGCTGGTCGGCCTGCTGAATCAGGCCGATGCGGTCTCGGTACTCGAATCGGCCGAGCGCATCAGCGCCATGAAACTGGCGCAGGTCAACACCCTCCTGCCGGCCGCGCAGGACACCACGGCCAAGCAGATCGTGCAATGTAGCTACGTCAAAGCGGCCGACCTGGTCGACCGGTATGGCAACGCGACGCAGACGCTCGATCCGAGCCAGGATCCGAATATCGTCGGGCCGGGCGGCATTTTTACGGCAGCGCAGTTCCAGGATAATGAGTTCCTGGCCACCGCGTCGGTCATGAAGATGGTTGTCAACGGTTACGCTGGCGCTGGCACCATCGAGATGGGCGGCTTTGACTACCACACCGGCGATCGCATGACCGGTGAGACCCGCGATTTCAAGGCCGGGCAATGCATCGGCGCCTGCCTTGAGTACGCCGCGCGGGTGGGCATGCCGCTGATGATCTACGTACTGATGGATGGATCGCTCGCTTCCAGCGGCATGGTCGACAATTCCGTCGGTGGCCGCGGCAAGGGTGTGTGGACAGCGGATAACTCAACGGTTGCTGCAACCTTGATGCTGGCCTATGACCCCAAGGGCCGGCCGCCGACACTGAAGAATCAGATCGGCTACTTCCAGAAGAACAATGGCTCGGTCGACCCGGCTTCGAGCCCGGCGGCCAACGGCGTCAACCTGCTGGCCGAAACGGTGGTGCTCAATTACATGGCACTGCATGGCCAGGCCGGGGCCTTCCAGAACCTGACCTGGGCGAGCGGGCTCAACTCGGGTCTGGGAAGCGCAGCCACTTACGATGCGCTTATCGCCTTTGGGCAGTCGCCCTCAATCGTCAACGGCACGATCGCCTGATTGATCGCCTGGCGCTGGCAACGCCACGGCCGCGGCTTGGCGGCCGCGGCGCTGTCGCGCCTCGCCGACGCCCGCGCCTATTCCCGTCCGGCAGATATTCGCTCACACTCCCGCCTGGCGTCAGAAAATGTGAGTGACCTCATGTATTTGCGTTCACGCGGTCGCTTCGGCCTGCCCTTTAATGTTAAATCCCTGCTCAGAGACTCGTGGTTGGCGCCGGCCGAAAAGGCCTGCGGGACCTGCCTCGCGGCGGTGGCCGCAGCAGCGCTGAGTTTGACCACGATCCAGGCGGCGGCGGGGCCGGTAGGTCAGCGCGCACCAGAGTTTGTGTTGCCGGCAGAAAACGGGGCCAATGTGCGATTATCCGAGCATCGCGGTGACGTCGTATTGCTGCTTTTCTGGGGCAGCAGCTGCAGCACTTGCGCGAGCGCACTGGATCGGCTTGATGCGCTGAATCTCACCTATCGAACCGCAGGACTGGTCACGCTCGGGGTCAGTATCGATGACCGGATGGACAAGGCTGCCGAGTTCGCGCGCCACCACCCGGTGGGGTTTCCGTTGCTGCTGGATGCCAAAAAGGTGACCGGACGCTCCTACGAAATCGACCGGCTGCCAACGGCGGTGCTGATTGACCGCAGCGGCACCGTCCGGCACGTGTACAAGGATATGACGGCCGACCCGAATGCGGTAGTGCGCGATGTCCGCGTGCTGCTCGACGACGCGGTCGTAATGCAGAGCGGGACGGAACACTGATCCATGGCAGGCGCAGGACGAATGAAATCCCTACTTCGAAGCGGCGCGGCGATTGCAGCGCTGTCATGGCTCCTGACCGGCCCGGCCGGCGCCGCAGACTCGGCCGCACCGGTTGATGCCGGCACGACTGAAGCTGCGCCCGCAGCGGCGGCAGCGGCCGCTGATGCCGATAGCACCCGCAGTCTCGATGCTGATCTGCAGACGCTCAAGAAAAATGTCACGGATCTGAACCGGGACCTGTTCGTACTGGAGGAGGAGCTGCTGTTTCCGGCCAATACCCAGGTCGCGGTGTTTGTGTCCATGGATGTCGGCGATTTTTTTGCGCTCGATTCCGTCACGCTGCGGATCGACGATCGCGAAGTCGACAATTATCTTTATACGCCGCGCGAAGTCGCGGCGCTGATCAAGGGCGGCGCGCAGCGCCTGTATGTCGGCAACCTCAAGGCTGGCCCGCACGAGCTGGTGGCGTTCTTCAATGGCAAGGGGCCGAATGACCGGCCGTACAAGCGCGGCGCGTCGATCAAATTTGAAAAAGGCGTCGGCGCCAAGTACCTGGAACTGAAGATCACCGATCGCGCACGGCGACAACAGCCGGAATTCGAGATCAGAGACTGGGAGTAGGGCGCGCATGCGGGTGCCACGCGCGCTGGTGATGGGTCTGGTCGGCAGCCTGACGATGCTGCCGGCGCTGGCGACGGCGCGCCAGGCCGATCCGGATAAGCTACCCGCCATCCGCGTCCAGGATCTGCACTACGGCGACGTGCTGTTCCATTATTTTGCCAGCGACGATCTGTATGACACGCTGGCGCACCTCGAGGCCTATCAGCACTGGCAGCGCCTGCCGCACCACGATCATGATGCGGCCTTGCTGGCCGGAAGCCTTTATCTGTCCCTCGGCATGCACAACGAGGCCGGCGAGCGCTTCGCGACGTTGCTCGGGCCACAGGTGCCACCGCGCGTGCGCAACCGCGCCTGGTTTTACCTCGCCAAAGTCTGGTACGCGCGCGGCTACTATGACAAAACGCTGGAGGCCCTGGGCCGCATCAGCGGCCAGCTCAGCCCCGAGCTCGAGCCGGAGCGACAGCAGCTGCAGGTGACCGCGTTGATGCGGCAGGGTCGCTTCGCCGAAGCGGCCGCGCTGCTGACCAACTGGCAGGGTCCGGCCGACTGGGCGGCCTTCGCGCGCTTCAATCTCGGCGTGGCTCTGATCCGTCAGGACCAGCTGAATGCGGCCGACCCGGTGCTGACCGCAGTGGGCACGCTGACCAGCGACCAGGAGGAGCTGCTGGCATTGCGCGACAAGGCCAATCTCGCCCTTGGCTATGCCTGGTTGCAGGCCGATCAGCCGCAGCAGGCGCTGACGGCGCTGAGCCGGGTGCGCTTGAGCGGCGCTTCGGCCACTAAAGCCATGCTGGGAGTCGGCTACGCCGAGGCGGCGCTCGGGCACTTTCAGGAAGCGCTGGTGCCGTGGATGGAGTTGCGCCAGCGCGACCTGCTGGATGCGGCCGTACAAGAGTCCTATCTGATGGTGCCGTACGCCTTTGGCAAGCTCGGCGCGCAGACGCAGGCAGCCGAATACTATGAATCGGCCATCAAGTCCTTCCAAAGCGAGAGCGGGCGGATCGATGCGGCGATCGGCGATGTTGGCAACGGGCACATGCTCGATACGCTGCTGACGGCCGACAAGGAGGGCACGCAGGGCTGGTTCTGGCAGCTGAAGAATCTGCCCGATGCGCCGCAGTCACGCTACCTGTACGCACTGCTCGCGGACAATGATTTTCAGGAAGGTCTGAAAAGTTTCCGTGATCTGAGGTTCCTCGACGGCAGATTGCATAACTGGCAGCTGGATATGGCGGCGTTTGCAACCATGATCGACACCCGCGAGCGGGCCTATGCGGAGCGGGTGCCGCGCACCGACGCGCTGCTCGCGACCGACCAGCCGGAAAAGATGCGCCAGAAGCGCTCGGCCATCGATGCGAAACTGACCGCAATCGAAACCGGCGGCGATGTGGCGGCCCTCGGCACCGATGAGCAGCGGGCCCAGTGGGCGCGCATCCGTCAGCTGGAGGAGGCGCTGGAGCCGGCGGCCGGCGAAGATGCGACGCTGGATGATGCCCGCGCCAAATTGCGGCTGATCAAGGGTGCGCTGTTCTGGCAGCTCGACGAATCCTTCAAGGCGCGCGTCTACACGGAGCGCCATGCGCTGCGCGAGCTCGACGCGGCGCTGAGCGAGGCGCAGAACCGCTGGGTCAGGGTCGAGCGCGCGCGCCGCAATGCACCGAACAATACCGGGGAATTTGCCGCCCGGATCGCAGCGATAGCGGCGCGGATCGATGCGCTTAAGGCGGGTCTTACGCTCGCAGCGCAGCGGCAAAACGAGCTGCTGCAGCAGCTTGCGCAGGGCGAGCTGGAAGCGCAAAAGGCGCGGCTGGCCTCCTACGAAGTGCAGGCCCGCTTCGCCTTGGCCGACATTTACGATCGCAGTTCGAGCCCGCCGGATACGGCGGCGGCCCCGGGCGACGCGCCCGCGCCCGATGCGCAGTCCGCAGCGCCTGCGCCGGATGCGCCGGCGCCCGGAGCACAGCCTTGATTCCGCGTTTCGCAAGCTGCGCAGGTGCGGTGCTGTTGTTGGCCTGCTGCGCGCTCGCGCAGGCGCAGGTCGCCGGCGCGCCGGCCAAGACCGTGGGCGACCTGCTCGGCAATCGGGTGCCGGTGCATCCGGATAGCGGCAAGGTCGGCACGCAGGCCAAGGCCATGCATAGTTATCAGGAATTCCTGAAGCTGCAGAACACCGACCCGCGGCTGCGGGCCGAGGCACTGCGTCGGCTGGCGGATTTGAATCTCGAGTCCGGCGAGCTCGAGCGCATGTCCAATGAGGTGACGGCGGAGGATCTGCAGGGCGCCGAAGCGATCAAGCTGTACACGACTTTGATTAAGGCTTATCCGGATTACCCGCGCAACGATCAGGTGCTTTATCAGCTGGCGCGCGCCTATGAAACGACCGGGCAAAGCGAGCTGGCGCTGACGACACTGGATTCGATCGTCAAGCGCTATCCGAATGCCCGGGACAATGGCGAAGTGCAGTTCCGGCGCGGCGAGTTGCTGTTCTCCGCCAAGCGCTATGCCGATGCCGAGCACGCCTATGCGGCAGTGATTGCCCGCGGCGCACAGGGGTCGGGCTTTTACACGCAAAGCCTATACAAGCACGGCTGGTCGGTCTTCAAGCAGGGGCAGAACGAGGAAAGCCTGCCGTCGTTTGCCGGTGTGCTGGATCAGACGCTGCTCGATGCGAAGCATGCCGGCGCCGTGCGCTCGCTGGAAGTCTTGCCGCGGGCCGACCGGGAACTGGTCGAAGACACGCTGCGCGTCATGTGTATATCGCTGTCTTATCTGGATGGTGCGCACTCGATCGAGCCGCTGCTCGTGCAGCATGACCGGCTGGCGTATGCCTGGCTGTTGTACGCGCGGCTCGGCGATCTGTACGTGCAAAAGCAGCGCTACCAGGACGCGGCCAGCACGTACCGGGCTTTTGTGGCCCGCGATCCGGTCGATCCGCACGCCCCGGTGCTGTCCATGCAGGCTATCCAGGCCTACAGCAAGGGCGGCTTTACGGATCTGGTGCTCGAGGGCAAGACTGAATTCGTGCGCAGCTACGGGTTCGATGCGCCGTTCTGGCAGGGCCGCCAGCACAGCGCCTACCCGGAAGTGGTGACCGAACTGAAGGATAACCTCAAGGATCTGGCGCAGCACTATCACGCTACTGCGCAGCAGACCAAGAAGGCCGAGGATTACGCCCTGGCGGCGCGCTGGTATCGCGCCTACCTGGCGTACTTTCCGGGCGAGGCCGAATCAGCCGAAACCAATTACCTGCTGGCTGATGCGCTCTTTGAAAGTCACCAGTACGGCGAGGCGGTGACCGAGTACGAGCACACCTCCTACGATTACCCGGCCAACAACCGCTCGGCGGTGGCCGGCTACGCGGCGCTGGTCAGCTACCAGAAGCAGGAAGAGCTGCTGCCCGGGCCGCAAAAGGCGGCCTGGCACGCCAAGGCGGTCGATTCCGGACTTAAATTCGCCGAGCATTTCCCGGATCACACGGAAACCGCTGGTGTGCTGACCCGAGCTGCGCAGGACATATTTGCCAGTGCCGACCTGCCGCGTGCCATCCAGGTCGCTAATCTGCTGCTCACCCATCAGCCACCGGTCGATCAGGCCAAGCAGCGCATTGCCTGGACCATTATCGGCCAGGCGCAATTCAGTCTTGGCGCCTTCGATCAATCCGAGCTCGGCTTCACCCGCGCATTGGCGCTGACACCACCGAGCGATCCGCAGCATGCCGACCTGACCGAACGCCTGGCGGCGGCCGTGTATAACCAGGCTGACAGTAAGCGTAAAAGTGGCGACGACGCGGGTGCGGCGGCGGATTTCCTCCGCGTCGGGGCCGTGGCGCCCGGATCCAAGGTGGTTGTGACTGCGCAGTACAACGCGGCGGCCGAACTGATCAACGCGAAGAAGTGGGACCAGGCCGTCTCAGTGCTGGAGGCGTACCGGCGCGATTATCCCAACAGCGAATTCAAGACCGACATTGGCCACAAGCTGGCCGTGGCCTACGGCGAGCTGGGACGCGATTCCCTCGCCGCCGCCGAGTACGAGCGCATTGCGACCAATCCGGCGGAAGACCCGGCCGTCGCCCGCGAGGCGACCACTCGGGCGGCGGGTTTATATGAGAAATCCGGCGACACCGCGCGCACCGTGGCAATGCTCGAGCTGCAGGTGCGCAAATATCCGACGCCTATTGCCGATGCGATCGAGGTGCGTGCGCACCTCGCAGAACTGGCTCGCCAGCAGGGCAACGCCGATCGCCTGCGCTACTGGCAAACCGAGATTGTCCGCGCCGACGGCAACGCCGGCAGCGCCCGCACCGACCGCACGCGGTTCCTCGCCGCCGGTGCGCGGCTGGCGCTCGCCACGCCGGCGCGCGATGCGTTTCGGGCCATCCAGCTGACCGCGCCGCTGAAGAAAACGCTGGCGGCGAAAAAGGCCGCCCTTGAGGTGGCGCTACAGGAATACAAGGCCGTGGCGAACTATGAGGTGGCCGCAACTACGACCGCCGCCACCTACGAAATGGCGGAGCTTTACCGCACGCTGGCGCATGATCTGCTTGCCTCCGAGCGGCCGAAGAAACTCAGCGCCGATGAGCAGGAGCAATACACTTCGCTGCTTGAGGAACAGGCCTACCCGATCGAAGAACAGGCCATCGCGATTCACGAGCTGAATGCGCAGCGTACGCGTGACGGCCTGTATGATGACTCGGTGCGCAAGAGTCTGCAGGCACTGGCAGAGTTAAAGCCGGCGCGCTACGGGAAAACCGAGCGCAGCGAGGAGCTGATCGGCAGCCTGCCGGCCGATGCACCGGCGGAAGCCAATGAATACCTGCAGCGCGCCGTGCAGCTGGCGCTGACAGGCAAGGGTACTGATGCGCAGCTCGAGCTGCAGCAGCTGCAGCTGACGTACCCAACGCTGGCGGAACCGGCCATCGACCTTGGACTGCTGCAGCGCGGTGCCGGTCAGCTGGAGCAGGCTAAAGCGGCCTTCAGCCAGGCCACCGATCGTCAGCCCGCGAGTGCGGCTGCCTGGGATGAGCTCGGCGTGACCCTGCGGCAGATGGGCCAATTCACCGAGGCGCGCGCGGCCTACGAGCACGCGATTGCAGCCGATGACAGCTACGCGCTGGCACACCGTAATATCGCCGTACTGCTCGATATATTTATGGGTGAGCCGGCGCTGGCGCTGGATGAGATGGAGAAATATCGGACCTTAAGCGGCGAGGGCAAGCCGGTGACCGGCTGGATTGCCGAGCTGCGGGCACGCACCGGAATCAAGGTCGCCCCCGCGGCCGCGCCCGCAACGCCGGAGGCTGAACCAGCGCAAGCCGACCCATCCGGAGGTAAAACCTGATGCGCATTTTGCTGTTGAGTATGGGGCTGCTGGTTACCGGGGCCGCGGTGGCGGCCGACGACGTTGAACCGGCAGTGCAAACTTCCGATGCAGCGACCGCAGTGCCGCCGCCGGCCAAGGCCAGCTCGGGCCAAGCCGCGCCTCGCCAGAGCGCCCGGGTAACGAGCACCAATAAAGTCGCCGCCAGCGGCAGCGGCAAGGCGCAGGACCGGCTGGAACTGGATCCGACCCAGATAACCGGGAACAAGGAACTGCCCCGCCAAATGTTTGTGGTGCCGTGGAAACGGCCCAACCTAGGGGAATTTACCGGCCGACCGCCCAACAGCCTGCTCGATGAGGTGCTGGCACCGGTCGATCGTGACGTGTTCCGGCGACAGAACCGCTACTTCGCGGCGCTTAAGCCGGATACGCCGCAGGTGGCGGGACCAACGCCAGAATCCGCTACGCCGACCAGCGGGGATGAGAAGTAGGTCGCAGTCCACATTTGCAAGGCACACTAGTTTAACCGACTGATTCAGGCACGGGAGTCTGATGATGAATTCCTTCGGCACCATTGTCCGGTTTTTCCAGGGCGGCGGCGAGATGATGTACCCCATTGCGGTGGTACTGGTCATCGGCGTAGCCATCGCGATTGAACGCTACATCGTTCTGACATACACAGCGCTGCAAAACCGCATGCTGTGGAATTCGATCGCCCCGTCGTTACAGCAGGGGGACTTTCGCAAGGCGGTACAGCTGACCGCCAAGTCCAAATCTGCGATCGGGCAGATCCTCAGTTACGGCCTGGCGCGCATCGCTTCAGCGAAGCGCCGCGATGACATCGAAAAGGCAATGGAAGAAAGCCTGATGGACGTCGTGCCGAAGCTCGAGAAACGCACGCATTACCTGGCCACTTTTGCCAACCTGGCGACATTGCTCGGCCTGCTCGGCACGGTCGTCGGCCTGATCAACGCCTTTGCCGCCGTGGCGACTGTTAATCCGGCTGACAAGGCCAACCTGCTTTCGGCCAGTATCTCGGTCGCGATGAACTGCACGGCCTTCGGCTTGATGACCGCGGTGCCGCTGCTGGTCATCCACGCGGTGCTGCAGACGAAGACAACGGAACTGATCGACAGCCTGGAGATGGCTTCGGTCAAATTCCTCAACGCCGTCACCGAGCGACGTCCCGACAGTCCGGCATCAGCGGCCTGACGGTCAACGTACCGCTAGCGTAAGGCAAGGACAGGCATGCGCCGCTCCTACAGCGTCAGAAAGCTCATGCGCCGCCAGCGCAAGCCGGCCGAGCTGCTGCTAGTGTCGATGATCGACATTTTTACCGTGCTGGTGACGTTTTTGCTGATGACCGCCGTGTTCTCCCGCACGGTGATCATGGAGCTGAAACTGCCGTCCAATACTCCCGCGGCCGATGAACTGCCTCCGGCCCTGACGCTGGAGATCCTGGTGTACAAAGATGAATTGGTCGTGGCTGACCGGACCACCGGACCGCTGCGCACGCTGCCGAACAAGGACGGGGCGTACGACCTGGACGGGCTGAGCGAGTTCTTGCAGGTCGTCAAGGGCAAGTTCCCGGACAAGACCGAAGCCTCGGTGCTGCTCGAGCCGGATACGCCGTATGAGTCGCTGATCGCGGTCATGGACCGCACCCGCATTGTCGAAGTCAACGCCGGCCTGAGCACGGTTCAGGCCGAACTGTTCCCGGACGTATCGATCGGCGATGCGCCGCCGGAGCCGCCGGCGCCAGGTGGAGCCAAGCCATGAGCATGTCCAATCGCGCCCGTCGCATGCTGCAGCATCACCTGCGCAACCGCGCCGATGCCGAGCTCAACCTGATTCCGATGATCGACATTCTGAGCGTCATGGTGTCATTCCTGCTCGTGTATTCGACCAACGTTGAAGTCGTGCAAAACCCGAAGGGTATCGAGATTCCGCAGTCCATCTCACAACAGCAGCCGCGCCAAACGGTTGTGGTCATGATCACCAAGGACGAGCTATTCGTGCAGGGCGAGCCGATCACCTCGATTGCGCAGGTGCGCGCCAGCGGCGATGCCATCATCGCGCCGCTGCAGCAGGCGCTGAGCCGACCAACGGTGACCGCGGGGTTGCCGGAGGAGGAGGCTGCCGGACGCGAAGTAACCGTGCTTGCCGACAAATCACTGCCCTATGAGGTAGTCAAGAAGGTGATGAATACCTGCACGGGCGCCGACTATGGCCGTATCTCGTTCGCGTTGCTGCAGAAGGAAAAGGCCGTGAACGCTGGTGCGCTCCACGGTGCAAGCTGAGTCCCGGAGCGCACCCGTGCTAATGGCGCCTTATTACCGCAATTACCAGCTGCCCTGGGAAGCCGATCCTGAGGAACAGGAGCGCTTCCGCCGGCTGCTGCTCGGCGGCCTCGGACTGCTGCTGCTGATCAGCATTGCGCTGACCTTCATCCACATACCGCCGCCGAAAATGAGCGCTGAGGAAGCGGTGCCGCCCCGGCTCGCGCGACTGATGGTGCCGGAGAAACCCAAGCCGCCACCGGTGATCCCGCCCAAACCGGTGGTCAAGCCGGAGCCAAAGCCCGCGCAGATCCCGAAGCCGGTCGATACGCGCAAAAAAATGGAACAGTCCGCGCAAATGCGCGCCATCAAGGATCAGTTGGCGGACCTGCGCCAGCAGGTCGACGTCACGCCGCTGCAGGCGCGCAACTTGACTGGGGCGGTCGGCGCGGAGAGCAAGTCGGAACGCTCGTTGATTTCGTCGAAAGTCGGCAGCGGCTCGACTGCGGTCGTTTCGGCCGATGCCAGCCGCGGCTTCGGCGCCGGCGCCGGCTCGCTGAACGGGCACGATGCGGTCGGCGTCACTTCGCGATTGGCTGCCTCCATCGCCCAGTCCAAAGTTGAGCGCCGCGGCCAGAGCGGCAAGGCCGCGCGCAGCCCGGAAGAGATTGAGCTGGTCTTTGACAAGAATAAGGGCGCCATCTACGCGCTTTATAGCCGCGCGCTGCGGGAAAATCCGGAGTTGCAGGGCAAGCTGGTGCTGGAATTCACCATCGCCCCTTCTGGAGAGGTGACCATGTGTCGCGTGGTCTCCAGCGAGCTCAAGGACGATGATCTGGAACGCAAGATCGTGGCGCGCGTCAAGCTGTTCAAATTTGAGGCCCGCGACGTCGAGCCGATCACGACCACCAAGCCGATCGAGTTTTTCCCCGCTTAATGCGGCCTACGGCCGCTTGGCCGCGGATCGCGACTCGATCCAGTACCTGATCCAAGCCCACCGGCAGCGGCCGGCAACTCGCGGCGATTTCCCTCTGCCACCCGGTATTTAAGCCCAGGCCGGTGGCGGCGCGGCCGCGGCGCCTCCCACCCGTGCCGGCGGGGTGCGAATCGCCTCTTTGTTGTGCCATGATCGGTCCGGATGCCTTGGCCCGGGCCTAACAGCCGCCGCGGTCCCCCACGACCGCTGCAGCCGCAGGCCCTGCAAGCCGCGGAGGCTGGATGAACCTGCAATCCGAAATCGATTACTTCAATGACATGGCGGCGCTGGATCAGGCCCGCTTTCTGGCGCTGCTGCTGCATGAGATTAGTGTCGAGGCGCGCCAGACGTACGGTTCAGAAGCGGATTTGATTGGCGATGGCTTGCGGATGCGATTCCTGAACGAGATGATCTGTCGCGTCGCCCGTTTCACCGAGCAACTGCTTGCCGACGATGCCAATCGACCGGCCAATGATGTGTTGATGCGCATGCTGCTGGCGCCGCGGACCGACAAGACCGCGCAGCAGATGATTTTCAGCGCTTATCGTCGCGCGACCCAGGGCTTTGATCGCTACGACGCGACGGTAACGATGGGGCCGCGCTGATAGCCCCGCCGTGCGCTCCGCGCAAGCAACGCCGGCGCGGCCGCTGAGCTTAAAGCCATGAACGCCCAGCCACTGACCCAGACGCTGATTCTGCTGCTTGCCTCGGTGCTGGTCGTCGGCTTGGCCCGGCGCGTACGGCTGCCGCCGCTGCTCGGCTACCTGGTAGTAGGCATGACGCTCGGGCCGCTGGCGCTCGGCCTGCTACCCGACTCTCGGGCCACGCACGCGCTGGCGGAAATAGGCGTGGTGTTTCTGCTGTTTACGCTCGGGCTCGATTTCTCCTGGCCGCGCATGCGGGCGATGCGCCGCGAGGTCTTCGGCCTCGGCTTCGTGCAGATGTCGGCCGTGGGTGGTCCTGCGGCCGTGGCGGCGTATGCGGCCGGAGTC
>DASWBL010000286.1:0-6148 GCA_036390615.1 Steroidobacteraceae bacterium | reverse complement strand
GGCATCCCTCCGCGAGCACGGTAGTCTTCGCGCGGATGTTCGGCCCTGCGGTGTAATTAGGGCCCGGCGTGCCGTCGGCATTGAGGCCCATATCGCCGATCCGCACACCGTTGACCGCACCGGCGGCATCGAACAACGCTTCGGCCCCGGCAAAGCCGGCGAACACGTCGACGCCGAGTGTTTCGGCCTGCGTCGCGAGCCATGGCGCCAGCCCGCCCAGGGAGATAATCAGATTGCCGGCGTTGTGCAGCTGCGGTGGCAGCGGCAGCCGGATGCTGCCCTTACGTGTGAGCAGCCGCATTTCATCGCGGCTCGCCGCTACGCAAACCGGCAGCGTCGCCTGCCGCCACGCCGGGCAAAGCGCATCCAGCGGCCCGGGTTCGAGTACGGCGCCCGAAAGCAGGTGGGCGCCGACGGTCGAGGCTTTTTCGAGTACGCAGACACTGAGCTCAGGCTTGCATTGTTTCAGCCGGATGGCGCAGGCAAGGCCAGCCGGGCCGGCGCCGACGATGAGTACGTCGTACTCCATTTCATCGCGCTCGGTCATCGTCGCTCCCGTAGCAGAGTGTGGTGTCAGGGCGCCGGGTCAGCCATTGCCGGCAGCATCGCCGATCATGATAAACAAATCGTAAATGGTCCGGCCGCGCTGGCCGCGACTCCGCCGGGTCTGCGGCCGTCATCAGTGCCGGTGACCGGGCGTGCGGCGCCGGCCTGAGCAGCCAATTTTTTGGTCGGCCGCTCTGCGGGACTTACCGGGCTGTCTGAAGCCCTGGCGGGTCCGCAACAATGTCATTTGTGAAATTGACGTTGTTAAGTTTTATAAGTCAATTTTGGCAATATTTGCCCTTATTCTGATCCCGAGCCCGGCATTTCGCCTGGGCCCCGGCTTCAATTGCCGCCCAGACGAAATATTGGAGAGTCGCACATCATGAATCCGAACCGCGCGTTGCCCACCGCCGCCGAATTACGTCAGGCATGGCGGGACAGTCCGCGCTGGCGCGGCATCGATCGTCCCTATCAAGCCGAGGACGTCGTGCGGCTGCGTGGCACATGGCCGTTGGAGCATTCAATCGCGCGACTGACGGCCGAGAAATTGTGGCGCTACCTGAACGAGAAGTCGTTTGTGAATGCGCTCGGCGCGCTGACCGGCAACCAGGCGTTGCAGCAGGTGCGGGCCGGACTCGATGCCATTTATCTGTCCGGCTGGCAGGTGGCTGGCGATGCCAATCTCGCTGGGCAGATGTATCCGGACCAGTCGCTGTACCCGGCCGACTCGGTGCCCGCGGTGATCCGGCGCATCAACAACACGCTGCGCCGTGCCGATGAGATTCATCACGCCGAAGGCAATGATGCGATCGACTGGCTCAAGCCGATCGTCGCCGATGCCGAGGCCGGATTCGGCGGCGTACTCAATGCCTTCGAGCTGATGAAGTCCATGATTGAAGCTGGCGCCGCCGGCGTGCATTTCGAGGACCAGCTGTCATCGGCCAAGAAGTGCGGACATATGGGCGGCAAGGTGCTGGTGCCGACGCAGGAGGCCATCAGCAAGCTGACTGCGGCGCGGCTCGCCGCCGATGTCTGCAATGTGCCAACCGTACTCGTGGCGCGGACCGATGCCGAGGGCGCCAACTTGTTGACTGCCGATGTCGATGAGCGCGACCGGCCGTTCATCGATGCGGCGCGCGGACGCACTCCCGAAGGGTTTTATTTCGTGCGCGCGGGCCTGGATCAGGCGATCGCCCGCGGCCTCGCCTATGCGCCATATGCTGACCTGGTGTGGTGTGAAACTGCGCATCCGGACATTGCCGAGGCCCGAAGTTTCGCCGAGGGAATTCGGCGCGAGTTCCCGGACAAGTTGTTGGCCTACAACTGCTCGCCGTCATTCAACTGGAAGCGCAAGCTCGATGATCAAGCCATTGCCAGCTTCCAGCGTGAGCTGGCCGCGATGGGCTACAAGTTCCAGTTCATCACGCTCGCCGGCTTTCACGCGCTGAACTATTCGATGTTCAGCCTGGCGCGCGGCTACAAGCAAAGCCAGATGAGCGCGTACGTCGCCCTGCAGCAGGCTGAGTTCGCCGCAGAGGCCGACGGCTACACGGCGACCAAGCACCAGCGTGAAGTCGGTGCCGGGTATTTCGACGCTGTCACGCAGACGATCAGCGCCGGCGCTTCCTCGCTGGCGGCGCTCAAGGGCAGCACCGAAGAGCAGCAATTCGGGCGCGCCTGAGCAGGTGGCTGCCGGTAGCCGTGCAGGCAGGCTCATCTGAGCGGCGGCCTGCCGCTGCCGCTCGCAGCGGTGCCAAGACCAGATATCGCACCGAGGCCGTAAAAACCGGCTAAAATCCGCCGCCGTTTCCGGGCGGCTGCCGCCCGCCGAGGCATGCGTCGCGATCCTCGGTGGTGCCGGCACCGGCAACAATCTGGAGCTACAAGGTTCGATGAGTGTTCAAGCGAAGGGCCCGGCGCGCGCGCTGATCTGTGGTTCGATGGCCTTTGACACGATCATGGTCTTTCCGGACCGGTTCAAGAACCACATCCTGCCGGACAAGATTCACATGCTGAATGTCGCGTTCCTGGTGCCGCGATTGCGCCGGGAGTTTGGCGGCTGCGCCGGCAACATCGCCTACAACCTCAAGCTGCTTGGCGATATCGGGCTGCCGATGGCAACCGTGGGGCGCGACTTCGGGCCGTACCGCGAATGGATGGAGCGTACCGGCGTAAGCCAGGAATACATCCGCGTGCTCGAGCATGAGCACACCGCCCAAGCGTTCATCACCACCGATCAGGACGACAACCAGATCACCGCCTTCCACCCGGGCGCGATGCAGCACTCGCACTTGAATGACGTCCGCAGCGCGCGTGAAGTATCGATCGGCATTGTCGCGCCGGATGGCCGCGAGGGCATGATTTCCCATGCGACCCAGTTTGCCGCGGCCGGTATTCCTTTTATCTTCGACCCCGGCCAGGGCTTGCCGATGTTCAGCGGCGATGAGCTGCTGACTTTTGCGCGCCAGGCGACCTGGATCGCGGTCAACGACTACGAATGGTCCATGGTGCAGAAAAAGACCGGCTGGTCGGTGGCCGACGCGCTGCAGCACGTCAAGGCGCTGATCGTAACCCGCGGTGCGGATGGCTCGGTCATACATACTGAGCACGGAGCGATGTCGATACCGGCAGCGAAAGCGCGGGCCGTGGTCGATCCGACCGGTTGTGGCGATGCCTATCGCGCCGGCCTCATTCACGGCCTGCTGCACGGCTTAAGCTGGCTGCAGACCGGGCGCATGGCCTCGCTGCTCGGAGCCATTAAGATCGAATCGCTGGGCACGCAGAACCATCGGTTTACAATGGGTGAGTTGCGCCAGCGGTTTGAGGGCGAGTTTCAGGCGGCGCTGCCGTAGCCGCGGCCCGGTGACGTTTTAACAGGCGAGGACGGATTTCAAAATGTCGAACAGTTTTCTGTTTACTTCCGAGTCGGTTTCCGAGGGCCATCCGGACAAGCTTGCCGATCAGATTTCCGACGCCGTACTCGATGCCATCATCGCGCAGGACCCGCGGGCCCGGGTCGCCTGCGAGACCATGGTCAAGACCGGCGTTGCCATCGTCGGCGGTGAGGTGACGACCAAGGCCTGGGTGGATATCGAGGCGCTGGTGCGCAAGACCGTGCTCGGCGTTGGCTACAACAGCTCGGATATGGGATTTGACGGCGCCAGCTGCAGCGTGATCAATATTATCGGCAAGCAGTCGGCCGACATCGCGCGCGGCGTTGATCGCAAGCGCGAACGCGAGCAGGGCGCCGGCGATCAAGGCCTGATGTTCGGCTACGCCAGCGACGAGACCGACGTGCTGATGCCGGCACCGATTGTCTACGCGCACCGGCTGGTGCATCAGCAAGCTAAGATCAGAAAGTCAGGCAAGCTCCCGTGGTTGCGCCCTGATGCCAAAAGCCAGGTGACGCTGCGCTACGAAGACGATGTACCGGTGGGCATCGAAGCGGTGGTGCTGTCGACGCAGCACAGCCCCGAGGTCACCAACAAACGCCTGCACGAGGGCGTCATGGAGGAGATCATCAAGCCCGTGCTGCCGAAGCAATGGCTGAAGCGCGCCACCAGGATCCATATCAATCCGACCGGCCGCTTTGTCACCGGCGGCCCGGTGGGTGACTGCGGGCTCACGGGGCGCAAGATCATCGTTGATACCTATGGCGGCTTTGCCCGCCACGGCGGCGGGGCGTTCTCGGGCAAGGATCCTTCCAAGGTGGATCGCTCCGCGGCTTATGCCGCCCGTTATGTGGCCAAGAACATTGTTGCCGCGGGCCTTGCATCGCGCTGCGAAGTCCAGGTCTCCTACGCCATCGGCGTGGCCGAACCGACCTCGATCATGGTGGAGACCTTCGGCACCAGTGCCTTCAGCCGCGAGCGGCTGACCGCACTGGTGCGCAGGCATTTTGATCTGACGCCCTACGGCTTGCGCCAGATGCTGAATCTGGTCCGGCCGATTTATCAGATGACCGCCGCCTACGGCCACTTCGGCCGCCGCGAGCGCGAATTTACCTGGGAACGCACTGACAAGGCCGCGGCGTTGGCCGCGGCGGCAAAGCGCTGGCACTGAAGCACAACGATCAACCGCAGCCGTTCGAGCCGACCGCTAGGAGCCTAAATCCGATGAATGCCAATCTGAAAAGCGTCAAGCACACTGCCCACGCCGTGGCCGACCTGGCGCTCGCCGCCTGGGGCCGCAAGGAGATCGCCATAGCGGAGACCGAGATGCCCGGCCTGCTGGCAATCCGCGAGGAGTTTGCCGCGCTGCAGCCGCTGCGCGGCGCGCGCATCAGCGGCTCGCTGCACATGACGATCCAGACCGCGGTGTTGATCGAGACACTCAAGGCGCTCGGCGCTGAAGTGCGCTGGGCGTCGTGCAACATTTACTCCACCCAGGATCACGCCGCCGCGGCGATAGCGGCCGGCGGCACAGCAGTGTTCGCCATCAAGGGCGAATCGCTCGAGCAGTACTGGGATTACACGCACCGGATCTTCGAGTGGCCTGGCCAGACCTACGCGAACATGATCCTGGACGACGGCGGCGACGCGACGCTGCTGCTGCATCTGGGGGCGCGGGCCGAAACCGATGCGACGGTGCTGGCCAAGCCGGAGAGCGAAGAGGAGCAACACCTGTTTGCGGCTATCCGCGCCAAGCTGCAGACGGATCCGCGTTGGTACTCGACGCGCCTGGCGCAAATCAAAGGGGTCACGGAAGAGACCACCACCGGCGTGAAGCGCTTGTATCAAATGGCCAAGGAAGGGCGGCTCGCGTTTCCCGCCATCAACGTCAATGATTCGGTCACCAAGAGCAAGTTCGACAATCTTTACGGCTGCCGCGAAAGCCTGGTCGATGGCATCAAACGGGCCACCGATGTGATGGTGGCCGGCAAGATTGCGTTGGTGGCCGGCTATGGGGATGTGGGCAAGGGCTGCGCCCAGGCGCTGCGCGCTCTGTCGGCACAAGTCTGGGTCACGGAGATCGACCCGATCTGCGCGCTGCAGGCGGCGATGGAAGGATTCCGTGTCGTGACGCTCGATGAGGCGGCGGACAAGGCTGATATTTTCGTCACCGCCACGGGCAATTTCCACGTCATCACGCACGAGCACCTGACGCGGATGAAGCACAACGCGATCGTCTGCAACATTGGCCACTTCGACAATGAAATCGATGTCGCATCGCTCAAGCAATACACCTGGGACAACATCAAGCCACAGGTCGACCACGTAATCTTTCCCGACGGCCGGCGAATCATCTTGCTGGCCGAAGGCCGGCTGGTGAATCTGGGTTGTGGCACTGGCCATCCAAGTTATGTGATGAGCAGTTCATTCGCCAATCAGGTGATCGCTCAGATTGAACTGTTCACGCATCCGGAAAAATACCCGATTGGCGTGCACGTGCTGCCAAAAATGCTGGATGAAAAAGTTGCGAGGCTGCAGTTGAGCAAGCTCGGGGCCCGGCTGACTGTGCTGACCGACCAGCAGGCCCGCTACATCGGCATTGACCGGCATGGGCCATTCAAGCCCGATCACTATCGCTACTGAATGCCCGCCACTTGCGACGCGCGAGGCTAGCGGGCGCCGCTCGCCGTGGCGCAGATCGGCAATCCGTT
>DASWBL010000285.1:0-1775 GCA_036390615.1 Steroidobacteraceae bacterium | reverse complement strand
ATTGCCTGCCCTTGTGGCCTGATGACACAGTGGCGGCAGAACCACCCCAAAACCGGCCGCCAACTCGGGCGACCGCCATATCGGCTACGGGCCACCGCACTAAATCGCTGCGCGATAGCCCGCTGCGCGGGGGCCTGCGGGAGGCGCAGTAACCAACTGAGAGATCGTCGATAGCGGCCCGGGTGGCCTGTCTTGAGGATCGAGGTGTTTCGACCTCACCCAAGACAGGAGTTTCCCATGAGTACGGACGCCGTCACCCCGCTGCGCCAGCGCATGATCGAGGACATGGACGCGCGCAAACTTGGTGCGCACTCGCAGCGAAGCCATATTTCCAGTTGCAGGCGTTTCGCTGCATTTCTGAAGCGGTCGCCTGATACGGCCACGCCGGATGACGTTCGTCGTTTCCAGCTGTACTTGGCCGAGACGGACATGAGCATCTGCAATCGCAACCGCATCATGACCGGGGTGAAGTTCTTGTTCCGCGTGACACTGCGGCGGCCGGACCTCGTCGCCGAGATTTATCACCTCCGTGAGCCGCAGAAGATACCTCTGGTGATGAGCCAGGACGAGACGCGTCGCCTGCTGGCGGTGGCCAGCAGCCTCAAGGTGCGCGTGCTGCTCAGTGTCGCCTATGGCTGCGGCCTGCGCGCCGGTGAGGTGGTCCGGCTGAAGGTCAAGCACATCGACAGCGCGCAGAAGATCATTCGGGTCGAGCAGTCCAAGGGTCGCAAGGACCGCAACGTCATGCTGTCGCCCGACACGCTCGACCTGCTGCGCCAATGGTGGAAGACACGCCGACGGGGTTTCGATTCCACGACCCCTGTGGCGGAGCGCTGGCTGTTTCCTGGCCAAAGACCTGGCAAGCCGATGACGACCCGCCAACTCAACCGCCTGTTCCATGAGGCCGCCGATGCGGCCGGGATACGGAAGGGCGTGACCCTGCATGCGCTGCGACACAGCTTCGCGACTCATTTGCTCGAGCGCGGTACCGATATCAGAATCATTCAGGCGCTGTTGGGTCACGACAAATTGGATACGACCGCGCGCTACGCCCGCGTCGCCACCGGCATGATCGCCGGCATCGAGAGCCCGCTCGATCTGCTGTCGCAGCCCCTCAAGAAGCCCAAGAAGAACAGGAAAGACCAACTGCCGGCGTAACGGCGCCATGTCCCGTCCGGCCCTGGAGGTCGCGGATATCTTCCGCCACCACGCAGCGGCGTGGCGGCGCGCCAACGCCGGTCACGTCAGCCTCGACCAGATGAAGGTGATGTCGGCCATCGAGCACTGCCGCACAGCGGCGCTCGGCGGTCATGTGGCGCGCTGCGAGGGCTGCGCCCACACGGTCATCGCCTACAACAGTTGCCGCAACCGCCATTGTCCCAAGTGCCAGGGCACCGCTGCCAGGGAATGGCTCGCCGCGCGCGAGGCCGATCTGCTGCCAGTGCCGTACTTCCATGTGGTGTTCACGCTGCCGGCCGCCATCGCTGACATCGCCTACCAGAACAAGGCCGCGATCTACGACATCCTGTTCACGACCTCGGCCGAGACCATGACCACCATCGCGGCCGATCCCAGGCACCTCGGCGCCCGCATCGGCATCACCTCGGTGCTTCACACCTGGGGCTCGGCGCTGACCGTGCAGCGAAGCTAGCTGCCATTCCAGCGGGTGCAAGTCCCGCCAACAGAAGGAGTCCAGTCACTGTTGTAGTTATAACCAGCAACGGGGAGGGAGACCAATCCGTTGAAAGCCTGGTAGTAAAACTCCCCGAGGGCTG
>DASWBL010000284.1:0-17484 GCA_036390615.1 Steroidobacteraceae bacterium | reverse complement strand
ATTCTCGCCGTTGCTCCGGCCCTGCTCGGCTGCATCCTGCTTAGCTGGCGGACCCGTTACCGCGTCGCGGCACTGGCGGCGAGCAGTCTCATCGGCCTGCTCGTGGTAGCGATCTGGCCGCTGCTGCAGCGGCATTTTTCGTGGCTGTTTTTGCTGCAGCAATGCAGTTTCTTTGGTGTGCTGGCAGCGGTGTTCGGTCGCTCGCTGGCAGCGCCACACACGCCACTTTGCACACAATGGGCCGACCTGCTGCATGGGCCGTTGACGCCGGAGTTGCAACGCTACACACGGCAGGTGACCGCGGCGTGGACGTTGTTCTTTGTGGGTCTAGTGGCAGTACTGCTGCTGCTGTTCTGGCTTGCGCCGCTTAAATTATGGTCGGCATTCGATAATTTTTGCACACTGCCGCTTGTGGCATTGATGTTCCTAGCTGAGCATTGGGTCCGCCGACGGCGGTTGCCGCAACTGCCACCGATTAGCTTGAGCTCGACGGTGAGCGTTTATCTGCAATGGTCGCGCAATCGCGCTGCGGCACCCGGCGGCTGAGCCGCCGCGCCTGTTCGCATGCCCATGTCCGATTCGATTCCATTTTTCACGCACGCCTCGGCGCAATCGATCGTTGCCTACCGCGGCGGCCAGCCGATTGAAGCGTGGCGGTTCCTCGCCGATGTCGCGCAGGTGGCGGCGCTGCTGCCGGGCGGCAGCCACGTGCTCAATATCTGTAACGACCGTTACCGCTTTGCCGTAGGGTTCGGGGCCAGCCTGCTTGCCAACCGCGTGAGCCTGCTGCCGCCGACTTACACGCCGGAAGTCATAAGGCATCTGCGCGCGCTGGCGCCTGACGCCTTCTGCCTGACCGATGACCCGGAGTGCAGCGTCGATCTGCCAACGCTGCGCTTTCCGGACACGCCGGTACTGCGCACAGTGCCATTCAAGATCCCGCAGATTGCCGCCACTCAGGTGGTCGCATACGTATTTACTTCCGGTTCCACCGGCGTGCCGGTGCCGCATCGCAAGCATTGGGGCAATCTGGTGCGCTGCGTGCGCGTTGAGGCCGATCGGCTCGGCCTCTCGGCCGGCGGTGCCAGCATCGTTGCCACCGTTCCAGCGCAGCACATGTATGGCTTCGAGACCTCGTTGCTGGTGGCGCTGCAAAGCGCCAGCGCTTTTTGTGCCGAACGGCCATTTTATCCAGCCGATATTGCCGCCGTGCTGGCTGCCGCGCCCAAACCACGGGTGCTGGTGTCGACGCCAGTCCATCTGCGTGCGCTGCTGGCCAGCGAAGTGGCGCTGCCCGCGCTGGAAATGGTGGTGTCGGCCACGGCGCCGCTCGGCGAGAGCTTTGCCGCCGAAATCGAGGCGCGACTGGCTGCGCCGCTGGTGGAAATCTATGGCTCAACGGAGACCGGACAGATTGCAACCCGCCGCCCGACGGCGCTCCCGACCTGGCGGTTGTGGCCCGGCGTGCGCGTCAGCCGGCGTGCGGAGCGCTTTTGGGCTGAAGGCGGCCACATTGAGGAGCCCACTGCACTCGGCGACGAGCTCGAGATTATCGGGCCCGATGCCTTCCTGCTGCACGGGCGCATTGGCGATCTCATCAATATCGCCGGTAAGCGCACGTCGCTGTCGTATCTCAATCACCAGCTGATCGCGATCCCCGGAGTCAGCGACGGGGCGTTCTTTTTGCCCGATGACGAGAGCGCCTCGCCGACCGGGGTGACACGCTTGGGCGCCCTGGTCGTGGCGCCACAGCTGGACGCGGCAACCGTGGTCCGGCAACTGCGCGACCGCATCGATCCGGTGTTTCTGCCCCGGCCGTTACTGTTTGTCGATGACATCCCGCGTAATGCGACCGGCAAGCTGCCGCTGCATGTCCTCAGTTCGCTGGTCAGCCGGCGCTGAATCCGGCCAGCGGTCATCCTTGCGATGAACAGCGAAATTCTACTGACGATTCCGGCCGATCATCCGGCGCTCGCCGGGCATTTCCCTGGCAATCCGATCGTGCCGGGCGTGGTGTTGCTGGCCGAGGCCTTGCGCGCGGTCGAGGCTGCGAGCGGTATCAGCCTGGAAAGGTGCCAGATCGGCAGCGTGAAATTCCAGAAAACGGTGGCGCCTGGTGAGAAATTGGCCGTGGAGTTTACCGTCGACCCGGCGGGCGGCATTGCCTTCGCGCTGCGTTCGGCCGACCGGGTCGCTGTACAAGGCGTCGTGACGCCGCGCGCGGGGCCGGCAACATGACCGACAGCGGCGGCAGCGTGCAGCAGCCTGGGGCGCCGATTGCGACCTGGGCCAGGCAGCGGGAGCGTGGCAGCGTCGTGTTGCTGCGGATGTATCGACGACTGTCGCTGGCAGTTGGTCGGCCGGCATCACGCATCATCCTGTACGCCATTGCCATCTATTTCTTCCTGTTTGCGCCGACTGCGCTGCGCCACGCCCGAGTCTACCTGCGGCGCGCACTCGGCCGCGAACCGAGCGCGCGCGAGCGCTTTAACCACGTGCTGAGCTTTGCGACCACCATTCACGACCGGGTGTTCCTGCTCAACGATCGTTTTGAAGTCTTCGATATTGAGGTTGACGGGATCGAGCTGGTTGAGGCGGCACTGCGGCGTGGCGAAGGGTGCTTTCTGATGGGGGCGCATCTGGGCAGTTTCCAGGTCATGTATGCCTTAGGCCGTGACCATCCAGAAGTCGCGATTGCATCAGCGCTTTACCAGGAAAACGCCCAAAAAGTCGGCGCCGTACTGAAAGCCGTCAACCCGGCCGCCGCGCCGGAATTCATCATTCTTGGCAACATCGATGCCATGTTGCGGCTGCGCGCCCGGCTTGACGACGGCGCCTTCGTCAGCATCATGGGCGACCGCACTTTGGTCGAGCAGCCGGTCGAGCTGGTGAATTTTCTCGGCGTGCCCGCGCCGTTTCCGGTGGGTCCGTGGCGCGTTGCGGCGCTGCTTAAGCGACCCGTGCTTTTCATCGCCGGGCTGTATTGCGGGGGCAACCGTTACCGGGTGGTCATCGAGGAAGCCGCGGATTTTTCCAGTACCGCGCGCGATCACCGCCACCAGGCGGTGCACGAGGCCATCGAGCGCTATGCGGCGCGGCTTGAGCGCTACTGCCGAAGCTACCCTGATAATTGGTTCAATTTCTTTGATTTCTGGCAGGAATCGTCCGCCAGCGGCCCGCCGGACTGAGCCGCAGCGAGCCATGCTTAAAAGCACCGCAATGCGGCGCCGCTGCGAGTACGCCGCAGTGGCGATCCTGTTGCTGCCGGCGTTGCTCGATGCCAGCGCGCGAGCGACGGGCGATGCTGAACTGGATCGGGTAATGCAGCAGCTGGCGCAGCGCCAGCACGGCCACGCGACGTTCGTTGAGCAGACTTATAGCAGCCTGCTCAAGGCCCCGGTGCAGTCTTCCGGCGAGCTGTGGTTCGATGCCTCCGGCCGTCTGGAGAAAAAGGTGCTGGCACCGCAGCCGGAAGATTTCAAACTCGATGGTGATCAGCTGCAGCTCATCCGCGGCGGCCGGCAGCGTAGCGCCAGCCTGCAGCAATTTCCGCAGTTCGCGCCGCTGTTTGACGGCCTGCGCCAGACGCTGGTAGGCGACCTGCCCGCGCTGCAACGCTCGTTCGATCTGAGTTTTGCCGAGCAATCCGGCGGCTGGACGCTGACGCTGCGGCCGCTGCAGCCGCAGCTGGCGCGCTGGATTGATTTCATCCGCATCAGCGGCCAGGACGGCAGCCTGCGCGAAGTTTTGACGCAGCGGCGCAACGGCGATCATTCCATCATGAAGCTCACGCCGGTCGACTGATTCTGATGCGCCGGAAAATGGTAGTGCTGATGATCTGGCTGGCAGCCATCAGCGTGGCCGGCGCGCTGGTGGCGCGGGCCAAGTACACGGCGGACCTTTCAGCGTTCCTGCCTTCGGCACCGACCGCGGCGCAACGAATGCTGGTCCGGCTGCTGCGCGACGGACCGACCTCGCAACTGATGCTGGTGTCGATCCAGGGTACGGACGCAGCGACGCGAGCGCGATTGTCGCAGCAACTGGCCGCAAAGCTTCGCACCGCAGCAGCGTTCCGCTCAGTCGCCAACGGAGAAATGAGCGGCCTGCAGGCTGATTCTGATTTCATCTTCAATCACCGCTACGCATTGAGCCGCACGGTGACTGACTCCAGATTCACGGTGGTCGGGCTGACCGAAGCACTGCGCCAGAGCGTCGAGCTGCTGGCATCGCCGCTCGGCTTGCTCAGCGAGGATCTGCTGGCGAAGGATCCGACGGGCGAAGCGCAGCAAGTGCTCGATCAGCTGGACACGTCCTCGCACCCGCGCGCGGAGCAGGGCGTCTGGGTATCAGCCGATGGCAAGCGCGCGCTCCTGCTGCTTCAGACCCGCGCTTTGGGATCGGATACGGATGGCCAGCAGCTGGCCATCGATACCATCCGCCACGATTTTGCCGCGCTGTCCGCCCAGCCCGTAGGCACGGCCGGACCCGCCGCCACGCTGCTGCTCAGTGGACCCGGCGTGTTTGCCGCCGAGGCGCGCGCGACCATCGAGCATGAAGCCGTACGCCTGTCGACGTTAAGTCTGTTGCTGATCGCAACCTTGCTGTTGCTGCTGTACCGATCGGTGCCGGCCTTGCTCCTGGGTTTTCTGCCCGTGGTTTCCGGGATTCTCGCCGGCGTTGCGGCCGTCGCACTCGGATTTGGCGTGGTGCACGGACTGACCTTAGGTTTTGGAGTGACGCTCATAGGCGAAGCGGTGGATTATTCCATTTACTTGTTCATCCAGGCCGAGCGCAGTGGCGCCGGCGCGGATGCAAACTGGCTCGGCCGGCTCTGGCCGACCATCCGCCTCGGCATGTTGACGTCCGTAGTGGGCTTCGCATCGCTCCTGTTCTCGGATTTTCCGGGCCTTGCGCAGCTGGGTCTGTACTCCATCGCAGGTCTTATCGCAGCGGCGCTAGTTACCCGATTTGTCTTGCCGCATTTTTTGCCGCGGCACCTCGCCCTACAGTCACTGGCGGCACCGGCGCGCGTGGTTGCTGGCGGCCTTGGCGCCGCGCGCCGTTGGCGCGCGCTGTTGTGGCTGTTGCCGTCCGTCGCGTGCCTATGCCTGTGCGCGCATCGCGGCCAGCTGTGGAATCGTGAACTAAGCGCCTTAAGTCCCGTGCCGGCGGCCGCTTTGGCGCTCGACGGCCAACTGCGCGCTGATCTGGGCGCCCCGGATGTGCGCCATCTCGTAGTGGCCAGCGCTCCCGACGCCGAATCGGCGTTGCGCGCTGCCGAACAGATCAGCGCAAAGCTCGACGCGCTGGTCGATAAAGGCGCGATTGCAGGATTTGAGAGCCCGAGCCGGTTTCTTCCCAGTCTCGCGACGCAGCAGGCGCGGCGCGAGGCGCTGCCGCCGCCTGAGCTGCTCAAGGCGCGGCTGGCAGCAGCCAGCCACGAGGTGGGCATCCGCGGCGAGCAGCTTGGCCCGTTTTTGGCTGACGTGCAGACGGCTCGCACGGCAGCACCGCTGACGCCGGCTGACGTCGAGGGCACCACGCTGTCTTCGGGTCTCGATGCGTTGCTGATTCATGATGGCAACCAATGGAGCGCCTTGTTGCCGCTGCGCGCCCCTGCCATCGGGCCGCACGCACAAACCATCGACACCGAGCCCGTGCGGACGGCACTGGATTCGGTCCGGCTGCCCGGCACCACGTTGCTGCTGCTGGATCTGAAGCAGCAGACCGATGCCCTTTACGATAACTATCTGTCTGGCGCCATTCGGCTGTCGCTGCTTGGCCTTGCCGGCATAGCGCTGTTGTTGTTGCTGGTGCTGCGCTCGGCCGCTCGCACGGTGAAGGTAATGGCGCCGCTGCTGCTCGCTGTGCTCTGCGTGGTGGCGGGCTTCGCGCTGCTGGGGCACTCGCTGACGATATTGCATCTGATCGGCTTGCTGCTGATCGTCGCGGTCGGCTCCAATTACGCGCTGTTTTTTGATCGCGAGAGCGCAGCGGCCGACGCGGATGAGGGCGAGCGCACGCTCAGCTCGCTGCTGGTCGCCAATGCGACCACGGTCATAGGCTTTGGTGTGCTGGCCACTTCCAGTGTGCCGGTGCTCAGTGCGCTCGGCTCGACCGTTGCTCCCGGGGCAGTGCTGGCGTTGCTGTTCTCGGCGGTCATGGCTCGCAGTGCGACCGGCCGGTCGCTGGGTCAATAACGCATGCAGGCATTGCTCGAGCAGGCGAAGGCCGACCAGGTGGCGCCACAGCGCATCGCGTTGCTGCCGGGCGCCTTTGAGGGGCCGCAGGATTTCCAGCGGGCCGGCTTCGCGCAAGTGGTGCGGCGCCGCGGCCTGCAGCTCGATCTCGTGCTGGTGCACCCCGATCCGCAGCATCTTGCGGATCGCTCGATACTGCAGAGACTGCGGCGGGATGTTGTGCTGCCCGCCCGCGCGGCCGGCTGCCAAAGCGTTTGGCTCGCCGGCATCTCCCTGGGCGGTTATTTGGCGCTGGCCTACGCCATGGAGTTTCCCGGGGAGGTGGACGGGCTGTGCTTACTGGCCCCGTACCTTGGCAGCCGCATTGTCGGTAGTGAAATTGCCCGGGCCGGAGGGTTGGCTGCCTGGAAGCCAGGGCCCATCGGCGCTGAGGATGAGGAGCGACGCATCTGGCAGTTCATTCGCACTCTGCGCGACACGCGGCTCAGCGTGTATCTAGGCTACGGGCGTGCCGACCGCTTTGCCGATACACTGACCCTGATGGTTGAAATGCTGCCGGCAGCTTCCGTCGATGTGGTGGACGGTGGCCATGACTGGGCGGCGTGGACCACACTGTGGGGCAATTTTTTGGATAGACGCTTCGGCGACGCGACAGGCATGCGGCCCGACTGATTAACCATGCTGCAACCTGCACTTGTTAACGCCTACTCTCGCCGCTGGCGGCCGGCTCCGGTCTTCACTGCAACGCTGGCCCTGCACCTGCTGGCTTTGGTTCTCGTGCTCGTGCGACCTTCATGGTGGCCATGCTCCGTCGCTCTCATCGTGTTCAATCACCTGTGGCTGGCGGCGCTTGGGCTTTGGCCGCGCAGCCGGCTGCTCGGCCCGAACCAGACACGTTTGTCGGCCGAGGCGGCGGCGGCGGGGTACGTGGCGATCACCATTGATGACGGCCCGGACCCGCTCGTGACGCCGCAGGTACTCGAATTGCTGGCCCGCCACCGCTGCCGCGCGACGTTTTTCTGCATCGGCGAGCGGGTGGCGGCGCAACCGGCGCTTGCCCACCGGATCCTCGCCGCCGGTCATGACATCGAGAATCACACCCAGCACCATCGCCATCAATTTTCGCTGCTTGGGCCCAGGCGCATGGCCCGGGAGATTGAGCAGGCGCAGCGCAGTATCGCTGCGCTCGGCGTCGAGCCACCGCGGTTTTTTCGCGCCCCGGCCGGCTTGCGCAATCCGTTCCTTGAGCCGGTGCTTTGCCGACTTGGCTTGAAGCTGGTGAGCTGGACTCGTCGCGGCTTCGACACGGTCAGCGCCGATCCGCAGAAAGTGCTCAGACGCCTGACTCAAAGGTTGCAAGCGGGCGATATCTTGTTGCTGCACGACGGCCATGCCGCACGGACCGCAGCGGGCGAGGCCGTCATTCTCGAGGTACTGCCGCCGTTGCTTGCGGCCCTACAGCGCGCCGGACTGTCCAGCATATCTTTGCGAGGCGCGCTTTGAGGCCGCTCGCGCTCAGCCGGCTGACGGCCACCAGTTGCCTCGGGACCGGGCTCGCCGCCACGCTCGATGCATTGCAATCGCAGCGCGGCGGTCTGGCTCCTTGCCGCTTTGAGACGGCCAAGCTCGATACCTGCGTCGGTGAGGTGCCCGGGCTCGGTGACGAGCCACTGCCGTCCGGGTTCGCGCCGTTCGAGAGCCGCAACAACCGCCTCGCCTGGCTCGGACTGCGGCAGGACGGCTTTGTGGAGGCGGTCGCGCGCAGCGCCGCGCGCTTTGGGCCTCGCCGGATTGGCGTATTTCTCGGCACCAGCACCTCCGGGATGCTGGAAACTGAAATCGCCTACCAGCATCGCAATCCGCAAAGCGGTGCGTTACCGGCCGAATTTAACTACGCGGGCTCGCACAACTGTTATTCGGTGGCGGCGTTCACGCGCGAGGCACTCGGCCTCGAAGGCCCGGCCGCCGTGATATCGACTGCCTGCTCCTCCAGTGCCAAGGTATTCGGCGCCGCGCAACGCATGATGGCCGCCGGCATCATCGATGCGGCGGTCGTCGGCGGCGTTGATTCGCTCTGCCTGACGACGTTGTATGGATTTCACTCGCTGCAGCTGACCTCACGCCTGCCATGCCGGCCGTTCGATGCGGCGCGCGACGGTATATCAATAGGCGAGGCTGCGGCCTTTGCACTGCTTGAGCCCGTCGCGCCGGCCGAGTCGCACCTCGGCATCGGCCTGTTCGGTTTTGGTGAGTCGAGCGATGCCTATCACCTGTCCTCGCCGCATCCGGAGGGGCAGGGCGCGCGCGCCGCCATGCAACGGGCGCTTAAGTCAGCGGCCATTGACCCGGCCGCCGTCGATTACATCAATCTGCACGGGACTGGCACGATCAGCAATGACATTGCCGAGTCGCTGGCGGTCGAGGCCGTATTCGGCCGCGATATCGCCTGCAGTTCGACCAAAGGCGCCACCGGCCACGCCCTCGGAGCCGCCGGCGCACTGGAGGCAGTCATCTGCGCGCTGGCGCTGAAACATGGATTCCTGCCGGGCGGGTTGAACCTTCAGGTGCTCGATCCGGCCTGTCGGGTTCGATACCTCGCTCACAACTGTCCGGCCATCGTCCAGTATGCGGTCAGTAACTCATTTGGTTTCGGCGGCACCAACTGCAGCCTGATCTTCGGACTGCTGGATTGAGGATGGACGCGCCTTGAAGCCATTGTCAGCCTACATTGACGGCATCGGACTGCTTGGCCCCGGTCTTGCAAACTGGCCGGAGGGCCGCGACGTGCTGACCGGCGGCCGCGCATTTGAGCCGGCGGCGACCCAGATTCCGCCACCGACGCTGCTGCCGCCGGCAGAGCGGCGCCGCACCGGGCGCGTGGTTAACTTAGCGCTCGCCGTCGGCCTCGAGGCGACGCAACAAGGGGCGGCGAATGTCGCCTCGCTGCGTGCCGTGTTCGCATCCTCGGGCGGCGATGGCGACAACTGCCACGCGATCTGCGAAACACTGGCGTCGGTTGACCGGCAGCTGTCGCCCACGCGCTTTCATAACTCGGTGCATAACGTGACTGCAGGTTACTGGAGCATCGCGACGCGCGACACCGAAGCGGCGTCGGTGGTTTCTGCTCACGACGCCAGCTTTGCCGCCGGGCTGCTCGAGGCGTTGGCCCAGCTGGCGGCCGAGCCCACCGACATGCTGTGCATCGCCTACGATGTCGACTACCCTTCGCCGCTGCGCGAGAAGCGGCCCATCCCCGCGCCCTTCGGCGTTGCGCTGTTGCTGCGCCCCGAACGGACTGCCCGATCGCTTAGTCAGATCAGCGTCTCGATCGGCAGCGGGGCAGCGCAAGCTGTTGCAAGGCCAGACCTGGAAGGGCTGCGCCGTTCGATCCCCGCGGCCCGGAGCCTGCCGATGCTTGAGCTCATCGCCCGCGGGCAGGCGGGGAACGTCGCGCTCGAGTACCTGCAACCGCTACAGCTAACGGTTAAGGTAGTGCCATGTCCATGAATCGCCAATGGATCGCAGCGCACATCCCGCACCAGGGCGGCATGTGCCTGCTCGATGAAGTGCTCGACTGGTCGGCCAACGGCATCCGCTGTCGCTCGGGCACGCATCGCCTGGCGGATAACCCGCTGCGCGGCGGAGGGAGGCTCGATGCCATCTGCGCCATCGAGTACGCGGCCCAGTCGATGGCCGTGCACGGCGCGCTGATCGGAACCTTGACCGGCTCGGCACCGACCGCGGGGTATCTCGCCAGCGTCCGCGAAGTCAGCCTGTTTCGCTCCCGCCTCGATGATCTCGAAGCCGATCTTATTGCCGCCAGCACCTACTTGGGCGGCGATGAGTCGGCGGTGCTCTATCAGTTTTCGGTCACGGCAGCTGATGCTGTGATCGCGAGCGGGCGCGCCACGATCATCCTGAACGCCACCCGCCGGAGCCGCCATTCATGAATCAGCCGACCAAATGCGCACTGGTCACCGGCGGCAGCGGCGCCATTGGGGCCGCCATCTGCCGGCGACTGGCCGCGGCCGGCCATCGCGTTTACGTGCATGCGCACACCAACCGGGAAGCGGCCGAGGCGGTGGCGCGCGAGCTGACCGGCAAGGGGTTGCAGGCGGAGGCTCTGAGTTTCGATGTAACGGATGCGGCGCAGGTGCGGCAGCACCTCGAGCCGCTGCTTGAGCGTGCGCCGATCCAGATTTTGGTCAACAACGCTGGCGTGCACGAGGACGCGGCGTTTCCTGCCATGAGTGCCGAGCAGTGGCAGCGGGTACTGGATGTTGGGCTTGGCGGATTCTTCAATGTCACGCAGCCGCTGACATTGCCGATGATCCGCACCCGCTGGGGTCGCATCATCAACATCTCCTCGGTCGCAGCATTGATGGGCAATCGCGGTCAGGTCAATTACGCCGCCGCCAAAGGCGCGTTGAATTCAGCGACCCGCGCCCTGGCCCTCGAACTTGCGACGCGCGGCATCACAGTCAACGCCGTCGCGCCCGGCCTGATCGACAGTTCCATGACCCGCGACCAGTTCGACGCCGAGACGATCGCCCGGCTGATACCGATGAAGCGCGCGGGGCTTCCCGAGGAAGTAGCGGCGCTGGTCGCGTTCCTCGCATCCGAGGACGCGGCCTATATCACCGCGCAGATCATCTCGATCAACGGCGGCATGACCTGACCGAGTTGTCATCCGTGGGATCGCACCCGTCATGGCTTTGAACTTGCCGCTGCTGCGCGGTGTCCTGCCGCTGCGCTGGCGCAGCGCTATCCGGGATGCGCTGGCAGGGGTCACGCTTGCCTCGATGGACATCCCGCAGGTGCTGGGCTACGCGCGCATCGCGGGCATGCCGCTGGTTACGGGCCTGTACACGGTCATCCTGCCGGTGCTGGCATTTGCGATCTTCGGTTCCGCGCGTCACCTGGTGGTCTCGGCCGACTCGGCGACCGCCGCGATCTTCGCGGCGCGGCTGTCGGGCATGGCGCCTTCTGGCAGCGCCGCCTACGTGGCTCTTGTGGGCCTCGTGGCCATGCTGACCGCGCTGCTGCTGCTGCTGGCACGCATCTTCAAGCTGGGCTTTCTTGCCGACTTCCTCTCGCGCACGGTACTGGTCGGATTTTTGGCTGGCGTCGGCGTCCAGGTCGGCGTTGCCATGCTAGGCGACATGTTAGGCATCGTCGTGAACTCCCCGCACACGCTCGGGCAGCTCCAGCAGCTGGCATCGGGCTGGTCCCTGATGCACCCGGCCACCGGCGAGATCTCGCTGGTGGTGGTGGCGCTGATCCTGATTTTTCGCCGCTGGCTGCCGCGTGCGCCGGTGTCCTTCGTGCTGGTCATCGCCTCAGTGGCGCTCAGTTACAGCTATGACTGGGCCGGGCATGGGATCCCGGTCATCGGCGCCGTGCCGAGCGGTCTGCCCGCGCTTGGCTTGCCCCGCTTCACTGGCCGGGAGCTGCTCACCCTGTTGCCGATTGCGGCTTCCTGTTTTGTGATGATCATCGCGCAAAGCGCGGCCGCCGCGCGCTTCTTTGCCGAGCGCTACGGCGAGCGCATTGATGCCGACGCCGATATTCTCGGCTTGTCCGCCGCCAACGCGGCGGCGGCCTTAAGTGGCGCGTTCGTTGTGAACGGCAGCCCGACGCAAACCGCGATGGCCGACAGCGCCGGAGCGCGCAGCCAGCTGGCCAACGTCGTGTTCGCGGTCATGGTGGTGCTGGTGCTGCTGTTCCTGACGGCACCGCTCCGCTACCTGCCGCACTGCGTGCTGGCGAGCATCGTCTTTACCATCGCTGTGGGCCTGATCGATCTGCGCAGCCTGCGCGACATCCGCCGCGAGAGCCCGGGCGAGTATGCGCTGGCGATTCTGACCGCTGCGGCCGTGGCGATAGCGGGCGTCGAGCAGGGGATCTTGCTGGCCATCGCGCTGTCGTTGCTCCGGCACGTGAACCACAGCTATCGGCCGCACACCAGCATTTTGCTGCCCGCCGCCCCCGACGGCTGGAAACAGGTGCCGCCCGTCCCGGGCATCCTGACGGCGCCGGGGCTGATTTTGTATCGCTTCAGCGCCGATTTGTTCTATGCCAACGACAACCAATTTGCCAACGAGGTCAGGGCGCTGGTGGAGCAGGCACCTTTGCCGGTCCGCTGGTTCGTGATCGAGGCCAGCGCGATCACGGACCTTGACTACTCGGCGGCCCGCACGCTGCGGGACCTCGCCGTGGAACTGCGGCAACGCAATGTTACGCTGGTGTTTGCCCGCGTCAGTCCGTACCTGCGAGCCGACATGGATCGTCACGGCGTAACCGCGGTGCTCGGCGCATCGAATATCGTACCAACGCTGCACGAGGCACTCGCGCTGGCCGGCGATTTTGGCGCAACGGTTGCCGGCGGCGGACGCTGAGTGGCGCCAGCGGGCGGCTGCATTCGATCCTATTGGGCGTGTATCCTCAACGCCCAAAGTGGCAAACCGAGGATACCTCCATGAATAAGATGCTTTACATAGCGGTTTTCACTGCTGCTGTCGCCATCGGCTGCCCGCTGGCGACCGCCGAAGACAATCCGGCCCCCGCCGCGCAAGCCGGGGGCGGCACCGGGGTTAAGGAGAAAATCAAGGAAGACGCCAAAGAGACCGGGGATGCCATTAAGCGCGACGCCAAATCGGTCGGCGAAGCCGCCAAGCGTGATGCCAAGGCGGCCGGCGCCGCGGCCAAGCGCGACGCCAAGGTCGTAGCGGACAAGACCAAGACCGAAGCCAAGGCCGCAGGCGAGGCTGCCAAAAAAGTGGCCAAGAAGACGGCGGATGCCACCAAAAAAGCGGCCAAGGAGACGGCCGATGCCACCAAATCCGAGGTCGACAAGCTCAAAAAGAGCCCGCCGAAGACCGAGAGCCCGGCCGACAACAAATAACGTCCTGGCGCAGGCGCCAGGCCCGGCGCAGCGGGCTCGAAGAGCCTGAAAAACAGGCCCGCCAGCGGCTTGAACGGCCAGGATTTGCTGATATACTGCGCGGCCTTTTGAGCCCCCGGCGATCGCCGGGTGGACCCCGCGCGTTGGCGTGGAATCGGGCGAGGTTGGCAGCCACGGGGCGGCCAAGACCACTCGAGAGCCTTAGCAGCCCTCCTGTGATCGTGCCTATTGGATTTGTGTGCGGCGTCTGCCAATCGCAGCGGACGCCCATTGCGAGGAAATAGAGATGGCCATTGGTCTGGTCGGCCGCAAGTGCGGCATGACTCGTATCTTCACGGACGCCGGGGAATCGGTGCCCGTTACCGTGGTTCAGGCGCTGCCGAACCGCGTCATCCAGGTCAAAACCGTCGAAAAGGACGGCTACCGGGCCGTGCAGGTCACCTACGGCGAGAAGCGCCCGCAGCTGCTGTCCAAGGCGGCCGCCGGCCACTTTGCCAGTGCCAACGTGCTGCCGGGCCGCGCGCTGCTGGAGTTTCGGCTTAAGGACGCCGAAGGCGCGGACCTTAAGGCCGGGAGCGAGCTGAAGGTGGATCTTTTCAGTGAAGGCCAAGCCGTGGACGTCACCGGCGTGACGAGCGGCAAGGGCTTCGCCGGCACCATGAAGCGCCACAATTTCGCCGGTGGCATGGCTACCCATGGCGCCTCGCTCGTGCATCGCATGCCAGGGTCGATCGGTCAGCGCCAGACGCCCGGCCGGGTCTTCCCAGGCAAGCGGATGTCAGGGCACATGGGCGTTGTGCGACGCACAACGGAGAATCTTCGCATTGTCGGCGTCGATGCGGCCCGCAACCTGCTGCTGATCCGCGGCGCTGTTCCGGGCGCTGAAGGCGGCCAGGTGGTGGTGCGCCCGTCGGTCAAGGCGGCCCGGCGCGCGGCCCGCAAGAAAGTGGCCCCGAACAAGAAGCAGTAAACGACCATGAAACTCAAAGTCGCCAATGGCGGGACTGCACTGGACGTATCCGAAACCACTTTCGGCCGCGAATTCAATCCGGCGCTCGTGTTCCAGGTGGTGCAGGCCTACCAGGCCGCGGGACGCGCCGGTACCAAGGCGCAGAAAACCCGCGCTGAAGTACGCGGCGGCGGCCGCAAACCGCGGCCACAGAAGGGCACGGGCTCTTCGCGCGCCGGCTCCATCCGCAGTCCCATTTGGGTAGGTGGCGGCAGGACCTTTGCCGCCGAGCCACGCGACTTCAGCCAGAAAGTGAACCGCAAGATGTATCGCGGCGCGCTGCGCTCGATGCTGTCCGAACTAATCCGCCAGGACCGCCTGCTGGTCACCAACGCGATCGCGCTCGAGGCGCCAAAGACCAAGCTGCTGCTCGCACAGCTCAAGTCACTCGCGCTCGATGACGTACTGATTATTGTCGAGGCGCTGGATGAGAAGCTGTTTCTCGCGGCGCGCAACCTGCCGAAGGTCGAAGTGCTGGCTGCCGCGGCGGTCAATCCCGTGAGCCTCGCGCGCCACGAAAAAGTGCTGGCGACGGTGGCGGCGGTCAAATTGCTCGAGGAGCGCCTGCAATGAGCCGTGAACGATTGATGGGCGTGCTGCTCGCGCCGCACGTGACCGAAAAGACTTCTCAGGGCCTGCAAGAGCGCAACCAGTATGCGTTTCGGGTACGGCCGGACGCGACCCGCATCGAAGTGCGCCAGGCAGTCGAGCTGATGTTCGACGTCAAGGTCGCCGCGGTGCAAGTGCTCAACGAGCCGGGCAAGACCCGTCGCTTTGGCAAGACCCGCGGGCGCACGCAGGACTGGAAGAAAGCCTACGTTCGCCTCGAAGCCGGCCAGAGCATCGATTACGAAGCCGCTGGCAAGGCCTGAGAGCGATAGGTAGCAACATGGCACTGATCAAACTCAAACCGACTTCGCCCGGCGCCCGCTTTGTGGTGCGCGTCGCCCGCACCCACCTGCACAAGGAAGGGCCGTTCGAGCCGCTGACCGCGCACCAGAACAAGACCGGCGCGCGTAATCACTTCGGCCGCATCACCACCCGTCACATCGGCGGCGGCTCGCGGCAGAAGTACCGGCTCATTGATTTCAGGCGCGACAAGGATGGCATCAAGGGCGTCATCGAGCGCATCGAGTACGACCCGAACCGCACCTCGCATATCGCACTGGTGCTGTATGCGGATGGCGAACGCCGCTACATCCTCGCCCCCAAGGGGGTCAAGGCCGGCGATGAGATCCGCTCTGGTTCGGATTCACCGATCAAGGCCGGCAATGCCATGGCGCTGCGCCATATTCCGGTCGGCTCGACCGTGCACAACATTGAACTGAAGCCCGGCCGCGGCGGCCAGCTGGCGCGCAGCGCCGGCAACTCGGCCATGTACACGGCGCGCGAAGGCACGCATGCCTATCTGCGCCTCAAGTCCGGCGAGACGCGCAAGGTGCACGTCGAATGCCGCGCGACGATCGGCGAGATCGGCAATGACGAACACAACCTGCGCACCTATGGCAAGGCCGGCGCCAAGCGCTGGCGCGGCATCCGCCCAACGGTGCGGGGCCTGGCGATGAATCCGGTCGATCACCCGCACGGCGGCGGTGAAGGCAAATCCGGTCAGGGCAATCCCCATCCGGTATCCCCTTGGGGCTGGCAGACCAAGGGCAAGAAGACCCGCCGCAACAAGCGCACGAGCAACATGATCGTGCAGCGGAGGAAATAAGCGTGCCCCGTTCGTTGAAAAAAGGTCCGTTCGTCGATCTGCATCTGGCCAAGAAAGTGCAGCTCGCCGCCAGCAAGAATGACCGGCGTCCGATCAAGACCTGGTCGCGCCGCTCGACAGTCGTGCCCGAAATGGTGGGGCTGACCATCGCCATTCATAACGGCAAGCAGCATATCCCGGTGCTGGTGACCGAGAACATGGTCGGCCACAAGCTCGGTGAGTTCTCGCCGACCCGCATGTTCAAGGGTCACGGCGGCGACCGTAAAGTCACGGTGGCGGAGTAAATCATGCAGGCCACAGCCATCATGCGTTACGCACGCATTTCGCCGCAGAAATGCCGGCTAGTCGCCGATGCCGTGCGCGGCAAGCCGGTCGGCAACGCGCTGCAGACGCTGAAGTTCATGCCGAAAAAGGGCGCCGAGCTGGTTTATAAGGTGCTTGAGTCGGCCATCGCCAATGCCGAGCACAACTTGGGCGCTGACATCGACGCGCTGCGCATCTCCAGCATTCAGGTCGATACCGCCCCGGTGATCAAGCGCTTCCATGCGCGGGCCAAGGGTCGCGGCAACCAGATCATCAAGCGCAACAGCCACATCACGATTCACGTCAGCGACGGGAAGAAGGACTAACCGATGGGTCAGAAAGTCAACCCGCTGGGCATTCGTCTGGGCATCACGCGCGACTGGACTTCGAAGTGGTACGCCACCAAGAAGCAGTTCCCGACGCTCGTCTACAACGACTTTGAGGTGCGCGAGTTCCTGAAGAAAAAGCTGGCCGAAGCCTCGGTCAGCCGCATCCTGATCGAACGGGCGGCCAAGAAAGTCAGCATCACGATTCAGACCGCGCGTCCCGGCATCGTGATCGGCAAGAAGGGCGAGGACATTGAGAAGCTGCGGGCCGAAACGGCCAAGCTCCTCGGCTCACCGGTACTCGACGTGCGGCTGAACATCGCCGAGATTCGCAAGCCCGAGCTTGACGCTCAGCTGGTGGCCGAAGGCATCGCGCAGCAAATTGAGAAGCGCGTGATGTTCCGTCGCGCGATGAAGCGCGCGGTGATGAGCACCATGCGCAGCGGCGCGCTCGGCATCAAGGTGCGTATGTCCGGACGCTTGAATGGCGCGGAGATCGCCCGCACTGAGTGGGTGCGTGAGGGTCGCGTGCCGTTGCACACCTTCCGCGCCGACATCGACTACGGTCTGGCTGAGTCGAAAACGACTTACGGCATCATCGGCGTCAAGGTCTGGATCTTCAAAGGTGAAGTGTTCGATCCGGCGCAGCTCGAGAAGCAGGGCGAGGCCGCAGCCGAAGCCGCCGCAGCGGCCGCCGCCGCGGCGACACCGGCTGTCGCGCCGGCCGCAGCGGAGACCGCGATCCCGCCGCCGCCGGCCGCCTGAAGGACTTAAAAGCTCATGCTGCAACCGAAACGAACCAAATACCGCAAGCAATTCAAGGGCCGCAATACCGGCCTGGCGACGCGCGGCAGTACCGTGGCCTTCGGCGACTTTGGCCTGAAGGCGACGGATCGTGCGCGCATGACGGCGCGCGAGATCGAGGCCGCGCGGCGCGCGATGGCCCGCCACGTCAAACGCGGCGGCCAGATCTGGGTTCGGGTTTTTCCCGACGTTGCCCTTGCCGCTGCCCATGCGAACTTCCAGCG
>DASWBL010000283.1:0-9858 GCA_036390615.1 Steroidobacteraceae bacterium | reverse complement strand
GGATTAGCGCCGGGCGGCGTGTTTGTCTCAGCCGAACTCGGCACGCTGCTGGGCAACGCGGAGCTGGTGCTGGATTTTTCCTCGGCTACGGTCTCAGCCTCGCATCTTCGGGCCTGCGTGGCGGCACGGGTGCCGTTGCTGCTCGGCACTACGGGCTGGCCGGCGACGTTTGAGCCGGAGCTCGCGGACGCAGCCAAGGTCATTCCGCTGCTGGTGGCTGCCAACACCAGCCGCGGCATCAACGTGCTGCTCGAGCTGGTGCGGCAGGCGGCGGCGGCGCTGCCAGCCGAATACGATATCGAGATCAGCGAGACGCACCACCGCAATAAGCTCGATTCGCCTTCGGGTACCGCTTTGGCCCTGGCACAGGCGGCAGCGGCCGGACGCGGAACGACCGGTGGCGCACAGCCCGCTGGCCCACGGCTCGGCGCCAGCATGCCGCGGCAGGCTGGCCAGATCGGCCTTGCTGTGATGCGGGGTGGAGACGTGGTCGGTGAGCACGAAGTCCGGTTCCTGGGGGGCGGCGAGCAGCTCCGACTTGCCCACACCGCGACCGACCGCAGCATTTTTGCCCGTGGCGCGCTCGAGGCCGGAGCCTGGTTAGCGGCCCAGCCACCAGGCCGATACAAAATGCAAGATTGTTTTATAAGATAAACAATCAGTTACTTGTGTTACTTTGCCTTATTACTCACATAAGAGCGATGAGTCCTTGGCGGTCATTGCGAGGCCCGGGCGGGCGCAATATCGCGTGGACACCCGAGGGTGTGAACCGTAGAATTTCACTGTAATCCGTTTGGCGGGTTAGTCCGCACAAGGCGGGAGGGCGTTCCAAAAGAACTCCTCCCGCTTTGTGCATCTGCCGGCCAAAAACGCGCCGATCTGCATGCGCAGCAGACGGCCAGGGACAGGTCGGAAGCTTAAGGGGTACTGAAGCAGATGAGCGCACCTGCAGTGCTGGCGCTGGCGGATGGAACCATCTTCCGCGGCCAGTCTATCGGCGCGAGCGGCAATACGACCGGCGAAGTGGTTTTCAATACCGCGATGACCGGTTACCAGGAAATTCTTACCGACCCGTCGTACGCCCGCCAGATTGTCACCCTGACTTACCCGCACATCGGCAACACCGGCACTACACCCGAAGATCTCGAGTCCGCACAGCTGTACGCCTCCGGGCTCGTGATCCGCGAACTGTCACTGCTGGCGAGCAGCTGGCGCTCCGAGAGTCCGCTGGCCGAATTCCTGCAACGAGGCAAGCTCGTAGCGATCGCCGGCGTCGATACGCGGCGGCTGACGCGGCTGTTACGCGAACGCGGCGCGCAAGCCGGCTGCATCATGACCGGGGAGCGCCTCGATGAAGGCGCTGCGGTTCGCGCCGCCAAGCGATTCCCTGGCCTCAAGGGGATGGATCTGGCCAAGGTGGTCAGCACCCGTGACAGCTACCAGTGGAACGAAGGCAGTATCTGGATGGATCAGATACGCCCGAGCATCCGCGCCCAGCAGCGCCTGCACGTGGTGGCGTTCGATTACGGCATCAAGCGCAATATCCTGCGGCTGCTCGCCGATCAGGGCTGCCGCATCACGGTGGTTCCGGCAACGGCGAGCGCCGCCGAAGTGCTCGCCCTGCGTCCGGACGGCGTGTTCTTATCCAACGGCCCGGGCGACCCGGAGCCCTGCGACTACGCCATAGCGGCAATTACCGAGCTGCTCGAAGGCGATGTGCCGATCTTCGGGATCTGCCTCGGCCATCAACTGCTCGCGCTGGCGAGCGGCGCCCGCACCATCAAGATGAAATTCGGCCATCACGGCGCCAACCATCCGGTGCAGGAGCTGGCCACAGGCAGGGTGCTCATCAGCAGCCAGAATCACGGCTTCGCGGTCGATGAGGCGACGCTGCCGCCGAACCTCGTGCCAACTTACCGCTCGCTCTTTGACGGGAGCCTCCAGGGCTTGGCGCGTACCGACCGGCCGGCATTTAGTTTTCAGGGCCACCCGGAAGCGAGCCCCGGGCCGCATGATGTCGCGCCGCTGTTCGACAGCTTCATCCAGGCGATGATCCGCCGCCTGCAAAGCCAGCTGCGCAGCATCCGCCAGCAGGGCCGCAAGCAGGCGGCCGAGGGCTGAGCCGGCTATGCGTCAGGCTCCCATTCCGCGACGCAGGGCCAGCTGATGCCCAAGCGTACTGACCTGCAGAGCATTCTGATCATCGGCGCCGGCCCGATCATCATCGGCCAGGCCTGCGAGTTCGATTATTCGGGCGCGCAGGCCTGCAAGGCGCTGCGCGAAGAGGGTTACCGGGTCATCCTGGTCAACTCCAACCCGGCCACTATCATGACCGACCCGGAGATGGCCGATTCGATCTACATCGAGCCGGTCAACTGGCGCACGGTCGCGCGGATCATCGAGAAGGAGCGGCCCGACGCACTGCTACCGACCATGGGCGGGCAGACGGCGCTGAACACGGCGCTTGATCTGGTGCGCGAGGGTGTGCTGGCTAAATTCAACGTCGAACTGATCGCCGCCTCGCGCGAGGCCATCGACATGGCCGAGGATCGGGAACTGTTCCGCGACGCGATGCGCGAGATAGGTCTCGAGACGCCGCTGTCGCAGATGGCCCGCAGTCTCGAGGAGGCGCTCGCGGTGCAGGCCCAGATGGGCTTCCCGATCGTCATCCGCCCGTCATTCACGATGGGCGGGAGCGGCGGCGGGATCGCCTACAACCGCGAGGAGTTCGAGGACATCGTCGCCCGCGGCCTCGATGCCTCGCCGACCAGCGAGGTGCTGATCGAGGAGTCCGTCATCGGCTGGAAAGAATTCGAGATGGAGGTGGTGCGCGATCGAAACGACAACTGCATCATCATCTGCTCGATCGAGAACTTCGATCCGATGGGGGTGCACACCGGCGATTCGATCACGGTCGCTCCAGCGCAGACGCTGACCGACAAGGAATACCAGCGTATGCGCGGCGCCGCGATCGCCGTGCTGCGCAAAATAGGCGTCGAGACCGGCGGCTCAAATGTGCAGTTTGCCGTCAATCCGGTCGACGGCCGGTTGCTGGTTATCGAGATGAATCCGCGCGTGTCGCGCTCCTCGGCGCTGGCATCCAAGGCCACCGGCTTCCCGATTGCCAAGGTCGCGGCCAAGCTTGCCGTCGGCTACACGCTCGATGAGCTGAAAAACGAAATCACCGGCGGGGCGACGCCGGCCTCATTTGAGCCGACCATCGATTACGTGGTTGTCAAGGTGCCGCGCTTCACCTTTGAAAAATTCCCGATGGCCAATACCCGCCTGACCACGCAGATGAAGTCGGTCGGCGAAGCAATGGCGATCGGGCGCAACTTTCAGGAATCGTTGCAGAAGGCGCTGCGCAGCCTTGAAACCGGGCTCGACGGGCTCGATCCGCAGCTGACGCTGCCGCTGACCGAAGAAACCGCCGGGCAGCTCGCCTATGAGCTTCGCATGCCGGGGCCCAACCGGCTGCTGTTCGTTGCCGATGCGCTGCGCGCCGGCTGGGGCGCGGCCCGGGTCAATGAACTGAGCGGCATCGATCCTTGGTTTCTGGCGCAGCTACAGGACCTGATCGAGGAGGAGGCGCGCGTGCGGCGCGGCGGCGAGGCGGCCCTCGGCGTCGAGCGGATGCGCGAGGTCAAGCGCAAGGGCTTTTCGGATCGCAGGCTCGCGACGCTGACACGCAGCTCCGAGCAATCAATCCGTACCCGGCGGCGCGAATTCGGCGTGGCGCCAGTCTACAAGCGGGTCGATACCTGCGCGGCTGAATTTGCCACCTCGACCGCCTACCTGTACTCGAGTTACGACGAGGAGTGCGAGGCCGAGCCAAGCAAAGAGCGCAAGATCATGATCCTCGGCGGCGGGCCGAACCGCATCGGCCAGGGCATCGAATTCGAGTACTGCTGCGTGCACGCGGCGCTCGCACTGCGCGAGGACGGCTTTGAGACCATCATGGTCAACTGCAATCCGGAGACCGTCTCGACCGATTACGACACCTCCGACCGGCTTTACTTCGAGCCGCTGACGCTCGAGGACGTGCTCGAGATCATCGCCAAGGAAAAGCCCGAGGGCCTGATCGTGCAGTTCGGCGGTCAGACGCCACTGAAACTGGCGCGCGCCCTCGAGGCGGCCGGCGCGCCGATCATCGGTACGACGGCCGACTCGATCGACATTGCCGAGGATCGGGAGCGATTCCAGCAGCTGGTCAAGCGCCTGGGCCTTCGCCAGCCCGCCAACGCCACGGCGCGCAACGAGGAGCAGGCCGTGGTGCTCGCCCGCGAGGTCGGCTATCCGCTGATCGTGCGCCCATCCTACGTCCTCGGTGGCCGGGCCATGGAAGTCGTGTTTGGCGAGGAGGATCTGCGCGCCTATATGGCCTCGGCGGTGCAAGTCTCCAACGACAGCCCGGTGCTGCTCGATCGGTTTCTCGATGTCGCCACCGAAGTCGATGTCGACGCCGTATGCGACGGCCACGATGTGCTGATCGGCGGGATCATGGAGCACGTCGAGATGGCCGGCGTGCACTCGGGTGATTCAAGTTGCTCGCTGCCGCCCAACAGCTTGAGCGCCGAAGTGCAGAATGAATTGCGCGAGCAGACCGGCAAGCTCGCGCGCGCGTTGAACGTAATCGGACTGATGAACACCCAGTTCGCGATCCAGGCCGGCGTGGTGTATGTCCTGGAGGTTAATCCGCGCGCCTCGCGCACCGTGCCGTTCGTCGGCAAGGCGACCGGCCAGCCGATAGCCAAGATCGCCGCCCGCGTGATGGCCGGACGGAAGCTTCGCGAACTCGGCTGCCTCGAGGAGCGGGTGCCGAAATTCTTTTCGGTCAAAGAGGCGGTGTTCCCGTTCAACAAGTTTCCCGAGGCCGATCCGATCCTCGGGCCCGAAATGAAGTCCACCGGCGAAGTCATGGGTACCGGCCGCACCTTCGGCGAAGCCTACGCCAAGAGCCAGGCCGCCTCCGGCGTGGTGCTGCCGCGCGCCGGCGTTTGCCTGATCAGCGTGCGCGAGCGTGACAAGCCGGGCGCGGTGCAACTCGCACAGCGGCTCGCCGCCAAGGGATTCGTGCTGGTGGCAACGAGCGGCACGGCCGCCGCGCTTGAGGCCGCCGGCGTCCCGTGCCGGCGCGTCAACAAGGTGCGCGAAGGCCGTCCGCACATCGTCGACATGATCAAGAACGATGAAATTCAGCTGATCATCAACACCACCGAGGGCAAGCGGGCGGTACTCGAGTCCAATTCCATTCGCCGCGAGGCCGTGCACCGCCACGTGACCTATTACACGACGCTGGCCGCAGCGGTCGCCACCTGCGAAGCCATGGATCACGTCGATGAGGTGGCGGTTAACCGCCTGCAAGACCTGCACCGCGAGGTGGTGGCGTGACCCGCTCGCCGATGACGCTGCGCGGTGCCGAGCTGCTGCGGGCCGAGCTCAAAAGGCTCAAGACCGTGGACCGCCCGCGCGTGATCCGCGCGATCGCCGATGCGCGTGGCCACGGCGACCTGTCGGAGAACGCCGAGTATCACGCAGCGCGCGAACAGCAGGGCTTTATCGAAGGACGGATCGGGCAGATCGAGTCGCGCTTGAACGCGGCGGAGATCATTGACGTGGCCAGTCTTCCGGCCAACGGCCGGGTGGTGTTCGGCGCCACGGTGGACCTAGAAGATCTCGACAGCGGCGGCCAGGTGACCTACCAGCTGGTGGGCGAGGATGAGGCCGATATCAAGGCCGGGCGCATTTCGATCGGCTCGCCCATCGCGCGGGCCATGATCGGCAAGTCGGTCGGCGATGAAATCGCAGTGGCCGCTCCGGGCCAGACTCGCAGCTACGAGATTCGCGCCGTGCGCTACGTGTGAGCCGCCGGCTTATGCGGGCAGCACCAGTCGCGGCAGCGCAGCCCGCTCACGGTACAGCAGGCCCACGTGGCCGATGCGGCTGACGAGGGCGCTGTGAGTCGCGCCCGTCAGTTCGGTGAGCATCGTGTCGCGTTGCTCGCGCGAGGCACCGCGGACGCGCACCTTGATCAGCTCGTGATCCTCAAGCGCGCGCTGTGTTTCGGCGATGACCGCGGCGGTGAGTCCGGTCTTGCCGATCAGGACGACGGGTTTGAGCGGGTGGCCGCGGCCACGCAGGAACCGTAATTGTTTCTCGGATAAATCCATTCTCACTATTATGCGGCGCCGGCTGCGGTGCCGCTGACGGAAATATGAGCCGATGGCGCGTCGATCCAAAAGCAGTGACCGGTGGCTGCGCGAGCATTTCACGGATCGGTTCGTCAAACAGGCGCAGGCCGAGGGTTGGCGCTCCCGGGCGGTATTCAAGCTAAGCGAAGTCGACGAGCGCGAGCGGCTGCTGCGCCCTGGCATGGTGGTGCTCGACCTGGGTGCCGCCCCGGGGGCCTGGAGCCAGTACGCCCGCCGCAAAGTCGGTGCCCGCGGGCGAGTCATCGCCACCGATATCCTGGCGATGGAGGCACTGTCCGGCGTCGAATTCCTGCAGGGGGACTTTCAGGAGTCACCGGTCGTTGAGCAGCTGCTGACGCTTGCGGGCAATCAGGGGATTGATGTGTTGCTGTCGGATATGTCGCCCAACTTAAGCGGCATGGACGCGATCGACCAGCCCCGGGCAATGTACCTGGCCGAACTGGCCCTCGAGCTGGCGGGCCGAGTCTTGAAAACCGGCGGCGCGGCCCTGATCAAGGTGTTCCAGGGTGCAGGATTTCAGGAACTGGTGGCGGCCGCAAAAGTCCATTTTGAGCGCGTCCGCTGCCTGAAACCGGAAGCCTCGCGCTCGCGCAGTCCCGAGACCTACTTGCTGGCGACCAAGCGACGGATAGTGTAGCGTGAGTAAGCCCCCGCCGGTCCGTCGGGGGGCCGGATTGTAACCGGCGCGCCACGTACCCGGGCCACACTAAATCTGGGCCTGAAGCTGAGGTTAAGTTGAACGATCTGACGAAGAATATTCTGGTGATGGTCGTGCTGCTGGTGGTCATTCTGGCCATATTCAGCCGCTTTATGCCCGCGACGCATCAGCCCGAAGAAGTGCGTTATTCAACCTTTTTAAACGACGTGAAGTCTGGGCGCGTCGATAGCGTCGTGCTGCAGGGCGACACGATCAAGGGCGTGCGCAAAGATAAGAGCGAGTTCGAGACCTACAACCCCGAGACCAGCTACACCGCGCTGATTGGCGATCTGATGAAATCAGGCGTCGGCATTCAGGGTGTGGCGCCAAAACAACCTGGATTTTTGACTCAGCTGGTGCTGCAGCTGGCCCCGGCGCTGCTGATGATCCTGGTGTTCGTCTACCTGATGCGCCAGATGCAAGGCGCAGGCGGCGGCCGTGGTGCGATGAGCTTTGGCAAGAGCCGGGCGCGGCTCCTGGGTGAAGATCAGGTCAACGTCACATTTGCCGATGTGGCCGGGGTCGAGGAAGCCAAGCAGGAAGTCGGCGAGATCGTCGATTTTCTGAAGGACCCGGGCAAGTTCCAGAAGCTGGGGGGCAAGATTCCCAAGGGCGTGCTGATGGTCGGCTCGCCGGGCACCGGCAAGACACTGCTCGCGCGGGCGATCGCTGGCGAAGCCAAAGTGCCCTTTTATACGATCTCCGGTTCGGACTTTGTCGAGATGTTTGTTGGTGTCGGCGCTTCGCGCGTGCGCGACATGTTCGAGCAGGCCAAGAAGCACGCCCCGTGCATCATCTTCATTGACGAAATTGACGCCGTTGGCCGCCATCGCGGCGCGGGCCTCGGCGGCGGGCACGATGAGCGCGAACAGACGCTCAATCAGTTGCTGGTGGAAATGGATGGCTTCGAAGGCAACGAAGGCATCATCGTGATCGCTGCGACCAACCGGCCCGACGTGCTAGACCCGGCGCTGTTGCGGCCAGGCCGCTTTGATCGGCAGGTCGTGGTGCCGCTGCCCGACGTGCGCGGTCGCGAACAGATTCTGCGCGTGCACATGCGTCGCGTGCCGCTCGGCGATGACGTGCGTCCGGCGCTGATCGCGCGCGGAACGCCTGGGTTTTCCGGTGCTGATCTGGCCAACCTGGTCAACGAGGCGGCACTGTTTGCCGCGCGTGCCAACCAGAAGCTGGTCACGATGCTGCAGTTCGAGCGCGCCAAGGACAAGATCATGATGGGCGCGGAACGCCGCTCGATGGTAATGACCGACGACGAGAAGAGCATGACCGCCTATCACGAAGCCGGTCACGCGATCGTTGGCATTACGGTGCCGGAGCACGATCCCGTCTACAAGGTCACGATCATTCCGCGCGGACGCGCCCTCGGCGTGACACAGTTTCTGCCGGAACAGGATCGCTACTCACTCAGCAAGCGTAGGCTTGAGAGTTCGATTGCAACGCTGTTCGGCGGTCGGGTCGCCGAAGAGCTGGTGTTCGGCGCCGATGCGGTCACGACTGGCGCATCCAACGACATCGAACGGGCAACCGAACTCGCCCGCAACATGGTTACGCGCTGGGGACTGTCAGATCGTCTTGGGCCGCTCACGTATTCAGAGGAATCCGGCGAAGTGTTCCTCGGCCGCTCGGTGACCCAGCACAAGCAGGTCTCGGACGTGACCGCGCACGCAATCGACGAGGAAGTGCGGCGGGTGGTTGAAATCAACTACAAACGCGCGCGTGAAATCATCAGCACCAATATGGATAAGCTCAACATGATGGCCGAGGCGCTGATCAAGTACGAGACCATCGACCTCGAGCAGATTAAAGACATCATGGCCGGGCGCGTGCCGAAGCCGCCCGAGGGCTGGGACGATTCGGCCAACAACGGCAGCAAGCCGGTGCCGGTGCCAAGCGGCGGGCACAACGAAGGCACTCTGGGCACGCCGGCCGGCCAGCACTGATTGCGCGCGGCCGGGCGTCGCGGCGCCGCGGGATCCTAAGTCCATGCACCTTCTGCACGCGCGCGGCACGCTCGATCTGTCGCAGCCGCAGGTCATGGGCATCCTTAACGTCACCCCGGACTCATTCTCCGACGGCGGGCAGTTCTTCGATCCCGCTCGCGCACTTGAGCATGCGCTGCAAATGGTCGCCGACGGGGCCGCCATAATTGATGTCGGCGGCGAATCGACCCGGCCAGGCGCGAGCCTCGTTGACGAGGCCGAGGAGCGGCGGCGTGTGCTGCCGGTGGTCGAGCAATTAGCTGCCCGAAGCCCAGTGCTAATTTCGGTCGACACCAGTCGCCCGGCGCTGATGCGCGCGGCGGTTGCAGCGGGCGCGGGGCTCATCAATGATGTGCGCGGGCTGCGCGCGCCGGGTGCGGTGCAGGCCGTGGCCGAATCGGGTGCCGCCGCCTGCCTGATGCATATGCAAGGCGAGCCGGCCACGATGCAGCAGGCGCCGCATTATGAGGACGTTTTAACTGAGGTTCGTGGCATGTTGCGCGAGCGGCTGGAGACGTGCGAGCGCGCTGGCATGGCGCGCGAGCGGCTTTGCGTCGATCCGGGCATCGGCTTTGGTAAGGGCATCGCGCACAACCTGGCGCTGCTGCGCCGGTTGCGCGAGCTCGAGCCGCTCGGCTGCCCGATCGCAGTGGGTGTCTCGCGCAAATCGATGCTGCAGTCGCTGACCGGGCGGCCGCTGGCGCAGCGGCTCGCCGGGAGCCTCGCACTGGCGACCGCCGCGGTACTGCGCGGCGCGCGCATCGTGCGCGCCCATGACGTGGCGCCAACGGTCGATGCGCTGCGGGTAGCCGCGGCGATGCTGGATCAGCCCCGGGGGGCAGCGTGAGCAGACAATACTTTGGCACCGATGGCGTGCGCGGGCGGGTCGGCGAGCATCCGATGACGGTCGAGTTTGCGCTGCGCCTCGCGAGCGCGGCGGCGCGGGTGCTCG
>DASWBL010000282.1:0-7596 GCA_036390615.1 Steroidobacteraceae bacterium | reverse complement strand
GGGGCGAGCATCATCTGTGCCGATGCGGCTTCCTGCCCCGCCACATGTGCCGCGGTTGAAAGGCGCCAAATACCCCTGAGGGTGCGCTCGAGAGTCGCGGTCAAAATAAGCTGATCGCCCGGCTCGACCGGGCGCCGAAATCTCGCCTTGTCGATGCCGACGAAATAAAAGCGCGTGCTCTCGTTCGGCTTGATGCGCGCAGTGGCGAAGGCCAGCATTCCCGCAGTCTGCGCCAACGCCTCGATGATGATCACGCCGGGCATTACCGGCCGGTGAGGGAAATGTCCCGGAAAATACGGCTCGTTGTAGGTGACGTTCTTAAGCGCCTTGATGCTTTTGCCCTCGTGCAGCTCGAGCACCCGATCCACCAGCAACATCGGGTAGCGGTGCGGGAGCCACGCCAGCACCTCGCCGATATCAAATTTGATTGGTTCATTCATCGCTTCGATCCTGTTCGCCTGCCGATTCTTCCAGGCCGCCGGCCGCACGCTCCAGCCTTCCGACCCGGCGCGCCAGCGCATCGAGCCGCTTGAAGCGCGCTGCCAACCGCCGCCACAGACGCGCGGGCTCCGCGGACAGCACGCCGATATACAAATCCGGCGTACGGATATCGTGCGTGACGGCCGTGTGCCCGGCAATCACCGCATCGTCGCAGATTTGCAGGTGCCCGGCGATCGATACGGCGCCGCCAATGAGGCAGCGCTGGCCGATGCGCGTGCTGCCCGAGACGCCGGTGCAGCCGGCAATCACGGTGTGCGCCCCGATGCGCACGTTATGACCGATCTGAATCTGATTGTCGAGCTTGGCCCCGGTCTCGATGACCGTGTCTTCGATGGCGCCCCGATCGACGGTGGTGTTGGCGCCGATCTCGACGTCATCGCCGATGAGCACGCTGCCGAGCTGGGGCACCTTGAGCCAACCGGCGGCATCGCGCGCAAAGCCAAAGCCATCGGCGCCAATGACCGCGCCCGGATGGATGACGACGCGCTCGCCCAGGCGCACTCCACGGCACAGCGTCACGCGCGCCCCGACCGAGCAATCGGCGCCAACTTGGACGCCCTCGGCGACGACGCTGCCCGGCCCGACGCTGGCGCGCGCGCCAATTCGCGCGCCGCCCGCAATGTAGGCCAGCGCCCCGACATGGGCCAGCGGATCAATGCTGGCGCCTGAGGCAATCACGGCACTCGGATGCACGCCCGGCTGCATGACCGCGGCCGGGTGCAGCAGGGTCGCGACGCGGGCGTAAGTGGCGTGGGGGTTGGTACTGATCAGTGCGGCAACCGGGCAACCAGCGGCACTCGCGGGATCGAGTACCACGGCGCTCGCGCGGGTCAGTGCCAGCTGCGCGCGGTACTGCGGGTTTGCCAGGAATGTGATCGCGCCGGCGCTGGCGCCGGAGAGCGTACCGACTCGCTCGATAGCCAGACGCGCGTCGCCGCGCAGTTCGACGCCGACCTTGGCCGCAAGCTCGCCGAGCAGCATGCTCACGCTAAGCCCCGGCGGCCGCAGCCATCAGCCCGGTTTACTTGCCGGGGGGCGCTGCTGCCGGTGCCGCGGCCGGCGCGGCCGGCGTTGCCGGCGGCGCTTTGGCCTGCAGGTAACCCAGCACTGCCCCCGTGATATCGAGGACGTTGGTCGCGTAGATCACGGCATTATTAGCCAGCACCAGGTCCAGCTTCTGGCCCTGCGCGTAGGTGCGCGTCTCGTTGACCATCTGGCCCTCGAGCTTGGAAAGTTCCTCGTTCTGGCGGGCGTTGAATTCTTCCTGTAAATCGCTTTGCTTGCGCGAAAAATCCTTGTTGCCCTCACTCAGCTCTTTTTCAGCCCTGGCGCGCTGATCCTGCGACATGGTCGCGACGTCTTTTTCTAACTTGTCCTGCTTGGCTTTCAGTTGCGCGCCGAGCTGCACCAGGTCGCGCTGCTTGGGCATGAATTCCGTGCGCAGCGCCTCAGAGGCTGCTTTGCCCTGCGGCGACTCGGTCACCAGACGCTGAAAATTGACCACCCCGATTTTCAGCTCGGACGCTGCCTGCGCTTGCGCCAGGGCGGCAGCGCCGCCGAGCAGAACCGACATTCCTATAGTCCAATAACGCTTCACTGCTGTGCTCCTAGTGCGGTTGAAGGCCGCCGGCGGGCGACCGGGGCCGTTACAGCCGAATATTATGCCTGAATTCTGGCCAATCAGAACGACTGACCGACCGTAAACTGGAAGTTTTCCGTCCGGTCGGCGAAATGGACCGCATCGCCCAGGTATTTATTGAGCGGGAACCCGAGACTGAAGCGGAAAATGCCCAGCTGCGGTGCCAGCCACTGGACTGCGACGCCGGCCGACTCCTTCATTCGTTTCCAGCCAAATTGGTAGTCGACGGGAGTCAGCTCGTCCCGGCCAAGGTACTGCGTCTTGTCGGTCGAAAAGATGTTTCCATAATCAAAGAACATGGTCGCGCGGGCGCTGGTCTGCCACTTCTCGGGCAGTGGCAGGATCAGTTCGGTGCGCGACACGGTCAGAAAGTTGCCGCCGTAGGGATTGCCGTTGCTGTCCTTCGGGCCGAGCGAGCTTTCGTAAAAGCCGCGGATGCTGTCCGGACCGCCGGCGAACATGCGGCGGTACGGCGGCAGCGCGGTCGTATTACCGAGTGGCGCTCCATAGGTAATCTGGATGCTTTGCGACAGTGTGAACTTCCAGATCAGCGGCAGGTAGCCGGCAAAGCTGTAGTTGGCAACGTAATAGCGCACGTCCATGCCGGGCGGCACGATGCTGAGCGATACCGAGTTGCGGATGCCGCGATCGGCAAAAAGGCCGCGGTTCAGCGACAGGTAAGTCCAGCCGATCGTGGCCTCGACCGTCTTGTACTCGGTGCCATGCAGCAACGTGTCAGAGGTCACCGTGCTGCCGTCCGGCAGTACGGCAGTGGACAGTACATCCTCCAGGTAATGGTGGCCGTTGTGGGCCACCCAGTCGATGGCCTGCTGCGCGCTGCTACCACCGTAAGTCAACAGGTTGACGCGTTGCAGGTTCAGACCGGCGGTGACGCCCTGGTACTCGGTGACCGGATAGCCGTAGGTCAGGCCGACGCCGGCACTCTCGGACTTGAAATTCGAGGAGGTGGAAACGAATTGGGTCGAGTCGCGGTAGTTGATCGAGAACTGCCGCCACAGACCATCCGGATTAACGTAAGGATTGGTGCTGGCAAACGAATAGACGCGCTGGTAGCGGCCCGAATCGGCTTGCACGCCGACGTTCTCGCCGCTGCCGAGAAAGTCGCTGTCGGAGAAATTGGCGTTGAGGATGAATTTCTGCGCGGCCGAATAACCGACACCGCCGCCGACCTGCGCGCTCGGCCGCTCCTTGACCGTGAACACAACGTCCACGAGGTCGGGCGTGCCCGGCACCTGGGTAGTCTCGTAGCTGACTTCCTCGATGAACGGCTGCTGCTGGACGCGCTGCTTGGACCGCTCGAGCGCCACATTGGACATCAGGCCGCCCTCGAGCTGGCGCAGCTCGCGGCGCAACGTCTCGTCATTGCTGCGGGTCGAGCCCTTGAACGAAATCTGGCGCACATAGGCGCGATTGCCAGGCTCGATGAACAGCGTGATCGCCACCGTCTTGTTCGCTTCATCGGTCGTCGGCACCGGATCGACACGCGCGAAGAAAAAGCCCTCCGCGCCCAGCCGGTTCTTGATGGCTTCCTGGGTGGCGGTGATTTTTTTCTGCGAGTAGATTTCGCCGGGTTTCATCTGCACAAGCGGCGTGAGCTGATCCTGCGGCACCACGGTCGCGCCCGCGATCTTGATATCGCCAAGCCTGTAGACAATGCCCTCCGTGATGTTGACGGTGATGAAGATGTCGCGCTTGTCCGGGGCGATTGCGACCTGTACTGAATCGGTGCGGTAATTGGCGTAGCCCCGGTCCTGGTAGAACTGCTGGATCTTTTCCAGGTCGCCCTGCAGGGATTCACGCGAATAGCGGTCGGTTTCCTTGTACCAGCTGGTCAGGTTCGGCGTGGTCAGCGACAGGGTCGAGAGAATTTCCTTGGCCTTGAAGTGCGTATTGCCGACGATATTAATCTGGCGGATCTTGGCGCGACTGCCTTCCTTGATGTCGATACTGACTCGAATCCGGTTATTGGGCAGTTCCTTCTCCGTGGTCTTGATCGACACTGCGTACTTGCCGCGACTGTAGTACTGGTCGGTCAGATACTGCGTCACATCCTCAAGGGTGGAACGGTTAAAGGTCTTGCCGGCTGCGAGTCCCACTGTGCGGAGCGATTTCTGCAGATCCTCGGTCTTGATGTCCTTGTTGCCCTTGATGTCCACGCTCTCCAGCGATGGCCGCTCCAGCACCGCGATGAGGAGCGTCGTGCCGTCCCGTCGCAGCTCGACGTCGCGGAAAAATCCCGTCGCGTACAGCGCCCGCAGCGCCTCGCGGATGCGCTGCGCGTCCATCTTGTCGCCGATATTGACCGGCAGGTAATTGAACACCGTGCCTTCGGAGATGCGCTGCAGGCCTTCGATTTTGATTTCACTGACGGTGAAATCCGGATCGGCGATTTCGTCCGCCGCCCATAGGACGCACGGCACCATTAGCAGTGCAAACGCCGTCCATACCGCGCGATAGTTCATGCGCACCCGCCGAGACCCGTGGGAGAAATCAACCGAACTGCCGCGCGATGTCGTTGAACAGCGCCAGAAGGAGCAACAGCCCAACCATGGCAAAGCCGACCTGCTGGCCGGCGGCCTGGGCCCGCTCCGACAGTGGTGAGCCCTTGATCCATTCAATAATCTGCATCACGACCTGTCCGCCATCGAGTATCGGAATGGGCAGCAGGTTCATGAAGCCCAGGGCGAGACTGACGAGCACCAGATAACCAAGAAACGCCGACGCACCGGCACTGGCGGAGTCACCGGCCAGTTGCGCCATAGTAATCGGTCCGCTCAGGTTCTTGATCGAAACCTGACCGACCAACATCCGCCACACCAGCCGCCCCTGCAACGTGGTCATGTCCCAGGCCTGCACCGCGGCCTGGCTCAATGCGCCTATTGGCCCGAGCGCGACATGATGCAGCATCGAGGGCGGATAAGGCACGTTCAGCAGCGGGCCCACATGGATGCGGCCAATGCGCACGCCGCCCTGTTCGTCGGCGGCCGCGGTCACGCGCGCCGTGTAGGACTGGCCATCGCGCAGGTACTGCAGCGTCATGCTGTCGCCCGCGTGCGCGTGGATCCGCTGAGCCAGCGTCTCAAAATCGGCGACCGGCTCACCATTGACGGTCAGAATCCGATCACCCGCACGCAGGCCAGCTCGCGCCGCGGGCCCATCGGCCTCTACCGTGCCCAACACCGCGGGCGTCGGTGGCGCAATAAAATGGATGCCCAGGCCCGTCATCAGCGCCGCAGGCTCGCTCAGCTGCCGGCGTTGCGCGACGGTGCCAAGATCCAGCTGCACTGTGCGCTCGCGGCCCTGGGTATCGCGCGCGGTCAGAGACACCGGCGCCCGAGCGGTCACGCCATCGAGCAGCCCGAGCACGACGCCACTTAAGCCAGGCACAGACTTGCCGTTGACCGCGACAATCTCATCGCCCTTGCCTAAGCCTGCGCGCGCCGCTGGGGAGCCTGCGGTCACCGTATCGATGAGCGGTCGCACCTCGTTCATGCCGCTGACCATCAGCACGCCGGTGAGCACCACGATGGCAAACAAAATATTGAACGCTGGTCCGGCGAGCAGCACGACAATACGCTGCCAGTGCGGCCGACGGTTGAAAGCGCGGTGGACTTCGGACGGCTCGACCGGCGCTTCGCGCTCATCGAGCATCTTCACGTAACCACCGAGCGGGATGGCGGCGATAACGTATTCAGTCTTATCGGGTCCAGCGACGCGCTTCCACAACGCCGTGCCAAAACCGACCGAGAAGCGCAGCACCTTGAACCCGAGCAGCCGCGCCACCCAGAAATGACCAAACTCGTGCACGGTCACCAGGATGCACACCGCCACCAGGAAGGCGAGCACGTTCAGCCATAGCGACAGCGTCATGCCGGTGCCCTGCGGGCGGCGGGGGCGAAGCGCGTAATGGCCGCCCGAGCGCATTCGCGCGCGCGCGCATCAGCGGACAGTACAGCCCCCAGATCCGTCATGTCCCCGCCCTGAAAACCATCCATTACCGTCTCAATGACCCCGGAAATATCCCCAAAGTTCAACTGATTGTCGAGAAAGGCCTGCACCGCGACCTCGTCGGCCGCATTCAGCCAGGCCGGGGCCAGTCCGCCACGTCGGGCGGCCGCCTCGGCCAGTCGCAGGCAGGGGAAGCGCTGCGGATCGGGCGCCTGAAAATCCAGGCTACCGGCGCGGACCAGGTCGAGAAATTCTACACCAGAGCTGAGGCGTTCGGGCCAGCCAAGCGCCTGCGCAATCGGCGTACGCATATCGGGGCTTCCCAATTGCGCCAGCAGCGAGCCGTCCTCGTACTCGACCAGCGAGTGCACCAGGCTTTGCGGGTGTACGAGCACCGCGATCTCGCCCGCCGGCATGCCGAATAAAACGCCGGCCTCGATGCATTCGAGACCCTTGTTCATGAGGGTCGCCGAGTCGACCGAAATCTTGCGCCCCATGCGCCAGCGCGGGTGCGCACAGGCCTGCTCCGGCGTCACGCGTTGCAGCGCCTGCGCGCCGAGCGTCAGGAACGGCCCACCGGAAGCGGTCAGCAGCAGGCGGCGCACGCCCGCCGGCCGGCTGCCGGCGCGCCACGAAGCCGGCAGGCATTGAAATATTGCGTTGTGCTCGCTGTCGATCGGAATCAGGGTCGCACCCGACGCCCGCACTGCGTTGATCAGCAGCTCGCCGGCCATAACGGCCGATTCCTTGTTGGCGAGCAGCAGCCGCTTGCCCGAAGCCGCCGCAGCCAGCGTTGAGCGCAGCCCCGCCGCCCCGCTGATGGCAGCCATGATGACGGCGGCCGCCGGATCGCGAGCGAGCGCCTCGAGGGCGTCGTTGCCCTGCTGCACTTCGGTCGGCACGCCCGCGGCACGCAGCGACTCGCGCAATTGCTGCGCAGCGGTGGCGTCTTGCATCACAGCCACATCGGGCCGAAAACGGCGGCACTGCTCGCTCATTCGCGCCACATTGGCGCCGGCCGCAAGGGACACCACCCGATAGAGCGCAGCGTGGCGTTCGAGCACGTCGAGTGTGCTGACGCCGACACTGCCGGTACTGCCAAGCACGGCGACGCCGATCATCGCAGCACTCCGAGCCACAGCAATCCCAGGCTGAACACCGGCGCCGCCGCTGTGACGCTGTCAATGCGATCCAAAATCCCGCCGTGACCGGGCAGCAGCCGGCCGCTGTCTTTCATCCCGACTGATCGCTTCAACATGCTTTCGGTCAGATCGCCAACTACTGAAAAGGCCGCCGTGGCCAGGCACAACGGCACGAACAGGCTCACTGGCTCGCCAAACCAGTACGCACCGCCGACGCCGAGCGCGGTCGCGAGCAGCAGGCCGCCAATGACTCCTTCCCAGGTCTTGGCGGGCGATACGCGCGGCGCGAGCTTGATGCGCCCGTAGGCGCGCCCGGCGAAGAAGGCGCCAATATCGGTGCCGAAG
>DASWBL010000281.1:0-2030 GCA_036390615.1 Steroidobacteraceae bacterium | reverse complement strand
GAAATCAACGTGCCGGCCGACTACGGCCTCGATGTCTGGCAGGCCGTGTGGGCGGCCGGCCAGAAATTCGGCATTTGTCCCTATGGCACGGAGGCAATGCACGTGCTGCGCGCCGAGAAAGGCTACGTCATCGTCGGCCAGGACACCGACGGCACCGTAACTGCCGATGATGCCGGTCTGAGCTGGGCTGTAGGCAAAAATAAACCTGATTATCTCGGCAAGCGCTCGCTCGCCAAGCCGGCGCTACGCGATCCGAACCGCAAGCAGCTGGTCGGGCTGCTGACATCTGACCCGCAGCTGGTACTGGAAGAAGGCAGCCAGATCACTGAAACGCCTGAAACTCGCGCGCCGATGCCGGTCATCGGCCACGTCACCTCATCCTATGGCAGCGCAACGCTCAATCGCTCAATCGCGCTCGCCATGGTGAGTGCGGGCCGCGCGCGCATCGGCCAGACACTTTTCGTGCCGACGCGGCAGCAGCCGGTTCCGGTCACAGTTACGGCTCCGGTGTTTTACGATCCCAAGGGAGAACGCCTCAATGGCTGAGTCCGCCCTCGCGCGCCGGCCTGCCATATCGGCCCAGTGCACCACCTGGCGAACCAGTGCGCCGCTCGCCCGGCTGACCGTGCGCGGTGAGATGACCGCGATCGCCGCAGCGCTAGCCGCGACCACGATTCCCGCCGCTGTGGAGGTTTGCCGTGCCGCGACCCGCGGCGAGTGGGCCGCGCTGTGGCTCGGCCCGGATGAGCAATTGCTGCTCGGGCCTGAGCAAGAAGGCCCAGCGCTTGCCACCCAGCTTGATGAGCGGCTGCGCGGCCTTGCGCACGCCGTGGTTGACGTTGGTCACCGCCAGGGTGCCTTCGAACTTACCGGTGCACAGGCGACGCCACTGCTGAACAGCGGCTGTCCGCTGGATCTGCGCCTGGCAAAGTTTCCGGTCGGCATGTGCACGCGCACCGTGCTCGCCAAGGCGGAAGTCGTGCTGTGGCGGCGGGCGCCGGAGCGTTTTCATCTGGAGGCCTGGCGTTCGTTCGGCCCTTACCTCGCCCAGTTCTTCGCCGAGGCGGAAAAGCAGTTCGTGAGCTAAGCGTCACTGGCCAGCGCTGAACGCGCATTCAATCATTGCCGCCATTTCCAGAGACCGTTATATAGAGCTGGAAATAACGCTAAATATTTAATTTAGAAAGATTTTAGGTTGAACTTGCCCGCGGCCGCTGGCGGCTTGCATCCGGCAGTGTCTTCGGAGAAGATTACCTAAGCACTACCGCCTAATAATATTGAGTGCTCGTTCAATGACTGAGTGGCAGGACACCGCCAACGGCGGTGCTGGTAGCCGTGACCGGGGTACGCCCGCGCGCTTTGGAATCGTGCTGGCGAATCAATTTACGCTTTCGGCGTTCGCGATCTTTACCGACCATTTGCGTCTGGCGGCCGATGAAGGTGACCGCAGCCGGCCGCTGAATCTGCGCTGGTCGACCATGTCCAGCCGGCGCGAACCGGTGCGTGCCAGCTGCGGCATCGACATCACCCCATCGGCTGACTTGCTGGATCCGTCGCTGCTTGACTACGTCGTAGTCGTCGGCGGCTTGCTGCACTCCGGGCACCAGCTCGATGAAACCACGGTCCGTTACCTGCGTGACGCGGCCGCCGCCGACGTGCCCTTAATTGGTCTTTGCACGGGCAGCTTCATCATGTGCCGCGCCGGCCTGATGAAGGACCGCACCTGCTGCGTCAGCTGGTATCACTACCAGGATTTTCTCGAGGAATTTCCCGGACAGGCGGTCGTGGCCGATCGGCTGTTTCTGGCCGACAATAACCGCATCACCTGTGCCGGCGGCGCTGGCACGGGAGCGCTCGCCACGCACCTGATCGAGCGTCACCTCGGCCGGGCGGTCGCGCAAAAGGCCAGCCAGATACTGCTGTTTGACCGCGAGCGCGACGGCAGCGAAACGCAGCCGCATCCGCCGTTGCCGGAGACTGTGACCGAGCCGCGCGTGCGCCGCGCCCTGCTGTTGATGGAGCAGAACCTC
>DASWBL010000280.1:0-14890 GCA_036390615.1 Steroidobacteraceae bacterium | reverse complement strand
CTGCTGCATGGCATCGCGCAGGCCGATCAGGTGCGCTCAGTGCTTAAACGTATGGCCGCGATCGTGGATCGGCAAAACGCTGCCGACCCGGCCTACCGCCCGATGGCTGTTGACCTTAAGAACTGCGTCGCCTTCAACGCGGCCTGCGACCTGATCTTCAAGGGAACCGCGCAACCCAACGGTTACACCGAGCCGTTGCTGCATGCGTACCGCCGTGCGCTCAAAGGCTTGTGAGTGACCTGGTTCGTCCGCGGCCCTAATAAAGTTTCCGATCAAGGCAAAACGCGTGATCGCCTTCGAAATTAAGCGTCCCGCAGCGTCCGATTCTTGCGCTGCGCCGCGCGTTGCCGCGCTGGTCAGCGAAGCGGCGCTGCGTCTCGGCACGCGCGTGCGCCGCACCGCCGTTGAGCCGATCGATTTGACTGGTCTGGTACGCGGCGACAAGGCGCCGCGGGCCTTTGCCAAACTTGAGCAGCTGCAGCTGACCGGCTCATTCAAAATCCGCGGTGCCACGAACAAGCTGATGAGCCTGACGCCGGAGTCTGCGGCGGCGGGCGTCATTGCCGCTTCAACGGGCAATCACGGTCTGGCAGTGGCAACAGCTGCGGTCGCGTTGGGCATCGATGCTGAGATTTTTCTCTCCAGCACCGTCAGTGAAGGCAAGCGCAACAAGATCCAGCGCGCCGGGGCCCGGATCCGGCTGGTCGGCGAGGATCCGCTTGCTGCAGAGCTGGCAGCACGGGCGGAGGCTACGGCGAGCGGGCGCAGCTACGTCTCGCCGTACAACGATCCCATGGTGATCGCCGGCCAGGGCACGATGGCCGTGGAGCTTGCCGAACAGTTACCCAAGCTGGATGCGGTGCTGATCGCCGTCGGTGGCGGCGGGCTGATCGGCGGCGTCGGCGCCTATTTTCGTCAGCACTGGCCGCACACGCGCATCGTAGGCTGCTGGCCGGAAAATTCACCGGTGCTTTATGAATGCCTTCGGGCGGGGCGGTTTGTCACGGTGCCGGAGCGACCGACGCTGTCGGACAGCACCGCCGGGGATCTGGAGCCGGGCGCTATCACGCTGGCGTTGGCGCAGCAGGTCGTGAATGCCGGCATGCTCGTGTCCGAGCAGCAGATCGAGGCGGCAATGCAGATTGCCGAAGACCAGGGTTGGCGCATCGAAGGCGCAGCCGGCGTGGCACTGGCGGCGCTCATTGCCCGAGCCGAAGACTTTGCCGGCCAGACCGTAGCGGTCATCTTTTGTGGTGGCAACCGGGCCGCCGACCGTTCCTGATAGTGACTGCCGGTTGCCGGTGAGCGCGCGCTGCCGGCTCGATGGGACGTTAATGCGAAGCGACATCATTGTCTGCGGGGCCGGTATCGTCGGTGTGTGTACGGCGCTGCACCTGCAGGATCGCGGCCGCAAGGTCGTGCTGCTGGATCGACGTCAGCCGGGACAGGAAACCAGCTTTGGCAACGCGGGAATTATTGAACGGACTTCAATTGGGCCATATGGATTTCCGCGCGATTTTAGCCGGCTGCTGACCTACCTTGGCAACCGATCGAGCGCGGTGCGTTACGACCCGCGGGCGTTGCCCTGGCTGCTGCCGTGGTTATGGCGTTACTGGCGCGAATCCTCGCCGGACAAATTGGCGCAGGCGGCGGCCGATCTATTGCCGCTGATCAGCAGTTGTGTGACCGAGCACGTTGCGCTCAGTCGCAGGGCTGGTACCGAAGCCCTGCTGCGCGGCAACGGCTGGATTGAGGCCTTTGTTGATCCGAAACAATTTGCGCGCGAGGCGGCTGCGGCCGAGAATTTCGCTCGCACGCACGCGCTTCGTTGCCACGTGCTGGCCGGCGCTGAGCTGGAATCAGCCGTGCGCGGCGTGCGGGGTGGCTTTGCCGGGGCACTGCGCTGGCCCGATGTGTACAGTACTGTCGATCCAGGCGCGTTGGTGGCCAGCTACGGGCAGTTGTTTGTGGCCGGCGGCGGCCAACTGATGACGGGCGATGCGCGTAGCCTGCAACCGGATGCGACAGGCTGGCGAGTATTGACATCGCAAGGCACGGTTGAAGCCCGGGACGCCGTTATAGCGTTAGGCCCTTGGTCGGCCGAATTCATGCGGCGGCTCGGCTATCGCTGGCCGCTTGGAATCAAGCGTGGTTATCACATGCACTACGCGCCGGTTGCGGGGCAGGAGCTCGCGCTGCCAGTGCTCGATGCGACCGCGGGCTACGTGCTCGCGCCGATGCGCGCAGGGTTACGCCTGACCACCGGGGTCGAGTTTGCTGCAGCGACGGCTCGACCCTGCTACGTGCAATTGCAGCGCGCCGAAGTGGCAGCGCGGCAGCGTTTTCATTTGGGCGAGCGGCTCGATGCCTTACCCTGGCTAGGCATGCGGCCCTGCACGGCAGACATGCGGCCGCTGATCGGACGCGCACCGCGGCGTCCGGGACTTTGGTGCTGTTTCGGTCATAACCACCACGGGCTGACCCTGGGGCCGGGCTCTGGCCGGCTGTTGGCCGAGCTGATTTGCGGCATGCCCACCAGTGTCGACGCCCGTCCGTTTGATCCGAGTCGTTTCGGCTAAGAGTCAGTGCGGTTCGCCGCTGCTCCTGCGTGGCGCGGCGGCACTGGTGACACCGGCGTTCGGATCGGGCCGGCCGAGCAGCGCTCGAAAAATCAGACGCTGGATCGCAGTGCCGTAAGGCGGGTAAAACAGACCGATCGGGAATAACCGGTTGCGACGAAAGATCGTACGGGCGTGTGACATTTCCCGAAATCCCTCCTCGCCGTGATAGGAGCCGATGCCGGAGGCGCCGACGCCGCCAAAAGGCGCATCGTGATTGAGCACGTGCCAGCCCCAGTCGTTGATGCTGACGCCGCCGGATTGGGTTGCATGCAGCAGCCTCTCGCGCTGCTGCCCGTCGTAGGTAAAGGTATAAAGCGCGAGCGGGCGGGGGCGGCTTTGTACAAACGCGATGGCTTCATCCAGTGAGTCGTAAGGAATGACCGGCAGTATTGGCCCGAATATCTCCTGCTGCATCAACTGCATGTCGGGACGGCACTCGAGCACCAGCCGCGGCGCAAGTTTTCGTCCGGGCCCGTCATCCCCGCAGGCGATGAGTTTGGCGCCTTTGGCCTCGGCATCGCTAAGCAGATTTTGCAGCCGCGTGGCATGACGCTCGTTGACCAGCGCGGTGTAGTCCTCGTTGGCGCCGATTTGCCCGTACAGCCCCGCGAAGGCTTGCCGCGCGGCGGCAGTAAATTCGGCGACTTTATTGCGGGGTAGCAGCGCGTAGTCTGGCGCAACGCAGATCTGGCCGGCATTCAGGCACTTGCCGTGAACGATGCGTAGCGCCGCCTCGCTCACCGGATAATCGTCCAACAGGATCGCGGGGCACTTGCCGCCAAGCTCCAGCGTTACCGGTGTTAGATTCGCGGCCGCTGCGGTCATTACCTCGCGACCCACCGCGGTGGATCCGGTAAATACCAGATGATCGAAAGGCAGCGCCGAGAACAATTTCGGATTGCGCAGTTCTTCGCCGGTAACGCTGACCAGATCGACGGGAAAAATCTCGCCGAGCAGTGCGCGTAAGACGCCATTTGTCGCCGGCGTCGATTCCGAGAGCTTCAGCATGACCCGGTTGCCAGCCGCCAGCGCTGCAACCAGCGGACCTACCGACAAATAAACCGGAAAATTCCACGGTGCAATTACGCCGACAACTCCCTTGGGTTGGTAGCTGACTTGCAGTCTGTTGCCGGTAAACAGCAGCTCGGTGCGTCGGTAGCTCGGTTGCATCCAGCCGCTAAGCTGCTTGCGTGCGTGATTGATCTCCAGCACCGGAGCCAACACGTCAATCATTCGCGATTCAAACGGCGAGCGCCAGCCGAAGTCTGCGGCCATGGCAGTGGTCAGCCGGTCCTGGTAGCGGCACAACTGCCGCTTGAGCATGCGCAGGCGCTCGCGCCGTACGGCGAGTGTCGGGCAGGGCTCCGCGCCAAAAGCCCGGCGCTGCGCCGCGAATCGCTGTTGCAGCGATGCGTCGGCGGCAGCAGGCGTATCGGTGGCGTCCATACGAATGTTTTGCGGCGCCGCAGCCCGCTGCTTCGGCCGCGTTACGGAATGAATATCGTGGCTGGGTGTTCCAGGCGCTCCTTAAGCGCCTGGATCATCGCCGCGGCGTCGAAGCCATCGACGAACCGATGATCGAAGGAGGAGGACAAATTCATGATTCGGCGCACGGCCATCGTCCCGTGATGAACGACTACGCGTTCGGCTACGCGGTTGACGCCAATGATGGCTACTTCCGGAGCATTGATGATCGGCGTCGATGCGATGCCGCCGAGCTTGCCAAGACTCGTCACGGTGATAGTCGATCCGGACAGTATTTCGCGGCTGGCGCTGTTGTCTCGCGCGGCCTGCGTGACCCGGCGGATCTCGGCGGCCAGCGGCTGCAGCGCGAGCGACTCAGCATGGCGGACCACCGGGACCTTGAGTCCATCCTTGGTTTGCGTGGCGATGCCGGCGTGGACGGCGCGGAAGCGAATTATCGTATCGCGGGCTTCATCGTAATGGGCATTGCATTGCGGAAAGCGCTGCAGCACCGGCACCAGCGCCGCCACCAGAAACGGCAGCAGTGTGAGCTTGGCGTCGCCCTGGCCTGCCCGGGCGATGAGGTGCAATCGCAGCGCCTCAAGCTCTGTGACGTCCACTTCCTCAACGTAGCTGAAGTGCGGAATATTGCGTTTGGCAGCGCTCATCCGCTGCGCTATGACCCGCCGTACTCCGAGCACCTTGATCTCTTCCGTGGCCGCACCCGGCACGCTCGGCGCCCGCGCCACCGCCGGCGGCGCGATGGTCGCAGCGGCCGGCTTCTTCAAGGCCGATTCCAGATCCTGCGGCTCGATGCGACCGCGCGGTCCTGAACCATTGACCTCGCTCAGATCGATCCCGGCCTCGCGGGCGCGGCGTCGGGTTGCGGGCGAGGCGCGCACCTCATTGGCGTCGGCGGCCGGCTTCGGCTGTTCTGGCTGCACCGGCGCCGCTGCACTCTTGACGGCCGGCGCCGTTGCCGCGCCGTCGGCAGATTCAAAAACTATCAACTCGTTGCCGACCGCGATCGCATCGCCCGGTACACCATTCAACGAGATCACCTTGCCCGTGACCGGCGATGGTAGTTCCACCACAGCCTTCTCAGTGGACATCTCGGCGATCGGCTGGCCGTCGGCGACCTGATCGCCCGGCTTGACGAGCCAGGCGACAATCTCGGCTGAGACCGTGCCTTCGCCCAGATCCGGCAGTCGGAATACGAAGCGGCTCATGGCGGGCTCATGACTCGGTTGAGGGAATGGATAATACGTGCTGGTCCCGGAAAATAATCCCATTCAAAGGCGCTCGGGTAAGGCGTGTCCCAACCCGTGACTCGTTCTATTGGCGCTTCCAGGCGCCAGAAGCAACGCTCCTGTATGGTCGCGGACAATTCAGCACCGAAGCCGGAGAAGCGCGTCGCCTCGTGGACGATCACGCACCGTGTGGTGCGATTGACGGAATTGCAGATGGTCTCGACGTCGAGTGGAATCATCGAGCGCACATCGATGATTTCGGCGTCCAGGCCGATGCTGCGGACCGCCTCCTCACATACATGCACCATGGTGCCGTAGGTAACGATCGTGACGGCTGAACCGGCACGCACGATATGTGCCTTGCCAATCGGCACCGTGTAATAGTCCTCCGGCACTTCGGCCGACGGATGACCCTTCCACGGTACCGCGGCCTTGTCGGGAGTGCCGTCGAACGGGCCGTTGTACAGTCGTTTGGGTTCGAAAAATATCACCGGGTCATCGTCTTCAATGGCAGCGATCAGCAACCCCTTGGCGTCGTAGGGGTTGGACGGCATTACGATCTTCAGGCCGCAGACGTGGGTGAAGATTCCTTCCGGACTCTGCGAGTGCGTCTGGCCGCCGCGGATGCCGCCGCCACACGGCGTGCGTACGGTCACTGGTGAGAAGAAGACTCCAGCGCTGCGGTACCGGAGCCGCGCCAGCTCGCTGACGATCTGGTCAAAGGCCGGATAGATATAGTCGGAGAACTGGATTTCGGCCACGGGCCGCAAGCCATTGACGCCCATGCCGATGGCCGTGCCGATAATGCCGCCTTCGGCAATGGGTGAGTCGAGTACGCGATGCTCGCCGTACTTTTTCTGCAACCCTTCGGTGGCGCGAAAAACACCGCCGAAATAGCCGACATCCTCGCCCATAAGCACTACGGCAGGGTCGCGGGCCAGCATCACGTCCATGGCCGAATTGAGCGCCTGAATCATGTTCATTTGTGCCATGGGATTCAGTCCCGTTCGCCGATCAGCTCGTCGCGCTGGCGGCGCAGATTTTCGGGCATGTCCTTAAAAACGTCTTCGAACATCAGCGTGCGATCGAGTGCGCAACCATCCTCAGGTCGGCCTTGGGCCATCGCTTCGGTCCAGCTGGCCTCGACATGCGCTTCCAGTTCCTGGGTCAATGCCGAGTGCTGCGACTCGGTCCAATGGCCGAGGTGCATCAGATGCTGCTTTAGTCGCTCGATCGGGTCACCGAGCGGAAAGTGCTGGTAGTCATCGCGCGGCCGGTATCGCGTCGGATCGTCACTGGTAGAGTGCGCCGCGGCGCGGTAGGTCACTAATTCGACCAGCGTCGGGCCGTGCCCGGCGCGAGCGCGCTCGGCCGCCCAGCGGGTGACCGCATAGGTAGCCAGAAAATCATTGCCATCGACGCGGATGCCGGCGACGCCGAATCCCGGTCCACGGGCCGCGAACGACTGCTGCTCGCCGCCGGCGAACCCCTGAAATGTCGAGATCGCCCACTGATTGTTAACGACGTTGAGAATCACCTGGGCGCGATACACCGATGCGAACAGCAGTCCGTGGTGGAAATCCGCTTCGGCGCTGCTGCCGTCACCGAGCCAGCTGGCGGCGATATTTGATTCGCCTTTGATTGCCGCCGCCATGGCCCAGCCGACCGCCTGGGGGTACTGGGTTGCGAGGTTGCCGGAGATGGAGAAGATCCGTTTAGGACCGGAGTGATACATGACCGGCAGTTGTCGCCCCTTGCACATGTCGCCACGGTTCGACAGCAACTGGCACATGAGCTCAACGAGCGGCACGCCGCGCGTGACGAAGAGCCCCTGATTGCGGTACGAAGGAAACAGCATGTCACCCGGTTGCAGCGCCATGGCCTGGGCAACCGACACGGCTTCTTCACCGGTAGATTGCATATAAAAGGAGATGCGGCCCTGCCGATGCGTGCGCTGCATACGAATGTCAAAAATCCGCGTCAGCAGCATGTGCCGCAGGCCGGACTTGAGCGTCGCGGCATCAAGGGCCGGTTGCCAGGGGCCGACGGCCTCGTGTTTATCGTCGAGTACCCGCACCAGACCGGCGGCCAGCTCGCCGAAGTCGGCCGCCCGCATATCGATCGCGGGCCGCGGCATCGCGCCGGCCGGCGACAGCTGCAGATAGCTGAAATCGGGTTTATTGCCGGGACGAGCCGGAACGGTAGGCACATGCAGGTGTGATCGTGAGGCCCCGCGTGGTGCCTGGGCCTTGTCCGGATCGGGTAGATCAGTCGGCTTTCTCATAGGGCTCTTGATGCATGGAAGACGCGGACCGACGGGCACATTATTTGACTGAATATCGCCATCCAGCCGGCCGCCGGGCTGTCCGAGCGCGAGGATACCGAAAAATGACGCCCAGCACGAAGCCCGGCGGGCATTTTATTCCTTTATTGGGCTCGCCATGCAGCTTCCGCATCGGTCAGGTGCTGGCGTCCATGGCGCCAGCCAGCGGCGAAACGGCTCGATTATTTATCGCGGCCTGAGCGTGTGATCGAACACCTCGCCGAATGCAGCGCCGATCTGGGCCGCCGTCAGCGACATGTCCTTTCGATACCAATGGCTGATCCAGTTTAAGGCGCCGGCAATTGCGAACGCGGTCATCTTTGGATCGCACGGCCCGATCGATCCGTCTTCGATGCCCTCGCGGATCAAAGCGCGGATGCGCTGGTCGATTTCTGATTTCAGCGCCTTGACCTGCTTGCTCATCCCGGGGCTCAGATCCTGATCTTCGGCGCGCACCATGCACCAGCCAAATTCCCCGGCAATCGCTTCGCCGTAACGACCGATCAGCGTCAACAGCCGCTCGCGCGCCGGGCGCTTCGCGTCGCCGAGCTGTCCAAATACGGCTTTGATCTCATCCAGCCCGGCGCGAAAGCATTCAAATAAAATCTCTTCTTTGTTGGCAACGTAATAATAAATCGTCGGCTTGGTTATGTTGAGCACCGCTGCCACATCGTCGAGCGAAGTATTGTGATAGCCGCGCTCGCGAAAGGCGCGGGCGGCGGCCAGTATCACCGCTTCGCGCTTGATCGCGTGACTGCGCTGGCGCTCCGGCGACGGATCCCACGGCGATTCGGCGGTGCCGGTCGCGCGCGTCGCAGCGGCTTTGATCAGACGTCGCTCCTTCATCCGCGGCGCTCCCCGGGTCAATCCGATCAGCCGGGCCCGATTGACGGCCCGGTTGGTGCTTAGCATACTAAAAAGTATCATAGATACTCGTAAGTAGAGACAGGTGCGGGTGGCCGACGTAGGATAATTCGTTTCGCCGGCTCGAGGCCCGCGCCCAGGCCAGCTGCAGCAGGGTCGGTCACATCATGAACTCATCGGATCCGGTCGTGATTTTGTCCGCCGCGCGCACGCCGATCGGCGGATTGCTCGGCGCTTTATCGACCGTCAAAGCCACGGATCTCGGCGCGACCGCGGTCAAGGCTGCACTGCAGCGCGGCGGCGTCGATCCGCAGCTGGCCGATAAAATATTCATGGGCTGCGTGCTGCCTGCCGGGCTCGGTCAGGCTCCAGCGCGCCAGGTCGGCGTCGCCGCGGGCCTGCCGCTGCGCACCGAAGCGACCACTATCAATAAAATGTGCGGCTCGGGCATGCAGGCGGTGATTCTGGCGCACGATACCCTCGCTGCCGGGAGTGCAGAGCTAGTGGTCGCCGGCGGTATCGAAAGCATGTCGAACGCACCGTACCTGCTTGCCAAGCATCGGACCGGCGCGCGCATAGGCCACGATCTGCTCAAGGATTCGATGTATCTGGACGGACTTGAGGATGCCTATGAGCCCGGTAAGCTCATGGGTGTATTTGCCGAAGCGGCGGCCAAGGAATACGGGTTTAGCCGCGAGGCGCAGGATGCCTATGCGGCCGAGTCCCTGACCTGGGCGCAGGCGGCGATTGCCAAAGGGACTTTCCGGGAGGAAATCGCCCCGGTCGCGGTCACGACTCGCAAGGGCATCGAGCAGGTCGCGATCGATGAGCAGCCGGGCAAGGGCTCAGTCGACAGGATCGCGACGCTCAAGCCGGCGTTTTCAGCCGATGGTACGATCACTGCTGCCAACGCCTCGTCGATCTCTGACGGCGCCGCGGCGCTGGTTGTGACACGGACGAGCGTCGCACGCCGACTGGGTGTGTCGCCGCTGGCGCGCATCGTGGCGCATGCTGCGCACGCGCAGCAGCCGGGGTTATTTACCAGTGCGCCGGTGCCGGCCATGCGCAAAGTGCTGGCGCTCGCCGGCTGGTCTGCCGACGCGGTGGGACTGTACGAGGTCAATGAGGCTTTCGCGGTCGTCGCCATGATCGCGATGCGGGAGCTGAACATTCCGCGCAACCGGCTTAACGTCAACGGCGGCGCCTGTGCGCTCGGGCATCCGATCGGCGCCTCCGGCGCGCGGATCCTGGTGACGTTGCTGGCAGCGCTCAAGGCACGCGGCGAAACCCGTGGCGTGGCGAGTCTTTGCATTGGCGGCGGCGAGGCGACCGCGATGGCCGTAGAGTTGCTGTGAGCAGCAAGGGCAACCCATGAGCACCAATCGCCGCGGCGCGCCGCTGATCGATGGGCCGTCGCGGCGTCGGCGTGGCCCACTTTTTGTGCTGGCAGTGCTCGCGCTCATTGTGTTCATGGGCGGCACGACGGTGTCGTATTACGTGGACGCACTGTGGTTCGACTCGTTGGGCTACGCCGCAGTGTTCTGGACGCGCTTTGACCTGCAGACCGGGTTGTTTTGCGCCTTCACGCTGGCCTCGTTTGCGGTGCTGTACGGAGCGGTGCTGCTGTTTAGGCCGGCGCGCTTCGAGGACTGGCTGGTCGGGCTCAATCCGGGTCGCGGACCGGCGCTGAGCGTGCCGATTGAACGCATTTTCCGCTTGCTGTCGCTTGGCCTGTCGGCGCTCATTGCGGTGCTCATCGGCCTGACCATGATGAATCGCTGGACGATGCTGGCGCTTTACTGGCATGCGCCGGCCGGCGCTGGCGGGGCAGATCCGATCTTTGGCCAGCCGCTGGGCTTTTACTTGTTCACGCTGCCGGCCTGGCAGCTGCTGGCCGGCTGGCTGCTGGTGCTGGCGGTGATCGTCGGCCTGATCGCGGCACTGTTCCTCGCGGCAGCGGGCGGCGTACGGATTCTCGGCCAGTCGCCCGATGGCGCGACTCAGCGGCGACTATGGCGGAATTTGTCGATCGCGCTGGCGCTGCTGCTGACAGTGATCGCATTGCGTGTATACCTGGGCCGGTATGAGCGGCTGTTTCAGGACGCCACGATATTTTCCGGCGTCAGCTACACCGATGCCCACGTAACGCTGACGGGCCTGCTGCTGGTCTGCGTTGCGCTGCTGGCCGGCGCCATCATGGCCGGATTCGGCGCGACGATGACACCGCGGCCGCGCTGGCTGCTGGTGTCCATTGCGCCGGCGGTCGGCTGCTATGTCCTGGTGTCGGCAATTGGCTGGTATGTCAGTAATTTCGTCGTCAAACCCAATCAGCTGGTGCGCGAGCGCCCGTACATCCAGTACAACATTGAGATGACGCGTGCCGCCTATGCGCTCGATCGCGTCGAGGCGCATCCGTTTCCTGCCGACACCAGCATCGAGGCCATAGACGCGGCGAACAACCAGCCGACACTGGAAAATATCCGTTTGTGGGACTGGCGTGCGTTGCAGGATACGCTGCGCCAGATCCAGGAAATCCGTACTTACTATGACTTTCCCGACATTGATATCGATCGCTACCGCATTGGTGGTTCAATCCGGCAGATGATGCTGGCGACGCGGGAGCTCAATATCGACAAGCTGCCGGCGAGCAGCCGCAACTGGATCAATGAAAAGCTGATCTACACGCATGGCTACGGCGTGACGATGAATCCGGTCAATGGCTTTACGCCGGAAGGGCTGCCGACGCTGGTGCTGAGCAACATGCCGATCCAAAGCACGGTCCCGGAACTGTCGGTCACGCGCCCGGAGATCTATTTCGGCGAACTCACCAATACCGATGTGTACGTCAAGACGCGCCAACAGGAATTCAATTATCCGCAGGGTGATGCGAATAATCTGACCTCGTACGAAGGCACAGGCGGTATCCGGCTGGGCGGATTTCTGCGCCGGATGCTGATCGCATACGATCGTGGCGATCTGACCAAACTGCCGTTCAGCGACGATGTCTCGGCCGACAGCCGGCTGCTGATGCGACGCAATGTGCGCGAGCGCGTACAGGCGCTGGCGCCGTTCCTGACGCTGGATCCGGATCCGTATGTGGTGGTCGGCGATGACGGCAAGATCTTCTGGCTGATGGATGGCTTTACGACCGCGTCGACCTACCCGTACGCGCGTCGCTATGACGTTGGCGATGATCAGATCAATTACATCCGCAATAGTGTCAAGATTTTGGTGGATGCGTACACGGGAGCGACCACGTTTTACGTATTTGACGCAAAGGATCCGGTCATCGCCGCCTACCGGGGAATTTTCCCAAACCTGTTCGCCGATGCGGCGACGATGCCCGCCGACCTGCGCAAGCACGTCCGCTATCCCGAGCTGTTGCTGGACGTTCAGGCGGCGGTCTATGGCCTGTACCACATGACCAACCCGGACGTGTTTTACAACCGCGAGGATCTGTGGACCGTGGCCAGCGAAATTGGCTCGGCTGAACAGCGCGCGCACGTCATGGAACCGAATTTCGTGCTGATGACCTTGCCCGGGGAAACGACCACGGAATTCATCGAGATGCTGCCGTTCACGCCTGCGAACCGCAACAATCTGATCGGCTGGATCGCCGGACGGAGCGACGGCGAGCATTACGGCCAGGCGCTGGTTTACGACTTTCCGAAGACCCGGTTGATCGATGGGCCGCTGCAGATCGAGGCGCGCATTGATCAAAATGCCCAGCTGTCTGGCCAGCTGACACTGTGGAACCAGCAGGGCTCGCACGTGCGTCGCGGCGGCCTGATCGTCATCCCGATCGGGCGCGCGTTGCTGTATGCCGAGCCAATCTATCTGCAGGCCGACCGCAGCCCGATGCCGGAGATGCGCCTGGTGGTGCTCGCGGTCCAGGATCGGCTCGCTTACGGACCTACCTTTGAGGCGGCGATGACCGCGTTGTTCGCTGGTGGCGCCTCCTACATCAGTGCCCAGCCGTCGGCCACTGCGGCCGCTACAAATCCGGCGGCGGCACCGGCGGTGAATCCAGCCGCGGAAGATCTGCACGCGCTGATTGCCGATGCGGCCCGCGATTTTGCTGATTATCAGCAGCTGACCGCGGCCGGGAAGCTCAGCGAGGCGGGGCAGAAGCTCGAGGCGTTGAAAGCCAAACTTGAGGAACTGCAGCGGCGCGGCCGCTAAGTTCCCCGGCCAGACGATAGCCACGGACGACCGATCGAAGGATTAATTGTACGAAATGACGAGCGCGATCAGCTAAAATCAGCGCACGAGCGGGGCGCGATCCGGGCGCTGCAATAAATAAAATTTTTGCCGTTCAAACTGGGGGTATAAATGCTTAGTCGATACTCGTTGGCTGTCGGTGCCGTGCTGGCGCTGTCGGTCGGGACTCAGCTTCGGGCGGCGACTCCAGAATCCGGAGCCGATGCGCTGGTACACGAGTTTGTCTACCAGAGCCTAGTGTTGTCACCGGTCTCGGCCACCAGTGCCGGATACCACGTGCATAACGGCGTACGTCTGGATCAGCAGTGGGATGATTTCAGCCCGGCCGGAATTATGCAGCAGCGCAAATTCAACCGGCGGCTGACACACCGGCTGGATGCACTTAAGGACGCCAAGCTCGATGCTGAGCGCCTCGCGGACCTCGACATCGTCCGCGACAACGTCGGCCTGAATCTGCTGGAGCTCGAGCGTCTGCAAAGCTACCGGCACAATCCGACTGTCTACGTGGAACTGATCGGCAATGGTTTGTATAACCCGTTCGTACTGCACTATGCCGCTGCGGAGGTCAGGTTCCAGGACATCATTGGCCGCCTGAAAGGCTTGCCCGCGCTGGTGGCGCAGGCCAAGGCGAACCTGGTCGATTCGCCGGAAGTGTGGAATCGGGTCGCACAGGAAGAGAACGCCGGCAATATCGAGTTGGTCGACAAGACGCTGCGTGCCGAGACGCCGGCGGCGCTGCAGGCCGATTACGCCGCAGCCGCGGGCCCGGCGCTGCAGGCGCTGCGTGATCTGAACGACTATCTGAAAAACACCCTATCGCAGAAGACCAGCGACTGGCGCATCGGCAAAGACAACTACGCGAGCAAGTGTAGTCTGGTGCTGGACACCGGTCGCACGCCGGAACAGATACTCAAGGACGCGGAGGCCGATCTACAGGCCACACGGGCAGAAATGGCGCGACTAGCCGCGCCGCGCAGCGTCGAGGAGGCCCTCGCCGCGGTCGCAAGCCATCACGCGACGCCGGATAACTATATGGCCGAGGCGCAAAAAACGCTGACCCAGGCCACCGATTTCGTCCGGCAGAAGGACCTGCTGACGCTGCCCAAGGGCGACAATCTTAAAGTCGTCGAGACGCCGCCGTTCATGCGCGGCATTTACGCGGTGGCCGGCTTCAATGCCGCCCCGGCGCTGGAGCCGCAGCTCGGGGCGTTTTACTGGGTGACGCCGATCCCGAAGGACTGGCCGCAGGATCGGATCGACTCGAAGCTTCGCGAATACAACAGCTACACAATGCAGCAGCTGACGATTCATGAGGCGATGCCTGGGCACTACGTGCAGCTTGAGTATGCCAACCGGCTGCAGCCGCTCGCCCGACGCGTATTGCGCGAGTTCTGGGGCAACGGCGCCTATATCGAGGGCTGGGCCGTCTACACGCAGGAAATGGTGACCGATGAGGGTTACCTGAACAACGACCCGTCCATGCGGCTGGCGTGGTTGAAGCAGCTGTTGCGCTCGGAGGCCAATACGATTCTTGATATCCGGTTGCAGACCATGGGCATGACCGATCAGCAGGCGCTCGATCTGATGATGAAGGACACCTACCAGGAAAAAGAGGAAGCGACCGCCAAGCTGCAGCGCGCGCAACTGTCCTCCTGCCAGTTGGCGTTCTATTACTCGGGCTGGAAGAGCTGGAAATCGATCCGTGCCCGCTACCAGCAACTTCACCCGAAGGATTATTCGTTGCGCAAATTCCATGAAAGCGCGCTGAATGAAAGCGCGGTGCCGCTGACGGTACTGGATCGTCTGCTTAACGGGCCGGCGCCTTGAGGAAGTGGCGATAAAGCGAAATTAGTCGCAGTCGCGGACCGCCGGTCCCCGGTGGCTTTGGCTGGCAGCGCCGCGTGGGGCCCGTGGTTAGCGTGTAGGCGTTGGCGGCGCCCGCGGCTGCGGGCCATGCGATGGCTGAATGAACGATCGGCGTCATTCTCATAGCGGTCTCCCAGAACTTCGGTTCCTGTAACCGAAACTTCATTGTTTCTCTAACTCGTTGATCTAGTTGATGGGCATTGGCCGCCCGGCTGGGTGGCCGACTCAGGGCACCGGTTGCCCGTTTGCTTGACATGGTCAGTGAGTTGTAGGACTGTATG
>DASWBL010000279.1:0-1643 GCA_036390615.1 Steroidobacteraceae bacterium | reverse complement strand
CGCAGGAACGAGACCGTCTCGCCCGGCAGCGCGCCCCCGACGAACGCGGTCTTGCCGCCGGTGACGATGCCATCGCCTTCCTGACTGAGCGCCGATACCACGCCGGTCTCGGCCACCGCTGCGCGCACCATCAGTGGAGCGCCTCCCAGGCGGCGAGGAATTTCGCGAGGTGCGGCTCGCTTGAGCTGCGCAGCATCTGGCGCAGCCGCTCCAGTTCAGCGGCGTGGCCTGCGGCATCCAGATGGCCGCGCAGCAACTCGAATCGCAGCCAAACAAGGTAGGTGTTCAGCGCGTCGATCTCACAATACTGGCGCACCGCGAGCAACTGCCCGGCCTGGAACGCATCCCACACCTGGTCGCCCGAGAACCCGAGTTTGCCCGGCAAGCCAAGGAGTGCCGCCATGTCCGCGAGCGAGGCGCGCGCACGCGGCTGGTAACCGGACAGCACATCCATCAGATCCAGGTGCCGGCGATGATAGCGGCTCAGGTAATTGTTGTAGCGAAACGCCGGATCCTGCTCGCCGCTCTCCCAGTAACGCGGCGCCGAGATGCCGGCCTTGAGCGCCCGGTAATTGAGCACCGGCAAGTCAAAGCCGCTGCCGTTCCAGGACACGAGGTCAGGCGTGTACCGCTCAATACCATCGTAAAAGCGCCCGACCAGTTCCGCTTCCGTGGACTTGAGATCCCCGAGGCTCCACACCCGCAGTTGATCGGCGGTGCGAAGTACGCAAGCTATGGCCACGACCCGATGCTGCTCGAGCGGCAAAAATTCGCTGCCGGTGTGCTGCTGGGCGGCCGAGAACATCGCCTTGGCGACCTGCTCATCGCTAAGGTCGCCGAGATTGAAGGCGCGCCGGCCGAGCTCCACGTCCGGCACGGTCTCGCAGTCAAATACCAGCGTCGTCATGGCTCAGCGCCGCCGGCTCGCGGCAGCGCGGCGACGGGCGGGCGGTGCCTTGCGGCGCCGTGCCTTTTCCAGCACCGCCACGGCGACGATCAACCCGGCCTCGTCAGTCAGCGTCACGTACGCGGCGCCAATGCCGAGCTTGCGGCGCACGCGCTCGCCGCGCGCCGAGAACACCACATCCGGCCGTCCCCAGTCGTTTTGTACGATGCCGACGTCGCGGATCCAGATGCCGTGCGCGAAGCCGGTCCCCATGGCCTTGACGATCGCCTCCTTGGCCGCAAAGCGCGTTGCGAGGAACCGCTCCGGCCGCGCGGTGCGCGCGAGCTGCGCCAGTTCCTGCGGCAGCAGCAGGCGATTGACCAGCCGCTCGCCGAAGCGCGCGTAACTGTCGTGCATGCGCTCGGCGCTCAACACATCGACGCCGATGCCAAAGATCATCGGGCCCCCGGCTGGCGCGCGCCGGCCATCAGGGCCTTCATCGCGCGCACGGCGGCGCTCAGGCCGTCGAAGACCGACTGCGCGACAATCGCGTGGCCGATATTGAGTTCGACGATCTCGGCAATGGCCGCGACCGCAACACCGTTGCGGTAGTGCAGGCCGTGGCCGGCGTGCACCTCAAGGCGCAGCGCCGCGGCATGCCGCGCCGCCTCGCGCAGCCGCTGCAGCTCCTGCACCTGGCTGGCGCCGGCGGCTTCGGCGTAGGCGCCGGTGTGCAGCTCAACGACCGGCACACCGA
>DASWBL010000278.1:0-2590 GCA_036390615.1 Steroidobacteraceae bacterium | reverse complement strand
ACGCCGTGCGCGACACGACCACCGACCAGTTTCTGTGTACCTACAAGATCGGTCAGGCGCGCCCCAATCTTCCGGCCGCTGGCGGCGGGGAGCCGCGATGAACCGGTGGCGCAACGCGGCGGGCAGCGACATCGATCGGTCGCAGCGGCTTAAGTTCGAATTCGACGGCCGTGCGTACGATGGCCATGCCGGTGATACGCTCGCCTCGGCGCTGCTCGCCAACGGCGTGCACCTGGTGGGCCGTTCGTTCAAATACCATCGCCCGCGCGGCATCGTGGCCATAGGGCCGGAGGACCCGAACGCGCTGGTGACGGTGCGCCGCGACGCGGCGCGCGAGACACCCAACCTCAGCGCCACGCAGGTCGAGCTCTACGACGGTCTGATCGCCACGAGCCAGAACCGCTGGCCCTCGCTGCGCTTTGATCTCGGCGGCATTAACGACCGCATCTCGCGCTTTATTCCCGCAGGCTTTTACTACAAGACATTCATGTGGCCGCGCAGCGCCTGGCGCTGGCTGTACGAGCCGCGCATTCGCGCGGCCGCGGGCCTGGGGCGCGCGCCCGGGCAACCTGACCCGGATCGCTATGCACATCGCTATGCGCATTGCGATGTGCTGGTGATAGGCGCCGGGCCAGCTGGCCTCGCGGCGGCGCTGACCGCGGCGGCAACCGGCGCCACGGTCATCCTTTGCGATGAGCAGCCGAGGCTCGGCGGCTCGCTTCGCAGCGGCTGCAGCGCGACGATCGACGGGGTGCCTGCCGCCACCTGGCTGCGCCAGACGACAGCGCAACTCGCGCAGCTGCCAAATGTCACCGTGCTGTCGCGCACCCAGGCCTTTGGCTACCTGCCGCACAACATGGTCGCGCTCACCGAGCGCCTAGCGGATCATCTTTCGGCACCGCCTGCGCATCTGCCGCGCGAACGGTTGTGGCAGGTAAGGGCTGCCGAAGTCATCCTCGCCACTGGCGCGATCGAGCGGCCACTGGTGTTTCCGCACAATGACCGGCCGGGGATCATGCTCGCCGGCGCCGCGCGCAGTTATCTGAACCGTTATGGCGTCTTGCCAGGCACCCGCGTCGCCATCGTCACGGCGCACGATGAAGCCTACCGCACCGCCATCGACCTTAAGCGCGCCGGCGTGGCTATTGCCGCGCTCGCAGATCTGCGCCCGTCGGTCAACGGCCCCCTGGCGCAGGAAGCGAGGCAGGCCGGCCTCGCGATCATGAGCGGCATGACGGTGCTCGGCACGCGTGGGAGGCGGCGCGTCCGCGCGGTGTGCCTGGCCTTGATCGGCAGCGACGGCGTGCCGCGCGATAGTCAGTGGATCGACTGCGATGCATTGTTGATGTCCGGTGGCTTCACGCCAAGCGTGCACTTGTTTTCCCAGTCGCGCGGCAAACTCAAATGGGACGAGGGGCAGCAGGTTTTTGTTCCAGGCAGCGCGGCGGAGCGCTGCCGTTGCGTCGGCGCCTGCCAGGGGGCTCTTGGCGCCGCGCTTTCAACCGTGTTGCGCGACGCAGCCCGCGCTGCGGCCGAGATTTGTGCGGCCGCGGGTCACCCCGGCGCTGCACCAGACTTTGCGGTGAGTACGGAAGCTGCGGCGGGCGGCGGCCGGCTCGGCGAACTGCCGCGCCCGGCGGGACAATCGGCCCGCAAATCTTTCGTGGACTGGCAGAACGATGTGACTGCCGCCGACGTGGCGCTGGCCGTGCGCGAGGGATTTCGCTCGATCGAGCACATCAAGCGCTACACGACGACCGGCATGGCCACCGACCAGGGCAAGACTTCAAACCTTAACGCGCTGGCCATCGCCTCGCGGGCGCTCGGCAAGCCTATTCCCGAGGTTGGGCTGACGACATTTCGCTTGCCCTATGTGCCGGTCAGCTTCGGCACGCTGGCCGGGTACTCGCGCGGCGAGTTGTTCGATCCGATCCGGCGCACGCCGACGCACGAATGGGCGGCCGAGCTCGGCGCGATCTTCGAACCGGTGGCACTGTGGCAGCGGGCCCGCTACTTTCCGAAAAATGGCGAGACCATGCACCAGGCCGTGGCGCGCGAGTGCCTAGCGGTGCGCAGCAGCTGCGGACTATTCGATGCATCGACACTCGGCAAGATCGACGTTGCCGGTCCGGATGCGGTCGAATTCATGAACCGCCTGTATGTCAACAACTGGAGCACGCTTGCGGTGGGCCGCTGCCGTTACGGCATATTGCTGCGCGATGATGGTTTCATTTTTGATGACGGCGTGGTGGCCCGCACTGCCGAAGATCGCCTGCACGTCACGACTACCACTGGCGGTGCGCCGCGCGTGCTGGCGCTGATGGAGGACTATCGCCAGACCGAATGGCCAGAGCTCAAGGTCTGGCTGACTTCGACCACCGAGCAATGGGCGGTCATTGCTGTGCAGGGCCCGGATGCGCGCCGGGTGCTGGAACCCATGCTCGAGGAGGTCGATTTGTCCGCGCAGGCGCTGCCGCACATGAGCGCGGCCCGTGGGCGGATTGCCGGCGTGCCGGCGCTGGTGTTTAGGGTCAGCTTCACCGGTGAGCTGGGATATGAGATCAACGTGCCGGCCGACTTCGGCCTCGAT
>DASWBL010000277.1:0-2039 GCA_036390615.1 Steroidobacteraceae bacterium | reverse complement strand
TTCAACCATGCTGAAGCCGCGCGCGGCGCGCAGTTGCGGTGAATGACCGTAGCGGGCGATCACAGGCAGTTCCCCGTGCCGGCGAGCTCGGTGTTCAGTATGCCGACCAGGCTGACCGCGAGGCACCGCGTGAAGGCCTTGGTCGCGGTGACATTGTGGATAGTGACGGTAGTGACCGCCCCGAGCTGTGCGAAGCCTTCGCGATTGAACGTCACCGCCGTCGTGGCATTGTCCGCGGTCGCGGTGTCCGTGCCGGTAAAGGCCGGCTTGACCCGCCAGATGGTTTCGCCCGCATTGACCGTCTGGTTGTTATTCGGATCCTGGAACACGATCCAGCCGCTCGCCCAGTTGTTGGTGCCCAGGCAGCTTGTGCCGTTGGAAGAGGAGCAGATTGTGACCCACGAGCCTTCGCGGATCGCTTCGATGCGGGCGAACTGCATGTCGCCGAGCAGGCCGTTGATCTCGCCCGAGACGCGGTTGGCCGACGTGACATAGTTATAGGACGGAATCGCCAGGGCGATCAGCGTGCCGGCGATGGCCATCACCACCAGCAGTTCGACCAGCGTAAAGCCCGCCGTTTTCAGCCTTTGTCTCATGGTGCCACCCTAATGCAACTAGCTTGCGCGAAGCCTTCTGGGCCGGCTCAGACCCCCATTTTGCGACGCAGATCACACCGGATCGGCGTCCGAGCCGTTGCGCGAGCGGCATGCTACCGCGCCGGCGATCAAGGAGTGCGGCGGCCGGCACGGGCCGCTGGCGGACTAAGGGCTTACAATCTTCGGCGCTGGAGCCGGCCGCGCCTTGGCTCGGGACCAGCAGACCTCGGTGAGCCGCGATAGCGGATTGGGCTGGCATGCGGATTCTGGTGGTTGAAGACAATGAGCTGGTGGCCGACGCGGTAACCCGCGGGCTGCGCGCGGCAGGCTTTGCGGTCGATCACGCCACCAGCGCCGAACAGGCTTATGTCGCCTGCGCCAGCACCACCTACGATGCCGCGGTCATAGATATCGGCCTGCCGGGCGACGATGGCTTCGCGCTGGTAGCCCATCTGCGGGGCAAGGGCAAACTCACGCCGATCATCATTCTGACCGCCCGCCAGGCCGTCGACGACAAGCTCCGTGCCTTCGATTTAGGCGCCGACGATTTTTTGATCAAGCCGTTCGAACAGGCCGAGCTGACCGCGCGCTGCCGCGCGCTGATCCGTCGCGCAAACCTGGAAGCGAGCGGCCATACCCTGATCGGACAGCTGAAGGTCGATCTTTATGGCAAGCGCCTGAGCATCGATGAGCGGGACGTTGCGCTGACCGCGAGCGAATGGGCAGTGATGGATTATCTGGTGCGGCATGCGGGCCGAATCGTCTCGAAGGAGCGGCTCATGGAGGCGCTCGCCTCGTGGGACAAGGACATCACGGCCAACGCGATTGAAGTGCATATCTCTCGCCTCCGCGCCAAGCTCGGCGAAGCCGCCGTCATCCGCAGCATGCGCGGACTCGGCTACCGCTTAGAGGAACCGGCCTAGGATGAAAGGCTCGATACGCCGGCGCCTGGTGCTGTTCCTCGCCCTGCCGCTGGTGGCGCTAAAGCTGTGTGACACTCTTTATTATTACTACGCCAACGTTGCCGATGCGCGCCGCGCCGACAGCGAACGGCTCACCGTTACCGCCAGGGTGCTGGCCGCGGCACTGGCCGACAACAGTGGCGCTGCGCCGTCGGTCACCGCGTTGCGCGTCGCCGCCCCGCTGATGGCTGATGGCGATCTGCGTTACGGCATTGTTAGCGCTACTGGCACGCTGCTCGGCGGCGAAGCCTCGCTCCCGACACTTGCGCCGGTGGCGCAGCAGAACCCGGTCTACGGAGATGCGACCATCGCCGGCCAGCCGATGCGGCTTCTGACCTACCGCGTGAACTCGCCGGCGGGATCACTGGCGATCAATGTCGGCAGCCTGTCGCGCAGCACCGCCCGGCAACTAAATATCCCGGTGTGGCGCCGCTTGCTGTGGGATTTTTTCGAGCTCGACATGTCGCTGCTGCTGATCTGG
>DASWBL010000276.1:0-3116 GCA_036390615.1 Steroidobacteraceae bacterium | reverse complement strand
GTATCCTAGATCGCGGAGTGGGTCGCACTGACGATGACTGGGCCGATGCAGCGATGCTCGGCGAAATTGTCGATACGCGGCGATTGCGAGCCATGAGCTCGGCAGTGACGTTTTGTATTTGGATCAACTGGGGGACGAAATGCGCGTTGCAGTGACCGTGCGAAGCGTAATGCCAGAGGACTTCAAGTCATGGCTTGAACTTTGGGATGGCTACAACGCCTTTTACGAGCGGGCGGGCCCGACAGCGTTACCCATGGCCATAACCGAGCTGACCTGGCAGCGCTTTTTTGACGCCTATGAGCCGGTGCACTGCCTGGTCGCGGAGCAGGGCGGAAGGCTGGTTGGTCTCGTGCATTTCATTTTTCACCGCAGTACGACGCTGGCGGGGCCGACCTGTTACCTGCAGGATCTTTTCACCACACCGGGCTGCCGCGGGCAGGGCGTCGGTCGCGCGCTCATCACAGCAGTTTACGAACGCGCCAAAAGCGCTGGTGGCAAGCGCGTGTATTGGCTGACGCACGAAACCAATACGGCTGCCATGAAACTGTACGACCAGGTGGCGGAAAAAACCGGGTTTACCCTGTACCGCAAGGCGTTTTGAGCACCGGCTCCCGCACCGCCCGGCCCGACCCATGACCGCAACCACTGGTCACTATGCGCGTGGCATCTGGTACATGCTGACGGCCGTCGCCTTTTTCTCGGTGCTGGACGTCCTGCTGAAGAAACTATCGGTCCACTATCCTGCGGTTCAGGTCGGCGCGATGCGTGGCGCGGCGTCGATCCCGTTTGTACTCGCGCCACTGATTGCCCGCGGTCGCCTGCGGGCGCTGCTGGTCAAGCGTTGGGAGCTGCACCTGGTACGCGGCGTCATCGCGGTGTTGATGATGGTCGGTTTTATCTATGCGGTGCACGGCGCGTCGCTGTCCGACACGTATACGCTTTTCATGGTGGCTCCGCTGCTGATCACCGCGCTGTCAGTACTGATTCTGAAAGAGCGGGTCGCGCCCGGCAGTTGGATAGCGGTCGCGGTGGGGCTGCTTGGCGCAATTTGCGTTCTGCGGCCTTCAGGACGCGGATTGTCGCAGCTCACGGCAGTGGCGGTGTTGGTATCGGCCGGATGCTACGCACTCAGTTACGTCATGGCGCGCTTCATGACTCGAACGGAGACGCCGGACAGCATGGTGTTCTGGTTGCTGATTGCAATGGCTGCGGGCTGCGGCGTTTTGGCTGCGCCGGGCTGGCAGCCGATCCTGCGCAGTGACTGGACGCTGGTGTTGGGCATTGGTATGACCGGCGCCGTAGGCCAGCACTTCATTACGCGCGCCTTTGTACTGGCGCCGGCGTCGGTGATTGCGCCTTTTGACTATACGGCGCTGGTCTGGGGCGCGTTGTGGGATCGGCTGCTGTGGGGCACGACCGCGCCGGTTTCGACGATACTCGGTGCCGCGCTGATCGTAGGTGCGGGGCTCTACATCCTGCTGCGCACGCGGCGCCAGGAAATGACGACCGTTGAGAGCGTACCGACGCCGTTGCCCGCCGATCCGCCAATATAGTTCTTGGCCGGGCGATAAGTCGGCAGATATTCGGCTTATAATATTGTTTATAAACAAATAGATACAATAATGTCCTCAGAAGGAGCATCGGTAATCCTCAGCGATGATTCTCAAGCGCGCGAGCGCGCGCCGCTGGCTGGTTTGCGGGTCGTGGAGCTCGCGCGGATTCTTGCCGGGCCCTGGCTCGGGCAGACACTCGCTGATCTGGGCGCCGAAGTCGTGAAGATCGAATCCCCTGAGGGAGACGATACCCGCCGCTGGGGGCCGCCGTTCGTGCAGGCGGCTGACGGTACCGATCTCGGCGCGGCTTATTTTCATTGCTGCAATCGTGGCAAGCGCTCGGTGGTCGCCGATTTACAGTCGGCACAGGGACTGGAGTTGGTTAATCGGCTCATCGAGCGCGCCGACGTGTTGATCGAGAATTTTAAAACCGGCTCGCTGTCACGGTACAAGCTCGACTACGCATCGCTAAAGCAGGGCAATCCGCGCCTCATTTACTGCTCGATCACTGGCTTCGGCCAGACTGGGCCGTATGCCGGACGTGCTGGGTACGACGCGATCATCCAGGGCATGAGTGGCATTATGGATGTTACCGGTGAGGCCAATGGCCCGCCGCAGAAGATTGGCGTGGCGCTGGCCGACATCCTGACGGGAGTTTATGGAGTGGCGGCTGTTCAAGCCGCCTTGCTCCAGCGGCAAAAAACCGGCACGGGTCAGCATATCGACCTGGCTCTGCTTGATGTGATGGTCGGGGTGCTGGCCAACCAGGCATTGAACTATCTGGTATCTGGCGAGGCGCCGCGACGCATCGGCAATCAGCATCCGAACATAGTGCCGTATCAGAGCTTTGCGGTCCTGGACGGGTACATCATGATTGCGGTCGGAAACGATGCTCAGTTTCAACGTTTCTGCGAAGCCATCGGCTGCGGCTCGCTGTCGAAGGATCCACGCTTCGTGACCAATGCCGGTCGAGTGCGCGAGCGCGCGGCTTTGCTGAGCGTCTTGGAGCCCGCCGTGCAAGCGTTCTCCCGAGCAGAGTTATTGGCGAGACTCGAGGCGGCTGCAGTTCCGGCAGGCCCCGTTAATACTCTGGCTGAGACCTTTGCCGATCCCCAGGTCGTGGCGCGCGCAATGAAGATTGAGCCTAAGGGGCCGCACGCTGATCCTGTGCCCGGAGTTCGTACGCCGATTATCATGTCGGTTGGCATCTTGTGCCTGGATCGCCAGGCACCGCGGCTGGGTGAACACACTTCGGAAGTGCGCCGTGAGTTGGGGCTTTAGGCAACAACGCGCCAAAGTTTAGGAAGGAGCTGTAGATCATGGAAGGCACCCTGAATTCGGCTGCAGCCGAACCGGTTACGCTTAGCCGGACGCTGGAACGGCGCCACGTAACGATGATCAGTATCGGCGGCATCATCGGCGCCGGCCTGTTTGTCGGCACCAGTGCCGCGATTGTTGCGGCCGGGCCAGCGGCCGTGCTCAGCTACGCCGGGGCCGGATTGCTGATGTTGCTGATCATGCGGATGCTGGGCGAAATGGCAGTCGCGCTACCGCAGGTTCGAT
>DASWBL010000275.1:0-4600 GCA_036390615.1 Steroidobacteraceae bacterium | reverse complement strand
AGCCACTCCAGCTGCTGCGCTGCTTCCGCCGTGGTCAGGTGTTGACCGGCAAGGTCGAGATTCTCGCGAACGCTCATATCGCCGAATAGTTCGCGGGTCTCCGGACACTGTACGACGCCGCCGCGCGCGATCGCGGCAGGGCTGCGGCCGTGCAGATCCGTATCGTCCCAATTAATGCGCCCGCTATATGGCACCAGACCCGATATCGCGTTGAACAGCGTGGTCTTGCCCGCGCCGTTCAAGCCGACGATCGAGACGAATTCCCCCTCGTCCACATGGATCGAGACGCGGTCCAGCGCCTGCGCTTTGCCGTACAGGACGCTGACTGCCTGAACTTGCAGCAGTGGGGTGTGGCGCGCGCCGCGCGCGGGGCGGCTGGCCACATCGATGCCCCCGCCGAGATAAACGCGGCGTACGGTGGGATCGCTGGTGACCTCCTCGGCGGTACCTTCGGCGATGCGCTCGCCGAGGTACATGGCGAAGATACGGTCCGCCAAGGCAGCGATGCTCTTCACGTTGTGATCCACCAGCAGCACGGCGCGGCCATCGCGGCGAAAATCCGCAATCAGTTGAGAGAAAGCAGCCACTTCGCCGGATGTGAGCCCTGCGAAGGGCTCGTCGACCAGCACCACACGCGGGTCGCGGGCGATCGCCTTGGCCAGTTCCATCCGGCGCAGGTCCGCGAAAGCCAGGCTGCCGGGTTTGCGGTTCAATACGCCGCCCAGTCCGACGCGCTCGGCGATCTCGCGCGCCTTTTCATGCACATGCCGGTTGCTGATCACCTTCAACAGCTTGTCCGGCAGCAGGCCGAGCATGATGTTCTCGAGTACCGTCTGGCGGTGCAAGGGCCGCGAGTGCTGGAACACAATGCCCACGCCTTGGCGAGCGATGCGGTGTGGCGGCCAGCCCGCAACATTGACTCCGGCAATTTGCACCGAACCCAAGTTCGGGCGGTGCAGTCCCATGATGAGCTGCATCACCGTGGATTTGCCCGATCCATTGGGTCCGATCAGACCGAGAATTTCGCCTGGCCCAACTTGAAAGGTGATGTTCTTCGCCGCCACCAGCCCGCCAAAGCGTTTGGTCAGGCCCTGCACTTCGAGCAGCGGCGCAACGGCGGCGGCTGCCGGCTTCCGCAATTCTGGGGTTGCGCCTATGATTCGCCCCGCCGCCGCTGTAGCAAACCCATCAACCCGTCGACGGAGAACAGGATCACCAGCAGGGCGACTGCGGACACCACAAATGTGCTGAGCTGCCCCAGAGGCCGCAACGCCTCGCCCGCAAGGATTAGAAATATCGCTCCGATCGCGGCTCCCACGATGGTGCGCCGGCCGCCAAGCACCGCGGCAATGATGACCTGCACACCCACGGACACGTCGACGACGGTACCCACCGATGCAGTGCCCAGGTAGAACACCAACATCGCACCAGCAAGACCCGAGAACACCGCGCTGATACAGAATGCGGCAAGTTTATGCTTGACGACGTTGAAGCCGAGCGCCGATGCGCCGAATCGATCCTGTCCACTGGCCTGCAAGATGAGGCCCACCGGCGAACGCGATAAGGCAAATAAAATGCTCCCGGACGCTGTCATGAATGCCAAGGCGTACCAATAGTTGGTTATCGCCTCGGTCGATAAGATGTCGTTCATCGTCAGGCCGATTTCGCCTCCCGTGGTGCCCGCGAAAATAATGATGAACTGTTGCAGTAAAAGCACCGCGACCAGCGTCGACAGGCCGAAGTATGGGCCGGTAAGCCTGAGGGCAGGCACTGCAAGCACGACGCCGCCTAACAACGCTGCCGCCGCGCCCGCGACGATGCATGCCCACATCGGCAGTCCCTGCGCATTCAGCAGTCCAGCCGCGTAGGCGCCGCTGCCAATGAGAAAGGTAGGTCCAAAATTGACCTCGTTGGCGAAGCCGAACAGCAGATCCCACGACATGGCGAAGACGCCGAAGTAATAGGCGATTGTCAGAACACCGAGAACATAGGCCGATACCCACAATGGCAGCGTGAGCAGAACCGCCAGCGCGACGAGTGCGATCCACAGGTACCGCGATGCGAACAATCCACGCAAGGTAGGCGTCACCGTCGTCCCAAGAGCCCACGGGGACGAACGTAGAGTACGAGTACCAGCAATACGAGCGTGGGTATGGAGCGGTACGTGGGCGAAATCAAGTAGGCGGTGAGCGTCTCGAGATAGCCGACCACGTAGGCGGCGAGCAGCGAGCCTGAGACGCTGCCGAGGCCGCCAAGCACAACGATGGAAAAGGCGCTGGCCGTGAGCTGGCTGGCCTGTGCAGAACTGGCGCCGAGAAACGTGGCCAGCAGCACACCGGCGATGCCTGCGAGCACGCCGTAAATCGCCCAGACCGACAGGTACACCTGCGATAGCTCAAAGCCCAATAGCGTCAGGGCGCGCGGATTGATCGAAGCGGCGAGCAGCACCTTGCCTGCCCTGGAGCGATGCACCAGCAGCCAGAGCAGGCCGATCACCGCCCAACAAATCACCGCAATCAGCAATTCGTTGGTCGGGGTTCGCACGCCGGCGATCTGCATGACGCCGGCGATCAGCGGCCGCACGGATTTGGGATTGTCGGTGTAGAAATAGGCCACTGTCTCCTGAATCATGATGCCCCAGAGCAGTGTGCCGGTGAGAACGAATATCTCCTTTTCCACCGGCGGCACCGACTTGGAGCGCTGGATAGGCCGCACGACCAAAAAATAGGTTGCGAATGCCGTGATCACGCCAGCGGCAGTTCCCGCCACAGCGGCAACCCAGGGACTGGCGGCTAGCTGCCCAGCCACCACCCAGGCGGTTACCGCGGCGACCACCATGGTTGCGCCATGCGCCAGGTTGAGCACGCCGGATACGCCGAACATGAGCGTGAAGCCGACGGCACCGAGGCCGTACAGCGCGCTGATGGCGAATCCGTCAATCAGTATCTGAACAGCGAGCACGAATTCTCCCGGTGGGCACGTGCGCCATCGGTGCGCAGCGCATTTAGGGTTTCTGCAATAGCGTGAAGGCTGGGAAACTGAATTGAGCCTGTGGGGAGGCCTTGGGCCACAAGGTCACCTGTTTCGCGTTTTGCCATTGCAGCATGATGCCGGTCACGTATTCCGGTCCGTATTTCATGGCGTGCGTGAACTGGCTGTCGCGGCCATAGAACTGCACGCGGCCGATGGTTCCCACATAGTCGGTCTGCTCGAGCGCCGCAACCAGCTTTTCACCATCCGTGGAGCCTGCGCGCTTGACGGCTTGAACCAATACATTCACGGCATCGTCAGTCGAGTATGCGGTGTAGTTCGGCGCCTCGCCGAATCTTTTGATGTAGTCGTTTATGAAAGGTTGTGTCTTGGCAGTGAGGTTCGCGCCGTCCGCCGCGACCGAGAAGGTGATGATGCCCGCAGCGGCTCCGTTGGTATCTTTCCAGAATGTGCCCGATGTAGCCTGCGAGGACATGCCGATCATCGGAATGGGGACTTGCTGCTGCGCCCATTGCACCGTGGGCTGAACGCCGGTGTGGCTGATGCCGGTGACGATGACATCGGGCTTCTCACCCTCGATCTTGTTGTACAGCGGGGTGAAGTCGCTGGTATCGGGCGAGAAGCGAATGTGATCGAGCACTTTAACGCCGATCTTGGGCAGGCAAACCAAGTATTCGGCATCGAGCGGTGTGGTCCAAGCCGCGTCCTCGCTGAGCACGACCGCCGACTTGATCAAATACTTCCGCTGCAGCAGATCTTTCACCGAATCACAGATGGAATCGGCGATGAACGCCGAAGTCATGTATTCATGAAACGTGTATTTGTTTTTGTCGTAATCCTCGTGGACGTGCCGGCTGATCTCATTGCTGGCCGCACCCGTGGTGATGAAAGGCACGTGCGTGCGCGCCGCCCAGGGTTCCAATGCCAAGGCAACCTCGCTGATGTAGGTACCGATGACCGCTGCGACCTTGTCCTGGCTGACGGCGCGCTGAAAGGCGCGCACCGCGTCTGCGGCCGAGGAATGATCGTCGTACTGCATGATTTCGAGTTTGCGGCCATCGATGCCGCCGGCGGCATTGATGGCATCCACCGCCAAATGCGCGCCGTTGACTATGCCGGCGCCGCCAATCGCCGACTCCTCGGCGATGATGCCGATCCGAATCGGTTCTTTTGTCTGCGCCTCGACCCTTTGCGCCAGGGAACCGGCAACGGCAGCGGCGACGATCAGAGCGCTGCAGACATGGAATGCCATCGTTGAAGACCCACGCATCCGTTATCTCCCGTTACTCGATTGAAGATGCTTTTTATCCGACCGCCGGTCGCGTGAAGCATAACGTAAAAACGTGCCGGCCATTGAAGATAGGCCCTACCCAAGGCTAGATCTTTGGGGCAGTCCCGCCGGAATTCGCGGTGCCCTGCGCCGGCGGAGCAGCCTATTTACGCAGGGCTAACTGATCGGACCGGCAAGGAACGCCAAGCCTCGAAGACTGATTGCACCGAGATTTCATCGACGTGACGAACACGTGGAGCGCCGCCCAATCCTATTACCGGCGCTCCGCAGAAACTTCGCGGCAAAAATTGGCTCGGCGACCCGTTGCCAAACAAGACG
>DASWBL010000274.1:0-1875 GCA_036390615.1 Steroidobacteraceae bacterium | reverse complement strand
CTCGGCTGGCTGCGCGGCGAGCCCTGGCTGAGCGAAGTGCGCGTGCCGGCGACACTGCCGTGGCAGCAAGCCGATCTCGACGTCAAGCTGCCGCGCGCCAAATGGGCGGCTTACGGGGTCACGCTCGCCGATGGCAGGCCGCTGCCGGCCGACGACTTGCCGGCTTCGCTATTGCTGCCGATGGGCCGCTTCGGCCCCGCCTTCTTGGCCTACGACAATTTTCGCGTCTATCTGCAGTGGAACAATGCTTTGGTCTATTCCACCACGGCGGCTTATCTCGCCACCCGCATTGCCGGCGCGCCGCCGCTTCATCGCGGCAATGCGCCACCACCATTGGCTTTTGCCGACGTCAAGGCGCTGCAAGCGAGCCTGGTGCGTGCCGGCTACGATGTCGGCGCGATCGACGGATTCCTCGGCTTGATGACCCGGCAGGCGGTCAAAGCGATGCAGTTGAAATATAACCTGCCCGCGGACTCCTATCCTACCGCCGAGCTTTTGGCGCGCATGCGGGGCGGCCATTAATGCAGGCCGCCGCAAAAGCCGTTTCGCGGAAAAGATCATGCGCAAAGAACAGGCTGCAGCCAAATCCTTAAGTGATTTCGCGTCCGCTGCCCGCATCGTGACATAATGCTGTGACACCGCCAGCATCGAGGGATGTGTCCGACTGAAGGGAACTTCGCAGTCATACTGCCCAGCCGCTCGTGGCAGGACCTATGGCAGCCGCGACCCTCTGGTCGAGTGTTACATTGTTACATTATAAGTGCGGTCCAGTGTGATGTGACGGCAGCCGGGTGCCGTCGCGGGGGCACAAGCGAAATCGAATAGTAAAAGGCGCATGACAATGCACCAGGCAACTTCCGCGCGACGCGTTGGCCGTAATTGGAACCCCCTAAGCGGCCGCCGTCATGCGATCGCATTCGTGGCGGCCGCGTTTCTGATCGCGCTGCCGTTTGCGGCCAATAGTCAGACGGGACAAGGAACCGCTCCGGCTACTTCCCCTGCCCCGGCGGCATCTGCGCCCGCGAGCGGCGCTGCACCAAGTGCGCCGGGCCAGGCGACGGAAGCTCCTGCGAGCGGCGTATCAGGGGGCTCGAGCGCGGCAGCGCCCGCCGCTCCCACTGCATCCGCGCCGGCTGCGCCAGCTTCGGCGGCACTGCCCGGCGAGCACATGATCAGCGGCGCTGATCTGCCGGAGGATCTCTCGCCTTGGGGCATGTTCGAGAACTCGGATCTCGTCGTCAAAGCCGTGATTATCGGGCTCGCTTTTGCCTCGTTCGTGACCTGGACCGTATGGGTTGCCAAGACGCTGGAACTGCGCAGCGCCCGGAGCGAGGTGCGGCGCGATCTGCGCGTGCTCAACAACTCCGTGACGCTGGCGCAGGCGCACGATCAGCTGCGCGAGGGCGACAGCCCGGTCTCGCAGCTGATGCGCGCGGCCGGTCAGGAGATCAGACTGTCGGCAAACCTGCGCGCCGACGGCTTGAAGGAACGCATCGCGCTGCAGCTCGAACGCATCGAGATGGCGGTGAGCCGGAAAGTATCGCGCGGCACCGGCGTGCTCGCCACTATCGGCTCGACCGCGCCCTTTGTCGGTCTGTTCGGCACGGTGTGGGGCATCATGAACAGCTTCATCGGCATTTCCAACGCGCACACCACCAACCTCGCGGTGGTGGCGCCCGGCATCGCCCAGGCGCTGCTCGCTACCGCATTCGGTCTGGTCGCGGCGATCCCGGCGGTGATGATCTATAACGTGCTGGCGCGGCAAACCGCGCATTATCGCGCCTATCTCGGCGACGCCTCGGCGCAGGTCATGCGGCTTGTCAGCCGCGATCTCGACCGCGCCAAATTGCCGATGACCCAAGCCGCCGAGTGAGG
>DASWBL010000273.1:0-6696 GCA_036390615.1 Steroidobacteraceae bacterium | reverse complement strand
TGCCCATCATCGACTCGCAGGCAGATTCCTTCATGCTGGCGAAGGCGATAGTTGCGGCCGCCGCTCCGCGGGCGGCTCGGTCGGGGGAGCGATGGCAGATTGTCGACACGGCTCGATGTCCGGACGAGTTTTAATTTGCGCGGTGATCGCCGCTGCCATGAGCCTGGCGACACCGGAGCAGCTTTTGGCGCAAGCGCCGGCCGCCACAACCGTGCAGCCATCGCCCCTAGCCCAGCTGAGCAACGGGCGGCAGGCAAAGGATAATAATCAGATACTCACGACCGGAATACGCTCACCGCTGCTGCCTTCAAATCACGCCCTGATCATCACCGTCTCCGAGTATCTGCGCAGTCCGCTGCCCGGTGTGCTCACGGATCGCAAGCTCGGCGTCGAGCTGGCCAAGCGTTTCGGCGTCCCGCCGCAAAATATCGTTGAGCTTTCCGAACAGCAGGTCACGCGTCAGGGCCTGAAGCAGGCTCTGGCCGGCATGGATCAAAGCATCATGCCGGGCGACAAACTGTTTGTGTACTTTTCCGGTCATGGCGCGCGCTATCTAAACAAGGCCACCGGTCAATGTACCGAAAGCCTTGTCATGCAGGACATGCACGTCGTGACCAACAGCGAATTTGCCGAGATGATCAAGCCGCTGAGCGCCAAGACGGATAAGACGATTGTTATGCTCGATTCCTGTCACTCCGGTGGCGTTGCGCAGGCCAGTACCCGGGCCATGAACTCCCTGATTGGCCAGCAGCGCCCAAAATACAGCGCCGAGGCCTCGAGCCCCCAGTGCTCGTTGGCGACAAACCTCGGTAGTTTTTCGCAAGAGCGCGGTATCGATCTGAACACCACCGACAATAATCTGGTGATCCTGGCAGCGGCCAAGAAGAACGAGGTCGCCTGGGACACATCAAAGGGCGGGGCGCTGACTTATAACTTTGAGCAATGCCTGGAAGGTGGCGCAACCGATACGGATCACAGCGGCTCCATCTCAATGCAGAAGCTGACCGACTGCGTGCAGGCGCGACTTGACAAGTCCCAGGAAGCGTCTGCCCTGCAGCATGCGACCCTGGCGGGCAACGGCGCACTGGTGCCGGCCTTTGTTGTCGTGCCGGATGGCGCAGCAGCGGGAACAACGGCCAGCATCGATACACTGGCGGCGCTCAAGGACATTTATAGCCAGCGCGACGACCGCTGGGGCGTGCAGGTCGATCTCAGTCGGCCGGCGCTCAAGATAGGAACGAATCTGGCACTGACCATGCGCTCGGAACGCAATGGCTACGTCTATATATTTTACCGCGGTACCCAGCCTGACAGTTTGTACCTGCTGTTCCCTAATCAACTGGATTCCGACAACGCCATAGCAGCGAGCGAGTCACTGTCGCTGCCGCGACCGAGCTGGGCGGTCACTGCGCTCGGTCCCGCGGGAACCGATCACCTACTGGTGTTGATCAGCGATACGCCGCGGGATTTTTCCAGCCTGGCATTGCCCGCCGAATACGTCAGTCCGGCGGGACCTTTCGGCAAAGTCCATCCCACGGCGCAGGCAGTAGCGCGTATCGGCCAGATCGCGACCTTGTCTGCCGCGGCTTCCCAGGCCGACTGCCAAAACGCTGACGGAAAACGGGACCTCGGCGTTGCGCGCCGGTGCTCTAACGTGTTCGGCGCCAGCATGGTGAGTGTGGAGGAGACTGAGTAGTCCTTGGTGCCGGCGCGATTGCCGCGTTAAATGCCGCGGCAGCGGCGGGGCCTGTGGCGCCCGCCGCTGCCAGTCGCCTTGTCAAAAATTGCATCAATTGGCCGAGGCTTCAGCCGAACCAGACGCCTGAAGCGAAGTTCCGGTCCGCGACGTCGAATGGTCCGACGGCGGGGACTGCGCGCTCTTAGGCTCAGTGGGACCGCTACCAGGTGAAGGGCGGTTCTTCGGACCCGTCGAAGGAGCGGTGCTGCTCGCAGATTTCGCGCCGGAGCCCGTTGGGCTCGGGCGCGAAGCCGGTTCCGACTTAGCGCCGGTCATGCCGTTCGCTTCGGTCGTCGACATGGCGCCGATGCCAGATCCGGACGCCGTTGATGCGGCATTCGTCTGACTGAGCGTGCCAGCGCCATCAGTGGTCAACGTGGAATGCCGAACCGGAGCGCTTTCGCCAACCTTGCCGGCACCCATCGCCGAGCTTTCGATTCCGGCACTGCCGGCCTGCGAAGCAGCCGAGGCCGCTGACTCGCCGTGGCCTTTGGCCACGTTCGCCGAGTTGGCGGCGCCGGCCGCTGCCGTTGATGTCGTCTGCGTGCCGGCGTTAGCCGTCTTGCCGGTCTTCAGCGCGGTCGCATCGGCATCATTTTTGGCTCGGCCCTTGGCGCGAGCTGTGGTGCGGTCGTTAACAGCGGTGCTGTTGCGATCGAATCCCGCCGTGCCAGCGAGCCCGCCCTGGCCCATTGCGCCAACATTGCCCAAATTCCCGCCGAAGCCGCCCCGCGCACCGCCACCGAGCAGCTGAGCATGAGCAGCGTTGCCAATTGCCAGCAGGCCCGTAATTGCGACGCTGGCGAAAACTTTACGATAGGTATTCATGATGAAACTCCTGGCTTTGGACCGCAGACCATCTGCGATCGCTGTATTGGGAATACGAACCGGGACGGTCGTTTAATCCCAGCCAGTGAAAGATCGAGTTATCTAGTTGTAGGGCGGAGCAGGGCTGAGCACTGTCAACGTGCGTCTGCTGAAGAATTTAACTTAATTTCCAAATCCTGACCCAGAATTCCGCCGCCTAACCGCGGATCCGGATGCTTGGGTTGAACAGCTTCGGCCGCCAGCTTCGCGCGCACCCAGGACACGGGATCGGGCCGTGGGGCCTCGTGGCGAAACGTAGCCGCGAATCCCGCGACAATCGGTGCGGCAAACGAAGTCCCGCGCACCGCTGTGTATGCGGTCCCCGGAGCCGCGGCGCGGATGTCAGCGCCTGGAGCGGCAAAATCAATGTGCGTGCAACGGCCGGCCTCCAGCAACAGGCGGCCCCGGCCGTCGACCGCAGTTACCGCGAGAACCTCTGCATACGACGCCGGGTAGAGAGGCTGCGCTGCCGGGCCCTCATTGCCTACTGCAGCAACGATAATGCCGCCGCGCGCTGTCACGGCCCGCACGACCTGCGCGAGGATCGCGTTGTACGGGCCAACCAGACTGATATTAATGACCGGTACGTCCTGCTGCGTCATCCAGGCCAAGGCCTGCGCTACCGAGTCGACCGCGCCACCAGTCGGCGCCGCGCAATAGACATCGGCCGCGAACAGCTCGGCGTTCGGCGCGGCGCCCTGGAACGTGGTGGATCGGCCAACCAATAGTGATGCGACTGCAGTGCCATGCGCAGTGGGCAGCACTTTACCGTTACAGCCAAAACGATGAATCATCACTTGATGAAACACGGGATGGTTCGAATCAATCCCGCCATCTATCAAGCCCACGGTGACGTGATTCGGCGACGCGGGTGATCTGAGTGCCTCCGCAGGCGGTGAAGCCGGGGACGGGGCATTGCCACCCGTTTCTCCACTATCTATATATAGGTGATTGAATTCGTATAGACCGGTCGGGTCGACGCTTCGCAGGCGCACCAACGCCTGTGCCGTGGACGCTCCAGCTGGTGCCTGCAAAATGATCAACGAGACATCCAGTCCGTCGAGCCTGAGCTGGCGCAGAGGCACGAATCCCTGTGCGATTGCCCGGCCCATCACCGCGGCGTCTGGCGCGTAAGCCAGCAACTCACCTCGAACCATGGGAGCGCCTTGCGGGTCTCTCTCGATTACCTTTGGGTAGCGGCGCAGGAGCTCCTTGATTCGCCGCTGGTAGGCCTGCTGCACGACAACCGGATCAAGCGTGGCTAATGGTGCCGTACCGAGCTGTTCGAGATTGCCCGGCAGTTGCACTTGCGGTAACTGCACGCCGTGCGGCAATAGCTGTGCTTGTGCAACTTGGCCTAGCAGGGGGACAAACAGGATAAAGCGCGCCAAACCGCTCGTGGCTGCTAGAAGCTGCGCGATCACCGTCGGCGGTTTCGGCCGCATTGTCATTGCCGTTGCCTTGAACCTGGCTGCCACGGCGGCAGCCTGCCGGAAATCGTCCATCGATCAAAAAAAGCCAACAAATCCTGTGGGTTGGGTCTCATGCTAGCATTCCCTGTGCGGGGTCGATGCGGGATATACGGTGCAGCCAGCGTCTTTGATCCAGTGTGCATGGAAATTTTCCAGTGGTGCGGAATAAACGTGCCTGACCAATCGTTAAGTCCATAGTGGCATGAGCCAAGCGCTCGATCTGGTTAGAAATCGCATCGTGGAGCTGCTGCCTCGGTTCCGGCGGTTTGCGCGCACTTTGACCCGCAATCCCCATGATGCGGACGATCTCGTACAGATTGCGGTCGAGCGAGCCCTGCTGCGTTATGAGCAGTGGCGGCCGGAGACGCGATTGGAGAGCTGGATGTTTGGGATTATTCGCAATGCCTGGATTGATGAAATTCGCTCACGGCAGCGGCGGAGCGAATTATTTGCCCCGGAGGAGTCGGGGGAGCACGTGGGTGACCAATCGGCGCAAGGGCAGCTCGAACATTTAGCGCTGCACGCTGCGCTGGCACGACTAAATCCCGAGCAACGTGAAGTAGTGGGCCTCGTGCTCGTGGAAGGACTGTCCTACAAGGAGGCCGCCGAAATCCTGGAGATCCCGATCGGCACGCTTACCAGCCGCCTGGCGCGGGCGCGCGATTCCTTGCAGGCAGAGCTGTCAGAGTCGGGAGATAAGCCCACATGATCATTACCGACGAACTGCTGATGGCTTATGCCGATGAGGAATTGTCGGCAGAGGAACGCGCGCAGGTCGATGCCGCGTTGGCGCGGAATCCTCAATTGGCTGAGCGCGTAGCTCAGCATCGGGCTCTGCGCCAGAATATGCAGCAAGCTTTTGCAGGCGTATTGACCGAGCCCGTGCCCGAGCGGTTGCTTGCGGCTGTGCATAAAGGCCGTTCCGCGCCCGCGCCGGTCGATTTGGCAGCCGCCAGGGAGGCGAAGCGCGGCGCCCGCTCCAAGGCGTGGACGTGGCGCGAGTGGGGTGCGATTGCCGCCAGTCTCCTGGTTGGATTGTTATTCGGCAATTTAGGGCCACAGTCGGATAAGGGCGCCTTGGTGGTCAGCCGCGATGGCGGCTTGATAGCGCAGGGCGCTTTGGCGCGCTCGCTATCCGAGCAGCTTGCCAGCGGCCCGCTGATCTCTACAGGCGTCCATGTGCAACTGAGCTTCCGGGACAAGTCAGGGGCGATATGCCGCTCATTTCTCGTCAGACAGGCGCAAAGCTATGCGGGGCTGGCGTGTCACGAAGGCGGTAAATGGCGCATCCCGGCGCTTACGGAAGCCGAACCGGGGAGCGACACCAGTATGCAGATGGCGGGCAGCTCACTGCCGCCGGTGATTCTGGCAGCGGTAAATAGCCGCATTGCGGGAGAGCCACTAGACGCGGACGGCGAGCGCGCGGCACAGGCACGCGGCTGGTGACGGCATCAGTCGCAGTTAGTTGGAGGCGGGTGCATAGCCTTCCCACTCCCAAGGTGTCACCGTATCGCCGAGGATGTGCTCTAGCAGCGGACGAAAGGCGAGTTCGCCATTATCGCTGTTGGTGAGCAGAACCATGCAGGAGCGCTGCTGCAAGAAGCAGATGGCATAGTTCTGTGCACCGTCACCGTGGCCCTCTTTGAATATTGCCGGTCCAGAGCGAGTATGGGTCAGCAACCCCCAGCCCATGCCATAGGCCAGACCCACGGCCTTCGCTTCCTTGCCATCTGTCTCATTGACGTCGCTGCCAAACTGGAATTTGGTTGAGATTCGTATGGCAGGGTGCAGCATTTGCGCGCGTGTACTAGAACTGATGATCTTGTCGTCCAATAATGCAACCAGGAATTTGGCAAAGTCAGAAATAGTTGTCGCCATGGATCCCGCCGCGTGCGCGGGAAATCGTTGGGTGGCCGAAAGGAAGTGTTCATTTTGGTCGTAACGGTCTGCCACGTCGGCCGCGAAACTATCGCGATAGACCATACCCGTGCGGGTCATCCCACATGGACCAAATATAGAATCTTGAAGCAGCAGATCAATGCCCTTGTGCATCTTCTGTTCAATGACGAGCTGTACAAGATTGATTCCCTCGCCGGAATAGAGAAAGCGCGTTCCCGGCTTGAAATGCAGGTGCATTTGCTTGTCCGGTTCGATCCAGGCGAAATTCTGCAGCCCCGATGAATGCGATAGCAGCATGCGCGGCGTGACCAGCGGCCAATCCGGGTCATGGACTAACGCCGCTGCCGATTCCTTGTAAGGCTCGTATTCATTGAGCGGCTTCTCAAGCTGGCTGGCAACAGGCTCATCGAGATCGAACTCCTTGCGCTCAACCAATTGCATCACGTAGGTGGCGAATACGGCCTTGGTCAGCGACGCGGCCCAGATGTTGGTAGCGACAGTCATCGGCAGCTCGGGGTCTTTCCTGCGGTGCCCGTACGCCGAGGTCCAGAAGATCCGGCCATCATTTATTACGGCAATTTGCGCCCCGGTCACGTGCATATCCTGCAGTGTCTTATTCGCAAAACCGTCGGCTTCTTGTGGTCGCAGCAGCGAACCATCCAGACGATGGATTTTCCCTGCCATTTGCGCGCTGCCACTGGGCGAGGCGAGGGCGCCGGC
>DASWBL010000272.1:0-4346 GCA_036390615.1 Steroidobacteraceae bacterium | reverse complement strand
GTCGGCTTAAGCGCCGGCGTCGGCCGCGCCGTGAGTCAATGGACCGTGGCGACAGGCCTCATGGTCGTGAGCGCGCTCATTTACCAGCCAAGCGCGCTGTTCTATGTCGTACCACTGGCGGGCGCCCTGATCGTGCAGCGTCATCGTACGGTTGCGCAAACGGCCCGCTGGGCCCTGATCCACCTTGGATTTGTAGCCGCCTCGTTGAGTGTGGCGTACGCCGCGATGTCATTGCTGTACGCGACCCATATATTCGTCAAATCCGGGCGAATCGCGTTCGAGGCTCACTGGGGCGGGAAGATCGCCTGGTTTCTGCAGGAACCGCTGCCCAATGCCCTAAGTCTTTTCGTGGTGAACGACAATAACCACCGCGATCACGCGCTGTACCTCGCCTGCGCGGCACTCATCGGCGCAATCCTGGCTGCGGGCGTATATCTGGAGTGGCGCCGCCACGGCAGGCAGCGCGGCATCATCTGGATGTGCGGGCTCATCGGATTGCCCACGTTCGCGTTCGCGGTCAGCTTGATCGCTTCGGAACGCTACGCGACTTATCGCACCATACTTGCGATGACCGCCGTGCTGCTGTGTTTCCTGGTGGCGTCGGTGAGCGCGCTGACCACGCGCTGGAGCCCCAATGCGCGCAGATTGCTCGCAGCACTCGTCATCTCGACTGCGTTCTTTACCGCCCAGCATCGTGTGTACGCGTTGATCGCCGTACCGCAGGGCAATGAATGGCAGTTGATCATGGCGGGCGCGAAGCATGTGCGTTTGGATGGTCCGCGACAGCACATATTCGCGATCGCATCTTCGCCGGCGGACATATCAACCGCGACGATCTACCACGATGAATTCGGATCGCTTTCGTCGAATTCCGAGTGGGTGCCCCGGGAGATGTTCAAGCGTGCGATGCACGACTTGCATCCCGAGATTGCCAACCTGGATTCCCGCTATGACTTCGCGACCGGACCGAAGCTTCCGGACCACCAGCGCTACGACGTCATCATCGATCTGCACCGCCTGCGCCAGTTCTACGTAAACAACTAGAGACTGCCCCATTGCGCTCGCCTCGAGCGGCGCCGGCGCGCGTGGTATAGGCTGGACCCATGATTGCCGGCCCCCTGTTGTGGATTTTCGCGGCGCTCGGCGCCTTCATGGTCGGCGTTTCGAAGGCGGGCATCACGGGATTGAGCATTCTGTCGATCGCGCTGTTCACGCAGGTGTTTCCGAGCAGCAAGCAAGCCAGCGGTTTGGTGCTGCCGCTGCTGATATTCGGCGACTTCGTCGCGGTATTCGCCTACCGCAAACATACGCAGTGGCATTATGTGTGGCGGTTGTTCCCGTGGACCGCGCTCGGTGTCGTGCTCGGCTATGTGACTCTCGGCCGCATTTCCGATCACGCCACGAAATCGATGATAGGCGGGATCATCGTGTCGCTGGCGGCATTGAGTTTTTGGCGACGCTACGTTTCGGTCGCCAATGATCAGCGCACGGCCGAGCTGCATTGGTCAGTCGCCGCCTGCATCGGAGTGATCGCGGGTTTCATCACGCTGGTCGCCAATGCAGCCGGCCCCTTGATGGCGATTTACCTGGTCGCCATGCGATTGCCGAAGATGGAATACGTGGGCACCGCCGCGGTGTTCTTCATGCTGCTGAATCTTTTCAAGGTACCTTTCATGGTGGACCTGGGTCTGATCACCGTGCAGAGCTTCGCCTTCAATTTGATGCTGGCGCCGGCTGTGTTGCTGGGCGCCGTGGCCGGCCGTTGGCTGCTGATACGCGTCAACCAGACCTTGTTCGAGCAGCTGGTGCTGGCATTGAGCGCGATCGGCGGAATTCTGTTGTTTTTGTAATCGACCGCCGTAATCGTGTAGCGTGCGGCTTTAACAATCGGGGGCACGCCATGGGGACTCGGGGCGGTTTGTACGGTCTTATTGTTCTGGTCGCCGATGTCTGGGCGCTCATCAACATTTTTCAAAGCAGCGCGGACACCGGCAGGAAGGTACTTTGGACGGTGCTGGTCATCCTGCTGCCCGTGCTGGGATTCATACTATGGTTTTTTTTGGGCCCGAAGACCGCGAAAGCTTGAGGCAGCGAGCCTAGGCGTGCGCTCCGGGTCCGGCCGTCGCCGGGCGGCGGCGGCTTGGCGCAAGCAGCATCGCCGCCTCGTAGCAGCTATCCCGCAAGGCAGAGTCAACGGCCGCGAGCACACGGTCGCGAACCGCCGGCGCGCCCGCCGGCAACAGCTCGGCGATACGGCCCAATTGAGCGATCGTGAGCTCGAGTGCCTTCTGCAGATTGTCGACGCCGTTCGGCACCGACTGTTCGGGGCCGGACGAGAGCACATCGGTGTCCAACAATCCCAAGTCCTTGGTGAGCGCAGCAAGCTGGCGCTTCGAGCGCTCTATCGCCTCGATGCTGCGCGGGCCGACCGCACGCGTCAGGGCTGCTATGTCGCGGCGGGTACTTGTCAGCACACGATCGAGACGATCAAGCCACTCGATCCAGTAAAGCGAACCGTACATTTGTGACTTCCGGAGTTTTGGTTGCCAACTTGCGTCGGCGATGGATTTATTATTTCAGCCCAAGACTACCCGGGTTGGACCCGTCTCGCTACCATTGCATCGACCAGCGCGCCGTTCCACCACTCAGGCACAATAATTGACCACCCTGCGGCCAAAAGGCCTGTAAATACATACAGGAAAGCAATGCGTGCTCACCACATAGACGCCCACAAACTCGGCAGCAGCGGATGGTTGCGGGCCGCGGTTCTGGGTGCGAACGACGGGATCGTTTCCTGCTCCAGCCTGCTGCTGGGGCTCGCGGCGGCGCATGCTTCGCACGCAAATCTGCTGCTGAGCGGCACCGCGGCGCTGGTGGCCGGCGGGATGTCCATGGCGACCGGAGAATACATCTCGGTGCACTCGCAGGCCGACCTGGAAGCGGCGGCGCTGATGCAGGAACGTGCCGAGCTCAAACTCGATGTCGCGGGTGAAAAGCACGAGCTGACCGAAATCTATGTGCGGCGCGGGCTGGATTCCCGCCTCGCGCGCCAGGTCGCGGACCAGCTCATGGCGCATGACGCCTTGGGCTCGCATGCGCGCGACGAGCTCGGCCTGGCGCCGGATACCAGAGCCCGGCCGCTGCTCGCGGCCATGGCTTCGGCCGGCAGCTTTACCATCGGCGCGGCCCTGCCCCTCAGCGTGGCGGCCGTCGCACCCCATGAGCACTCCATGACTTCGATCGCCGCCGCCTCCCTTGCCTGCCTGCTGTTCCTCGGCGGATGGTCAGCGCGGGTGGGCGGCGCCGCGGTCGTAGCGGCAGCCTTTCGAGTCGCGTTCTGGAGCGCGTTGGCGATGGCGGTGACCACCGCGGTCGGCGCGGCGGTCGGCGCATTGTGAGCTACCAACTGCTCAGCGTTGCGCAGATGAACGAGGCCGATCGATTGACGACGGCCACAGGTGTGCCGGGTATGCTGCTGATGCAAAGGGCAGGCGAGGCCGTCGCGCGCGAAATCACGCGCCGCTTCACGCCGCGACCCGTGACGGTGTTATGCGGCCCCGGCAATAACGGCGGCGATGGATTTGTTGCAGCCATCTCATTGGCGCAGGCCAAATGGCCGGTGCGGGTTGCCTTGCTGGGAGATCGGCGCACGCTTCGGGACGATGCGCAACATTTCGCGCAGCGCTGGACCGGCGCCATCGAGCCGCTCGCTCCCGGCGTGATCGATGGCGCCGAACTCCTGCTTGATGCATTGTTTGGATCGGGCTTGAGTCGTCCCCTAGGCCCAGAGGTCCTGGCTACCCTGGCGCTCGCGACGCGGCGCAAAATCCCGCTCATCGCGGTGGATGTGCCCAGCGGAGTCATGGGGGATAGCGGGGAATCGCAGGGCGCCGCCGCAGCGATTTGCACGGTCACGTTCGCGAGAAAAAAACCCGGTCACTTGTTGCTCCCCGGGCGTGAATTGTGCGGCGAGGTTGTGGTCGCGGATATCGGCATACCGCAGAGCGTGCTCGAGTCGCTGCCCATCAACACCTGGGAAAACGATCCTTCGCTGTGGCTTGAAAAGCTGCCGCGGCGCCATGCATCGCTCAACAAGTACACGCGCGGCCATGCGCTGCTCTATGGAGGCTATCCGATGACCGGCGCCGCGCGCATGGCGGCGCGCGCCGCCGCGCGCAGCGGCGCAGGGCTGACGACGATAGCCGTCCCGGAACACGCGTTTGCGATCTATGCCGCGGCGCTCACCAGCATCATGGCGCAGCCGCTCGGGCAGAACGAGGACTTCGCCCGCCTTCTGGCCGATGCGCGCTACACGGCATTTTCCATTGGACCCGGCGCGGGCGTCA
>DASWBL010000271.1:0-13586 GCA_036390615.1 Steroidobacteraceae bacterium | reverse complement strand
GATCTTCATCCCGTTTGGAGGTCGCTTGGGTGGCGGCTTCTCCTTTCTAATCATGGTTTATTTCATTGGCATATTAGCCGCCATTGCAATTCCGGCGTACCAGAACTACACGATCAAAACCCAGCTCAATGTCGTAGTGATCGAATCCCAGCCGGCGCGGGACAAACTCGCCGCTTATTATCTCTCGAACAACCACACCATTCCCGACGGCCTGGAGACAGCGGGAGTCGCGGCTCAGCTTCCCGACGGATCTCCTCTGTCCTTGGATCCGAAGAGGATGTCACTCACAGTGACGACGAAGCACGGTGAGCTGATTTTTGTCCCGCGAAATTCCAACGGGCAGATCCTGTGGACGTGTACCAACGGCGAGGGCCTCAAGCCAGTCCAGCTGCCAGCAGCGTGCCGTAGTCCCGGTCGCTGAGTTCGGCGGCTGCGCGCGCCTTTTTGCGCTTGCACAAGCATTTCCGGCCGCGCCCTGGCCTGATGCTTCCGTCGCGGCGTCCGCCGGATTGCTGGCTGGCGCCGACCCGGCACTTAGTGGCATTATCTCAAGCGACAGCCACCGGGTAAGTCCTCAAGAGTGCGGCCGTCCTGCACTTTAATTAATGGATCGCAACACCTGTGCTGGAGGGATGGATTATGAGCGCGGCCCACCGGCGTCCCCGCCACGACCAACACAGTTGGGTCGTGGCACTGGCTTGCTCTCTGATGCTGACGGCGAGTTCGTCGCAAGCCGGAATTTTCCGTGATGTCATGGACAAAATGGGAATGAGTGGGCCTACCCCCAAGACTGACGCCAAAGGTGCACCGCTGGTTTTCCCGCGCGAAGGATTCTCCTGCTGCGTGCTGCATTACGATGGCAACAAGATCAACGATCGCAATTACGCCTCATTGCCAATGATTCCGGCCGGAACGCCAGTCGAGGTCATCGGCTATGACGGCAGCACGGCCAAAGTAAAGATCGACGGCAAAGCCATGGTTCTCGACCATAATTGGGGTCGTGACCAGGAGTCGCTCGACGTGTGGGTCAACAAGGTCGTAGTCAATGAAGACCCACGGCCGCGCATTGCCGATTATCCGCCAGAGGTTCAGGAGGCGATCCGTCTAGGCAAAGTAATGGTTGGCATGTCACGCGAAGAAGCCATTTCGGCGATTGGTTACCCGGTGGCCAATGAAAACATAACGCTCGACAGTCCGATATGGCAGCTGCGGCGTGCCCGCGGCGATGAATACCAGCTCAACTTCGACCGCAACGGACGTATAGAATCTGTGAGCGGCGATGACTCGGTCACTGAGCTGATGATTTACCGGTCGAAAAAATGAGCCGCGCATTTTTCCGGGGCGCCTGAGCGCAACGTTGCGGCGGCTCACATGTCCAGCTTAACTGCTGCTGCATGAAGATACTGTGCGACGCCAAATTTCTCAGCACCGGCTGATGGCGGGCTTGGCCCGCTGGTGGCTATTGGCGTGGATCATACTTGGTGCCGGCATCGCCGCGGCGGCCGACGTCAAAATCGCACTGGTCATCGGCAATAGCGAGTACGCGAACGGTCCGCTGCCGAATCCCGCCAACGACGCCAAGATGATCGGCGATACGCTGAGTGGGCTCGGCTTCGACGTTATTTTGCGCCGCAATGCCGACCAGAACACGATGAAGCGGGCCATCGAGGACTTCGGCTCGCGCCTAGACAAGGCCGGCGGCAGCGCGGTGGGATTGTTTTATTACGCCGGCCACGGCGCGCAGCTCAACGGCCGCAACTACCTGATCCCGACAACCGCGCGCATCGAGCGCGAGGGTGACATGGAGATCGAGGCGGTGAGCGCCGACTGGGTGATCGAACAAATGCGCTACGCGCGCAATCGGCTCAACATCGTGATTCTGGACGCCTGCCGCAATAATCCTTTCACGCGCGGCATGCGTTCGGTCGACCGCGGTCTGGCGACGATGGACGCACCCGCCGGGATCCTGATTGCCTACTCCACCGCGCCGGGCGAAGTAGCGCAGGACGGTAACGGCCGCGACAGCCCCTACACCGAGGCGCTCTCAGCTGCCATGCGCAATCAGCATGAGCCCATCGAACAGGTATTCAAACATGTGCGCATAGCTGTCATGGGCAACACCGCGGGCAAGCAGGTGCCGTGGGAGTCCTCCTCCCTCACCGGCGATTTTTATTTCACGACGCCAGCGATCACGCCCGCCGCAATCGTTCCTGCCGCTGCCCCGACCGTTGCTTCGCTGACCAGGCCGGCGCCGGTCACAGCGCCAATAACCACTCCGGCGGCGCGCGTACCCTCCCCGCCCACGCAGCAACCTGCGCCATCAGGCCCGATGATCGCGGGTGCGCGGGCGCTGCCGTGGCTGCAGACATTGGGAATCGAAAGCGGTGAGATCAACGCGACTGGCAGCTATCTGCAGTCGGTGCTTCGCCAGCTGGCGGAAAGCGCGCCGCGGCATGTCCGTCTTGGCAGCACCGCCGAACAGATTCAGGCGGCCTACACACTTTGTCAGAAATATTCTTCCGGCTGTCAGCTAAGCTGGTATTCCGACGAAAGCGTGCGCAAGGCAACGCTGTTCCCCTTCGCGCTTGATGTGGCACCGGTTACCGTTAGCGCATTTCGTCAGTTTGCTAACGCATCCCAATATAAGACTTCAGCCGAGACGATTGGGTATGCCTACGCGATGGTCGAAGGCAATCTGCAGTCGGTATCCGGCGGCAACTGGCGCAACGCCGTGCTGCAGCACCCGGCCACTGATGAATCAGCTGTCGTCGGTGTCAGCTTTCGGGACGCGGAGGCCTATTGCCACGCAAAGAATGAGCGGCTGCCCACTGAGGATGAGTGGGAATACGTTGCGCGCGGGCCGGAACGGCATGTATTCGGCTGGGGTGATGACGTTGGGCCCGCGTCATCCTCGGGCGGGAATCGGCCGCGCGCGAGCGACGGTCTGGCGGAAGGCATCGGGGGGCGTTACCGCGGCCTCACCGGCAATGTCTGGCAATGGGTCGATACGACCGTCAGCGACCGCAAAGTGCTGAAGGGTGGTTCCTGGCTTGAGCCGAGCCCGGCCAATAAGCGCGCTGCGGCGCGCCGCTACGAGTTGTCCCGCCGCGCCGACGAGGACAGCGGTTTTCGATGCGCCAAGACCGTGACCGTTTGGCCAGATGCGGATTTATGGCTTTCCCAATTGAAATAACGGCGCGCGCCGGCTGGGGAAATTCCGCTTCCTGCGCGCAATAGCCGATCAACTGCCGAAATATACGACGAGCTTGTTGCCGTCGAGGTCCCGAAAGTAACCGCCATAGTAGCTGTCGCCGCGCGCACCGGCGGGGCCTTCATCTTTGCCTCCCAGCGCAATCGCTTTTTGGTAGGCGGCATCGACGACGGCTTTTGAGCTTGCCTTCAGCGCGATCATCGTGCCATTGCCGACCGTGGCCGGCTTCCCGTCGTAGGGCTTAGACAGCAGCACCATCGACGCATCCGGTGCCGTGGCCCAGGCAATGAAGCGCTCGGTTTCCCACTGCCGTTTGGCGCCGAGCGTGGCCATCAGCCCGTCGTAGAATTTAGCCGCGCGCGCCATGTCATTCGTTCCGATGCATACATAACCGATCATAGTTATCCCCTTGTAGATTCGATGGCCGATTTTGTGCGGCTGGTTAAGCCGACCTTTGATCGTCAGCGTTGTCGCGGTCAGCGTTTCCTGCGTGGCGCCCGCCGGCGCCGCGCCGGCCGGTTAATCTCTGCGCCGAGCTTTTTCAGGTAAGCGCGAAATTCACGCCCGAGACCCGGGTGGACCAGAGCGTGCTCGACGGTGGCCTGCAGGTAGCCAAGCTTGCTGCCGCAGTCGTAGCGCTTGCCCTCGAAGCGATGCGCATAGACGGCTTCGCGGGTCATCAGCCGGGCAATGCCGTCGGTCAACTGAATCTCGCCGCCAGCGCCTTGGCCAATCTGCCGCAGTTCGTTAAAGATGCCCGGCGTCAGGACGTAGCGGCCCACCACCGCCTGGTTCGACGGTGCCGCCGCGGGTTTGGGCTTTTCCACGATACTGCGGATGCGATTGACGGCAGTATGGCCTGGTTCGATTTCGACGATGCCGTACTTTTCGGTATCACGGCGCGGCACGGTCTCGACGCCGAGCACGCTGCCATGGTGAAAGTTGTAAGTGGCTGCCATCTGCTTGAGGCACGGCACCTCAGCATCGATCAGGTCATCCGCCAGATGGACAAAGAACGGTTCGTTGCCGACCGCCGCCTCGGCGCACAGCACGGCATGGCCAAGGCCTAGTGGCGCGGACTGGCGGATATAAATGCAGGTCGCATAGCTCGGCAGCACGCTGCGGATCTGACCAGCCAGCTCCGACTTGCCCTGGGATTCGAGCAGCTTTTCCAGCTCAGGATCGGCATCGAAGTGATCTTCGATGGCGCGTTTAGCTGCGCCTGTGACGAACACCAGCCGCGTGGCGCCGGCGGCCAGCGCCTCTTCGGCCGCATACTGGATCAGTGGTTTGTCGACCACCGGCAGCATCTCTTTTGGGCTCGCCTTGGTAGCAGGCAGGAAGCGCGTGCCGCGCCCGGCTACCGGGAACACCGCTGTTCGGATCGGGGATTTGACCATGCACTCCTCAGCTACTGAGCGGTCGTGTCGGGTCAATTATAGGTCCGAGCGACGGACAGATTAAGCAGTGTTTCTCAAATTGAGCGTGCCATCAGCACCGCTGCCGCGGTGCCCCGTCCACTCATTCGCGGATCGGCTTGTCGGTGCCTTCGTTGACGCGCTCGCGCAGGTCCTTGCCGGGTTTGAAATGCGGCACGTACTTGCCGTCGAGCGCTACCGCTTCGCCGGTCTTGGGATTGCGGCCTTGACGCGGCGGGCGAAAATGCAGCGAGAAGCTGCCAAAGCCACGGATCTCGATCCGATCGCCCTGCGCCAGCGCGTCACTCATGATCTCAAGCATCTGCTTGAGCGCCAGCTCCACGTCCTTGGCCGGTAAGTGCTTTTGCTTGGCGGTGATGATTTCAATGAGTTCGGACTTGGTCATGGCAAGCCTTCCATGCAGTTATTCTAGTTCGCCGGATGTGCCGCGGGCATCCCTCGCGCCCGCGGCACCTGCGATGTTGTTGACTCAGCTGCGTTCCGGGGAATTGATCTGTTCCTTAATCAGGTCCCCAAGGCTGGTGCCCGAAGTAGGCTGTTCCGAGCGGTAACTCGAAACCGCTTCGGCCTCATCGTGCACTTCCTTGGCCTTGACGGAGAGCGTAATGGAGCGGGTCTTGCGGTCGACGCCGACAAACTTCGCTTCGATCTCATCGCCCGGCTTGAGCACCTGGCGAGCGTCCTCGACCCGGTCGCGCCCTAGCTCCGAGGCGCGCAGCTGACCCTCGATGCCGTTGCCGAGATCGATAATGGCGCCACGCGCATCGACCTCCTTGACGACGCCGCGGACAATGCTGCCTTTCGGATTGTCGGTGATGTAGCCGGAAAACGGATCCTTGGCCAGCTGCTTGATGCCAAGGGAGATGCGCTCGCGCTCGGGGTCGATGGACAGCACCATCGCCTCTACCTGCTGGCCCTTTTGGTAACTGCGCACCGCCTCTTCACCCGGCACGTCCCAGGAAATATCCGACAGGTGCACCAGGCCATCGATGTTGCCTGACAGGCCGATGAAGATGCCAAAATCGGTGATCGATTTGATCTGGCCGCCGACGCGATCACCACGGTTATGGTTCTCCGCAAACTCCTTCCACGGGTTGGCCTGACACTGCTTGAGCCCGAGCGAAATGCGCCGACGCTCTTCGTCGACGTCGAGCACCATGACTTCCACTTCCTGGCCGGTCCGCACAACTTTGGCGGGATTGACGTTCTTATTGGTCCAATCCATTTCCGAGACGTGCACCAGGCCTTCGACGCCGTCCTCGATCTCGACAAATGCGCCGTAGTCAGCAATGTTGGTGACCTTGCCAAACACACGCGTGCTGGGCGGATAGCGGCGCGCGATGTTCTCCCACGGATCAGCGCCGAGCTGCTTTAAGCCCAGCGAGACGCGGGAGCGCTCGCGGTCGAACTTCAGGATCCGCACTTCGATTTCATCGCCAACCTTGACCACTTCGGAAGGGTGCTTGACGCGCTTCCAGGCCATATCGGTGATGTGCAGCAGGCCATCAATGCCGCCGAGATCGACGAAGGCGCCATAATCGGTCAGGTTCTTGACGTTGCCCTTGACGACCGCGCCCTCCTGCAGGTTGTCCATCAGCGCCGAGCGCTCTGCAGAAAATTCCTGCTCAACTACGGCGCGACGCGATACCACGACGTTATTGCGCTTCTGGTCGAGCTTGATCACCTTGAATTCAAGCGGCTTGCCTTCCAGGTAAGCGGTATCGCGCACCGGGCGCACATCGACCAGTGAGCCAGGCAGAAACGCCCGCACCGTCTCGATCTCGACCGTGAAGCCGCCCTTGACGCGACCGGAGATAATGCCGGTAACGATTTCCCCATCATTGAATGCCTGCTCGAGGCGCGTCCAGGTTCGCGCACGCTTGGCTTTCTCGCGCGATAGTCGGGTCTCGCCGGTTCCGTCCTCGACAGCATCCAGCGCCACCTCGATCGAATCTCCGGCCTTGACTTCGACCTCGCCGCGCTCGTTTTTGAATTGCTCGAGCGGAATCACCGCTTCGGATTTGAGGCCGACATTGACGATCACGACATCGGGCGTCACGCCGACTACCAGGCCGGTCAGAATCATTCCCGGCCGAATCCGCTGATTGGCCAGGGTGTTCTCAAACATCTCGCTGAAACTTTCGTTCATACTCACTCTCGCGCGCCGTCGCTCGGCGCGCAGTCAGGACTTAAGCCCAGGGCGCATCCATGTGCCTGGGAGTAAAAAACACGAAACCGACCGTCCTGTCGGTTCCACCAAAAAAACTTTTCGCCGCAGGCACCGTGCCTTAAGCGGACGCCCTTGTCAGACGTGCCACAACCCGCGCTGCGCGCCGAGCTGCCAGATCCGCTCTACCACCTGCTCGATGCTCAGCCCGGTTGAGTCCAGGGTATGCGCATCGGCTGCGGGCTTCAGAGGCGCAATTGACCGGCTCTGATCCTGCCGGTCGCGCGCCTCGATCTCGCGCGAAAGGGCGGCAAGGCTAACACCAGATTCCTTGTCTTTCAACTGGTTATAGCGTCTTCGGGCCCGCTCGGCGGGGCTTGCCACCAGAAAGATCTTCAACGGCGCCTGTGGAAAAACCACCGTGCCCATATCTCGCCCGTCGGCCACCAGCCCGGGCGGCTGCGCGCTGGCCCGCTGCCGCGCTAGTAACGCCGTCCGAACGCCCGGCCAGGCCGCCACCCGCGAGGCTCCTAAACCTGCCTGCGCGGAACGCAAAGGGCCGGTTACATCTCGCCCGGCCAGCATGACTCGCTCCTCGCCCGCCGCGGTACTGCCAAACTCAACCAGAAGTCCCTGGGCGAGGCGCGTATGGCCCGCTTCGTCCTGCGGCTCGAGGCCGGCATCGCTCCCGGCTAGCGCTACCACTCGGTAAAGTGCACCGCTATCGAGCAGGTGCCAGCCGCTGCGCGCCGCGAGCAGACGGCTGACCGTGCCCTTCCCCGCCCCGCTTGGGCCATCCACAGTCAACACCGGCACTGCGGATTCTTTCGGCATAGTCAGTCAACCAGATCCAGGCCAATCTGGCGCGCCGTGGCCGCAAATCCTGGAAACGAAGTGGCCACGTTGGCGACCGCCTCAATGCGGATCGGCGCGCTGGCACGGAGCGAAGCGATCGCAAACGCCATCGCGATGCGGTGATCATCGTGGCTCTGTACTACGCCGCCGCGCATCGGCCCGCCCCTAATCTTCAGTCCGTCGCGTTGCAGTTCGCAGTGGATCCCGAGCGTACTCAGGCCCTCGGCCATTACCGCGAGCCGATCGCTTTCCTTGACTCTAAGCTCCGCCGCCCCGGTGACCACCGTCTCGCCAGTAGCCGCCGCGGCAGCAATGAAGAAGGCCGGAAACTCATCGATCGCAAGCGAAACCAATTCCGGCGGCACGCGGATGCCTCGCAGCGGTGCGGCGCGAATGGTCAGATTGGCGGCTGGTTCGGCACCGTAGTCCGGCAGTGGCTCGATGCTGATGTCAGCGCCCATCCGCCGCAGCAATTCCAAAAGGCCGGTGCGAGTGGGATTCATGCCGACGTTGCGGATTGTCAGGCCCGCGGTCGCGCCGATGGCGCCGGCAACCACAAAAAATGCAGCCGATGAAAAATCCCCGGGCACCCTGACGTCGCAAGAGCGCAGCGTCTGGCCGCCGGCCAGGCTGATAGTGCTTCCCTGTCGCTCAACGCGCGCGCCAAAGCCGCCGAGCATCCGCTCGGTATGATCGCGCGTCGGTGCTGACTCGCTGATACGCGTGGTGCCGCTGGCGTGCAGGCCCGCCAGCAGGATCGCCGATTTGATCTGGGCGCTGGCAACCGGCAGCACGTAATCGATGCCATGCAAGCCGGCGCCGCCACGCAGCCGCACCGGCGCGTGACCCTCCACGGTGCTGATGCTCGCGCCCATCAGCCGCAACGGCGCGGCCACCCGTTCCATTGGCCGGCGCATCAGCGATGCATCGCCAATCAGCGTCGAGTCAAATCGCTGGCCGGCAAGCAATCCGGCAAACAGCCGCATCGCCGTGCCCGCATTGCCCATATTGATCGGCTCTGCGCTGGCCTTCAGGCCGTCATGCCCGACACCATGCACGAGTACCTGAGTCGCCGCCGGTTGCTCAATATGCACACCAAGGGCGCGCAGCGCTGCAAGAGTCGAAAGGCAGTCCTCGCCGGCAAGAAAGCCTTCAACGTGCGTGGTACCGGTGGCGATCGCGCCCAACATCAGCGCCCGGTGCGAAATGGATTTATCCCCTGGCACCGTCACCGTGCCATGCACGGCCGAGGCCGGACGGACCAGATAAGCGTCTCGCGCGTTCACGCGCCGCGCTGCAGGCAGGCGGCGAGCAGCGCAAGCAGGCCGTCGTTCTGCTCGGCGGTGCCGACCGTGATCCGCAGGTATTCCGGCAATCCGTAGCCGGCCACCGGGCGCACGATGTAACCGCCCTTTAACAGCTCGTTGTAAATCTTGTGCGCTGTCGCACTGAAGTGCACGAGCAAAAAATTGCCGGCCGAAGGAATGACGCGCAATCCGAGAGCGCGAAAACCGCTTTGCAGCTGTTCGCGTCCTGCCAGCGTCAGGCGGACGCACTCGCGCACGTGGGCCTGATCGCCGAGCGCCGCACGCGCACCCGCCAATCCCGCCGAAGTGACATTAAAGGCCGGCCTAATCCGATTGAGCACATCGGCCACTTCCGGGTGCGAAACGCTATAGCCCACCCGCACACCGGCGAGCCCATAGGCTTTGGAGAAAGTCCGAAACAGCACGAGATTTGGCCATTGCTGCACCCAGCTGATGGCGTCCTCGCAGCCGCTGGCAACCCCGAATTCGAGGTACGCCTCATCGAGCGCCACTAGCGTGTGGGCGGGCGCGTGCGCGATAAACTCACGGAGCCGTGCAGTATCAAGCCAGGTGCCCGTCGGATTATTCGGATTGGCAATGAACACCAGCCGGGTCGCAGGCCCGACCGCCCGCAGCATGGCTTCCAGATCATGCCCCAGCGGCATAGCGGCGCGCGCATCCAGCGCTGGAACCTCGATAGCCCTGGCACCCGTGGCCCGCGTGATCAGCGGATATATCGCAAAGGCGTACTGGGAGTAAACGGCGTTGCTTTCCGGCGTCAGGAAACCCTCGGCCAGCAGCGCGAGCAATTCGTTGGATCCGGCGCCGAGCGTCAGGCAAGCCGTATCGACCTTAAGGTGCGCGGCCAGCGCTTGCTTCAGTTCATGGCCGCTCCCGTCCGGATACAGGGCGACCTCATCCAGCGCTGCGTGCATCGCCGCGAGCGCGTGGGGACTTGGCCCCCAGGCATTCTCGTTCGAGGCGAGCTTGACGATGCCGCTCAGGCCGAGTTCACGCTGCAGTTCGCTGATCGGCTTGCCTGGCACATACGGCGTCAAGCCACTGATGTTGGGCTGCGCGAGCCGGCCGGGATGGGCATTGTCGGAGCGGTCCATGATCTACAGCACCGCCCGGGGATAGGAACCAATAACGCGAAACAACGAGGCGCGGGTCTTTAGCCGCGCAAGCGCCTTCGCCACCTTGGTATCGCGCGCGTGGCCTTCGATGTCGATGAAGAACACGTACTCCCACTTGCGCCGGCGCGACGGCCGGGACTCGATCCGCGTCATGTTGATGCCGTTGGCTGCCAGCGGCTCAAGCAACAAGTACAGCGCGCCCGGCCCGTCGCTGTTACGGGCCGACAGCAGCAGCGTCGTCTTATCGGCGCCACTTGGCTCAAGGAGCTTTCGCCCGATCACCAGAAAGCGGGTGGTGTTGTCGTGCTGGTCCTCGATCTCGCGCACTAGTAGCTGCAATCCGTAGACCTCCGCCGCCGTATCGCCCGCGATCGCGGCGGTGCCCGCCTCATCGCGCGCGCGGCGTGCGCCCTCAGCATTGCTGGCCACCGGCACCTGTTCGGCATCGGGCAGATGCTCGCGCAGCCAGCCATGGCACTGCGCGAGCGCCTGGGGATGGGCACAGACGCGCACGATTTTTGGCAGCGACGTCATTTTGCCCATCAGGCACTGGTGGATACGCAACTCGACTTCACCGCAGATATGCAGCGGGCTGCTCACCAGCCGATCGAGCGTATGCGTTACCGTGCCTTCGGTGGAGTTCTCTACCGCGACGACGCCGAAATCGGCATTGCCGGCTTCGACCTCGTGAAAAACCTCATCGGGACTCACGAGCGCCAGGGCCCGCACCGAATGCCCAAAATGCTTGTACACCGCCGTCTGCGTGAATGTGCCCTCGGGCCCGAGAAAGGCGATCTTCAGCGGCTCCTGCTGCGCGAGGCAGGCGGACATGATCTCGCGAAACAGCCGGGCAATTTCCTCATTCCGCAGCGGACCGCGGTTGCGCTTGAGCGCCTGGCGCAAAACCTGCGCTTCGCGCTCCGGGCGGTAAAAGTCCGCTGTGTGCCGACCATCATGCTTCGATATACCAATATTCTGCGCCAGCTTCGCGCGCGCGCTCAGCAGCTGCTGAAGTTGTTCATCGAGTGCGTCGATTTGTCGCCGGATAGCCGGCAGCGCCGGCAAGTCACGTTTTTTTCTGCGAGTGGCCACGGGACTCTGGATGTCGGTTAGGGCGATAGCGCGCGGTTCAGCCAGCAGGCAATACGATGCGGGCCGACAGCACGCCCTGGATCTTGCGGATCCGCTCAATTACGCGGTCGCTGACGGCGCCGTCGGTGTCGATCAGCGTGTACGCGTACTCGCCCCGGGATTTATTCAGCATGTCGGCAATGTTGATCTGCTCGGCCGCCAGGCAGGTGGAAATCTGGCCGACCATGTTTGGCACGTTACTATTAGTGATTGCGATGCGCGTCGTCGCCGGTATCCGCGGCAATACCGCCTCGGGGTAATTGACCGAGTGCCGGATATTGCCGTTTTCCAGAAAGTCGCGCAGCGTGTCCGCGGCCATTACCGCGCAGTTGTCTTCGGCCTCGCCGGTCGAAGCCCCGAGATGTGGCAGCGCCACCACGCGCGGATGCCCCTTGAGGGCGTTGCTCGGAAAATCGCAGATATAGGCATGCAGCCGTCCGGCATCAAGGCTCGCGAGCACGTCTGCTTCCGCGACGATTTGCGCACGTGCAAAATTAAGCATGGTGCCGCCCGGCCGCATCAGTTTCAGGCGCGCGGCGTTGACCATGCCGCGCGTCTGCTCGGTTAGCGGGACGTGGACGCTGATCATGTCAGCGCGCGTAAACAAATCGTCAAGCGAGACGGCCTGCTCGACCGCGGAGGACAGCTGCCAGGCCCGTTGCACGGTGATTTGCGGATCGTAGCCCAGCACCTTCATTCCGAGTCCGAGCGCGCTGTTGGCGACCTCGACCCCGATGGCACCAAGCCCGACCACGCCGAGCGCGCGCCCGGGCAGTTCCAAACCAACGAAGCGCTTCTTGCCCTGCTCCACCGAGACATCGAGCGCGGCGTCGTCGCCTTGCAGTCCCCGGGCAAAATCCCACGCCTGACAGATGTTGCGCGCCGCCAAAAACAAGCCGGCGAGCACCAGCTCCTTGACCGCATTGGCATTCGCGCCTGGCGAGTTGAACACTGGGATGCCGCGGGCACTCAGGGCGGTGACCGGGATGTTGTTGGTGCCGGCACCGGCGCGAGCGACCGCCAACAACGTGTCGGGGATCGCGAACTGGTGCATGTCAGCCGAGCGCACCAGCACCGCGTGCGGCTGTGGCAGCTGCGCGCCAATCTCGTAGCGATCGCGCGGCAGCCGCTCCAGGCCGCGGCCGCTGATGTTGTTCAAAGCCAGAATCCGAAATCCCATGCTGAGCTATTTCCCCGGTAGCTTGCCGCCGCCGTCAGGCATTCCGCCGCGCAAAATCGCGCATGAATTCGATCAGTGCATCGACGCCCTCTTCGGGCATCGCGTTGTACAGGCTCGCGCGCATGCCGCCGACCGAGCGGTGTCCCTCGAGGTTCGCCAGTCCCGCCCTGCCGGCCTCCCCCAGGAACTGTAGCTCAAGCTCCGGGCGCTCGAGCACGAACGGCACGTTCATCCACGAGCGACACAAAGGTGCCACTGGATTGCGGTAAAAACCGGAATCATCAATGGCTCGGTATAGCTTTGCAGCCTTGGCGCGATTGCGCTCACCGATGACTTTAAGGCCGCCTTCGCGCTTCATCCATTTGAACACCAGGCCCGCGACGTACCAGGCAAACGTCGGCGGGGTGTTGAGCATTGAGCCTTCCTTGGCCGTCATCTGGTAATCGAGCACGGCCGGCGTGCTGGGCCGAGCCTTGCCGAGCAGATCGTCGCGCACAATTACAACCGAGAGGCCAGCCGGCCCGATGTTTTTCTGCGCGCTGGCATAGATGAGTCCGAAGCGGTTCACATCAATCGGCCGCGACAGAATGTTCGAGGACATATCGGCCACCAGCGGTGCCGAAACCTCAGGTACGAAGGGAAACTCAACGCCGCCGATGGTTTCATTGGCAGTGTAGTGCAGGTAAGCGGACTGCGGGCTTACGCGCCACTCCGCTTGCGGTGGCACGGTGGTGTAGTGGCTGGCGGCGGCGTCGGCCGCCGCGTTGATGCGGCAAAACCGTTTGGCTTCGGCGATCGCCTTGGCAGCCCAGGCGCCGGTGTTCACGTAGTCGGCGGTGGCCTCGGGGCCGGCCAGGTTGAGCGGAATCGCGGCAAATTGCGCAGTGGCCCCGCCCTGCATGAACAGCACCTGATAATTGGCCGGCACGGCCAGCAATTCGCGCAGGTCCGCAGTCGCTTCGGCAGCGCAGGCCATGAATGCCTTGCTGCGGTGACTTAGCTCCATCACCGACATGCCGCGACCCTGCCAGTCGGTCAGTTCGGCGCGAACCTGCTCCATGACCGGCAGTGGCAGCATCGCCGGCCCGGCGGCAAAGTTATAGACGCGCACGAAACTCCTAGCCGGATCACGGCAAGTACCACGCAATGGGACTTTTCAC
>DASWBL010000270.1:0-13802 GCA_036390615.1 Steroidobacteraceae bacterium | reverse complement strand
TCCGACCTGCTGTTTCCGCTCGAGGCGCTCGGCATGGGACTGAGCTATGCACCGGCTCCGGCGCTCGGCTGGCAACTTCGGACCGTTGCAGACCTTGCCCGGCTGCATGGCGGCGACCATCTGGTGCAGCAACTGCAATTTCAGGGCGAGGCGCTGCAGCTCATCCGGCGGCGGCTGCCGCCAGAGTGTGGCCTGATTGGTTTTGTCGGCGCACCGTTCACGCTTTATGCCTACGCGGTGGCCGGATCGCATGAAGGCTTCACGCGCGAAGGCCTGCCCGGTCTGGACAACGGACTTTACGCGGGATTTTGTGAGCACCTGACGCCGCTGCTGGCGGACAACATGATTTTGCAGGCCGAGGCTGGCGCCGAGTGTGTGGCGCTGTTCGACACGGCTGCAGGCGTGCTGGATCCCGGCGCATTCGCTCATCGCGCCGCCGCGGCGCTCGCTCCGGTCATTGAGCGCTTCCGGCGCCGCTGCCCGACGACGCCGCTGATCTACTACTCGCGCGACACGAGCGCGGCTCACTGGGCAGCGCTCGCGCCGCTTAACCTGCAGTGCCTGGGCGTTGACTGGCGCAGCGACCTGGCTGAGGTACTGGATGCGCGCACGGACCGCTGGTGCGTGCAGGGCAATATCGATCCGCAATGGCTGCTGCTCCCGGCTGCGGAGCTCGAGTCGCGGGTGCGCGCCGTATTTGCGCGCGTCGCGGCGCTCCCGGCCGCGCGGCGGGCGGCGTGGGTGTGCGGACTTGGCCACGGGGTACTGCAGGGTACGCCCGAAGCGAACGTGCGCCTGGTGCTGAAAGTGCAGCGGGAAATGTTCAGGTGAGCGCCGTGCCGGCCAGTCTGATCGCCAAGTACGATGTGGCCGGGCCGCGCTACACCAGCTACCCGACCGTGCCGTACTGGGACCGTGCGCCCACCGAGGCGCAGTGGCTCGAGCGGATCAGTCAGGCGATGCGTGAGTCCGCCGGCGAGCCGCGCGGCGCGGCGCTGTATATTCACGTGCCGTTTTGCCGTTCGCTTTGCACCTACTGTGGCTGCAACACGCGTATCACGCGCACGCACGCGATTGTCATGCCCTATGTCAACGCGGTGCTGACCGAGTACCGCCTCTACCGCGAGCGCCTCGGAATTCCGCGGCCGCGCCTCAGCGAGGTGCATATCGGCGGCGGCACGCCGACTTTCCTCGATTTGCAGGAACTGGAGGCGCTGCTCGGCGGCATTCTTGGTGCCTCGGAAGTGTCGCCCGATGCGGCACTCTCAGTCGAGGTCGATCCGCGAGTCACCACCGCCGAGCAGTTGCAGCTGCTGGCGCGGTTCGGCTTCCGCCGCATCAGCCTCGGCGTGCAGGACTTTGACCCCAAGGTGCAGCAGATCGTCAACCGCGCGCAGAGCGTTGAGCAAGTCCGTGCGGTTACCGCGGCGGCGCGGGCCAACGGCTTCGATAGCGTGAATTTTGATCTGATCTACGGACTGCCGCTGCAGCAGCCCGCGAGCATTGATGTCACCATGGAGGCGGTGTGCCAGTTGCGCCCGGACCGGATTGCCTTTTACGGCTACGCGCATGTGCCATGGATCAAGCCCGGCCAGCGGCGCTTTACCGAGGCCGACCTTCCCGAAGGTGACGCCAAGCGGGCTTTGTACGAGCGCGGCCGCGGCTGGCTGGAGCGCGCCGGCTACCGCGAAGTGGGCTTCGATCACTTCGCGCTGGAGAGTGACAGCCTGTGGCGCGCGGTGCGCGTGGGAACGTTGCACCGAAATTTCATGGGCTACACCGATAGTTGCACGCGCCCGCTGCTCGGCCTCGGGGTCTCGGCGATCGGCGATGCCGGTGACGCCTTTGCGCAGAACGAGAAGGAGCTGCAGCCCTACCAGGAGCGGCTCGGTCGCGGCGAACTGCCGCTCACGCGCGGGCACCTGCTCGACGCGGAGGATCAGGTGCTGCGCCGGCACATCCTTAACTTGATGACGCGCCTGGCAACCCGCTGGGACGAATCGGATTACATGCCTTATTTGGACGGCGTAGCCGATAAGCTGAGTGAGTTTGCCGCCGACGGGCTGGTGGAGCTGGGTCCGCAACAGGTGCGCATCACCGAACCCGGTCGGGCGTTTCTGCGCGGCATTTGCATGGCCTTTGACGCCCGGCTGGCGCGCCGCTCACCCGACAAGGCGCTGTTCAGCCGGACCGTGTAATCATGAGCGAGGATCGCAGCGACAATGGTTTGACAGCGGGCGCCATTGGCATGCTGGGCTATGCATCGGCCGACATTGCCCACCATGTTTTCGGCCACGGCGGCGCCTGCCTTGCTCGCGGCGGCTCGATCCTCTCGCTGTCTTCGGTGTTCGTCGATTGCACGCTGCGTGGCACCGCCATCGATCTGGCGGGACCTTTCATGAATCTGGCCTTAGGCATCGTCGCTTTGATCGTATTAAAGCTCGCGCCGCGCGCCTCGGCAGCAACACGGCTGTTTTGGATCCTGGTGGCCGCGTTCAATCTGTTCTGGTTCGCGATGCAGCTGGTGTTCAGTGTCGTAACGCGGACCGACGACTGGGCCTGGGCGATGCTCGATTTTCACGTCGGCGCACCGGGTCGCTATGCTGCCATCGTGCTCGGCATCGCGCTTTATCTGGTGACCGTGCGCCTGGTCGCCGCGCCGCTCGCGGCCTATGCCAAACCGCGTGCCCGCGTAACGCGCCTCGTGCTGATCGCGCTTGGCAGCGCCTTGCTGCTGGCCGCCGCGACGGCGGTATTTGACCACCGCACGCCGCACGCGCTGCTGCGCAATGCGATTCCGCAGGCGATCCTGCTGCCCATTGGCCTGCTGTTTGTGCCGGAGCGCGCGGCCGGTCTCGCGTCGGAGAGCCCGGCTGCGGCACCATTGGCGTTCTCGCTCAGCTGGCTGATCGGCGCGGCGTTAGTTGCGGTAGTGTCGATCGGTCTGCTCGGACCTGGATTCGCAATCGGCTAGTGAGCCATGAAACAGGTATTGGTTTACGCCGACTCGCTTTCATGGGGCATCATTCCGCTCACGCGCAACCGTTTGCCGTTCGCACAGCGGTGGCCGGGCGTAATGGAGCAGGAGCTCGTACGAGCGGGACACAGCGTGCGCGTGCTGGAAGACTGCCTCAATGGGCGTCGCACGGTCTTTGAGGATCCGTTTCTGCCAGGTCGCAATGGTCAGCAGGGCCTTGCGCAGCGAATCGAGATGCATTCGCCGCTCGCGCTGGTGCTGCTGATGCTGGGCACCAATGATTTCCAGTCGGTGCATGCGCATAACGCCTGGCATGCGGCGCAGGGCACCGCCGCGCTGGTGCGAACGATTCGGCAGGCGCCGATCGAGCCTGGCATGCCGGTCCCGCCGGTGCTGGTGGTGGCGCCGCCACCGATGGGTGAGGCGCGGGGCCCGATCGCGCCCAAGTTTCAGGGTGCCGATCTGAAAAGCGCCGGGCTGGCCGCGGCTTATCGCGAGATCTGCGCGACGGCCGGCTGCGCGTTTTTCGATGCCGGCAGTGTGACCGCCGCGAGCCGCGTTGATGGCGTGCACCTCGACGCCGACCAGCATGCGGTGCTGGGCTGCGCCTTGGCCGGCGTCGCGGCCGGCTTGATCTAGCGGGCGGCGGTCCCGCTCGCAGCCGCCGGCGCTGCTCGGCGGCTGAAATACCGGAGCAGCACGGCGGCAAGAGCGTAGCCGGCTAGCCACCAGGGCACCTGGCCTTGGCGGACGTGGATCAGCGCGGCGATCACGAACGCCGTCAGCAACAGCGCGAGACCAGTGGTCACTGTCGCTTCAAAAGCGAATAGCACGGCGCCGAGTAATTCGATCGCGGCGAGCCCGATACGCAGGCGGTCACCGAGGCCCATCGCCGACCAGGCGCCGATTTCCTGATGACTGATGAGCAACGGGAACGTGTGCGCGAGCAACCAGCCAGCGAGGAGGCCGCGACCGCTCGCCAGTGTCAGCCGCATGCTGAGTCTCTCGCTGTTGGCGCCTGTGGCAGCAGGAACACTTGTCGCGCCAGGGCAGTGTCAAGCTGCTGCTGCGGATAGAACTCAAGCAGCAAATCAGGCCGGAACAACTCCGGATTGTCATGCTGAAAAGCCGGCCAGCCGCCACCATCGCCGCGTTCGCAGATGTGCTGCTGAATCAGCGCCAGATACGCGACCGTGATGGTCTCGTGGTACCGCTCGGGCTTGCCCAAATGCCGGGCGTAATTGCGGATCGCGCGGCGAAGGCGAACGAGCGCCTCGGCAAAGTCTCCCTGCAGCAGGTACAGGTAGGCGGCGCGAACGTGGCCACGATGGCCGAATTCCGCTTCCGGCAGCAGGCACTGCTCAAGCGCCGCCAGGAATTGCTCATCGGTCATGATTTTTCCCTCAGGCGGTGGCTTGCGCGCGCATCCAGGTCAAGCTCGTAGATGTTTTTGAGTTCCGCAATCTTGCGCAGCGTTTCCGGGGAGAAGGGCGCCTTGCCGTCAAAGGCGTGCAACACGATGCCTTCTAGCAGATCACCGAGCGTCAGATTCTTGAATTCGGCCAGCGCCTTCAGCACCTTCAGGATGCGGCGCTCGATCCGCACGCCGGTCTGCACGCGCTCGACCGTGATGGTTTTGGACGGGCCGGCCATAGTCATGCCTCGATGTGTGGTACCTAGGTACCAAAGTACCAAAATTAGATGCGCGAGGCAAGTCCGCAGGCGCCGCGCCAGCAGCGGGCGCGACCGAGCGGGAAAATCCGCCGCTAGCCTGCTGTCGATGGCACTATGTCGGCGGCTGCGTAACCAGGAAACTTAAGCGTGAGATTACTCTGGGTCCGTGCGTTTGGTTCGCTGTTCAACCGGCTGCTGATCGGGATCGTGCTGGTCGTGACCCCGGTAATCGTCATGCGCGGGGTCATTGGGGCACTGCATATTTATCATGCTCGTGCGATCGCTCTGGTGGCGCTTGAAGGCGCGCTGCTGTCGTTGCTCGGGTACTGGTACTTTGTCCGCCGAATCGAGCGACGCAGCGTGACTGAACTGTCCGCTGCCGGCGCGCTGGGTGAGCTCGCGCTCGGATGGCTGGTGGGCGCCGCTCTGTTCGCCGCCGTTTTGTTGGCACTCGCGCTGCTCGGCGTCTACCACTACACCAGCAGCGCCCCAGCGGCGGTGCTTATCGAGCCCTTGATGGCTTCGGTGGCGGCCGGAATTTTCGAGGAACTGCTGTTTCGCGGTTTACTGTTTCGGCTGATTGAGGGCGCGGTAGGTAGCTGGCTGTCATTGGTGATCAGCGCGGTCATCTTTGGCCTTCTGCACCTGGTCAATCCGGACGCGACGCTGCTCGGAGCCTGCGCTGTCATGCTGGAGGGCGGCGTGCTGCTGGCGGGCGCCTATTTAGTGACCCGGCGGCTGTGGCTGCCGATTGGCATGCACATCGCTTGGAACTTCACGCAAGGCGGCATCTTTGGTCTGGTGGTTTCCGGGACCGGCGTCTCGATCGGCCTGTTCAACGGCGTATTGTCGGGGCCCGTTTGGCTGTCGGGCGGAAAATTCGGCGCCGAAGCATCCGTGGTCGCGGTAATCATTTGCCTGATCGCGGCGGTGGGATTTCTCGCCATCGCGGTGCGGCGCCGGCATATCCTGCCAGCGCGCTGGCAGCAAGCATCTTGAGCGCGCCGGCCGCGGCCGGTCGATCAGAAGGGTTTGACTATCGCGAGGATCAGGATCGGAACGACGATCAGCAGCGCCGCTTCGTTCAACAGTCGCAGTGCGCGCGCCCTGGGCAGTGGCCGGTCAGCGCGCATGCGTCCGAGTATCAGCCGGCAGCCCAGGTGGTAGCCGATGAGCGCCGCGACGAATAACAATTTCACCTCGAGCCAGCGACCGCCGTCGCCAAATCCTAACCACAGCCACAAACCGGCACCCAGCGCGACGATGGCAAGAATCGTCATGAAGCCGTACAACCGGTTGGCCATGATCAGCAGGCGGCGCACGTCCTCGCCTGCGGCACGGCCCTCGGCGTAATGCACGAAAATCCGCGGCAGGTAAAAAATGCCGGCCATCCAGCTGACGACACCCAGCACGTGCAGGCACTTGACCCAAAGCATGGCTCGATCCGCACTTGACTGAAAACGCGCCCATTATGGCAGGTGCGGCCATCGGCGCTATCGGCCCGCGCGGTCGCTGGCTAAACTGCGCAGACACCGGTGCCGCTTCGTCATCGGTCTGACAGGGGCCGGACGCTTGGGATAATGGCGCCGCAATCGACAACAGTGGCCGCATCCGCCACGGCCGGATCGCAACGCGCCGGGCCGGTATTGCGGCTTATCGGCTCGCTGCCGCTTCCCGTACTGTATGCCATCGGGGCGGTGCTCGCCCTGATCGTGCGCTATGGACTGCGTTACCGCGTCGGCGTGGCGCGCGACAACCTGCGCCGTTGCTTTCCGCATTGGTCGGCGGCCGAAGCGCAGCGCGTACTCAATGAACACTACCGACGGCAGGGCGAGCTCGCCGCCGAGATACTCAAGTTAGCGGCCATAGGACGCGAGCCGCTGCGCGCCCGCGTGCGCTTCCTTGATCTGGCGCCGATCAAGGCGCATCTGGCCGCCGGTCAGTCGGTGCTACTGGTCGGCGCGCACCAGTGCAACTGGGAATGGCTCTTGGCGGTTACTGCAATGGATACCGGGGTGCCGTTCTTTGCCGCCTATAAACCGCCGAGCAGCGCCGTAGCCGATCGGTCGATGCTGCGCCTGCGCGGCCGCTTCGGCGTACATATGCTCGCCGGCAAAAGCCTGCTGCGCGAGCTCGCGCGGCAGCGGCAGAGAACGCACGTAGTCGGCATGATGGCCGATCAGATGCCGACTACCAGCGCCGGGCGCGTGTGGCTCAACTTTCTTGGCCGCGAGACCGCATTCTTTCCGGGGCCAGCGGAGATCGCACGCATCTGCCGCTACCCGACGTATTTCATCGCGATGCGTCGCGTGCGCCGCGGCTTTTACGAATCCTGGTTTGAGCCGGTAGCAATGGCGGGCGAGTCACTCGATACGATGCAATTCACCGTCCGTTATGCGGCGCGGATTGAAGCTGAAGTGAAAACCTCTCCGGCCGACTGGGCCTGGACTCACCGGCGCTGGAAATTCGGGCGCGAGCCCCCGACGGCGACCGAAGGCGAAAGCTAAAATCGCACGGCGGCTTCGCCCAGGCCGGCAAACTCAGCGCTGACGCTGCCGCCGGCCGCGACCATGCGCACCCCGTTACAGCTGCCGGTCGTCACGATCGCCCCAGGCTGTAAGCCTTTGCCCATGGCGCTCATGGTGGTCGCGAACCACACCAGTGGCAGTAACGGATCGCCGAGTGGATGGCCGCCAACGCCCTGGTGCACGCGTTGGTCATCGACGCGTACTGCAAGCGGCAACGAGGCCAGCGGCAGCTCACGCCAGGCGCGACAGGCAGGCCCGAGAATCAGCGCCTCGTTAATGAGGTTGTCGGCCAGTCGGTCGAGCAGCGACAGCTCGTTGGGCGCCGCGTAGCGGCTGACGACGACCTCGAGCACCGTGTGCGCCGATTCGATGGCGGCCATGACGGTATCGCGCCGTTGTATGGCGTTGCCGGCAACCGTCGGCAGCGGCTGGCCGATACGAAAGGCAATCTCCGGCTCGATGCCGAACTGCGCTACGCCAGCGGTGGCGGCGGCCGCCGGAGGCAGCTCGGCCGGGGAGGGGCGCAGGTCGCGCTCCATGATCGGCGCAAAGCAGCCGTGCTCGGCATCGTCCATCGACACCTTCCAGGCGCCGATATGCTGGCCGAGCAGGCGCAGCACTTCATCCTGAATGGCGTAGGCCGTCGCCGCATCGCGTGGGCGCAGTGTCTCCGGCAGCGCGGTGAGAGGTCGGCCGCTCACGCGGGCGTCCACCAGCGTTTGCGCGGCGCTCGCGACCTTGGGATCAACCGGCGGACTCATGCGCCGCTGCGGCCCGGCAGCCGGCCCTCGATCAATTGGGCCAGTTCGGCGATGCTCGGGTGGTCAAAGATATCGGTGATATCAAGGAGCTTTGGCCAGCGTTGCTCGATCTGCTCGTGGATGGCCACGAGCTTCAGCGAACTGATCCCGGCCTCGAACAGGCTCTCGTGGGCGGCGATTCGCCGTCCGTCCATCGCGGCATCCACGAGTTCCTGCAGCGCCTGTTCGATCTGGCCGTGACTGGTGTCGCTCTCCGGATGCTGATCGTTCAGTATCTTGAGCTCGGCGAGCTCCGTCGCATAGGCGCCCTCGAGATAGGCCTGCTCGAGCGCGTGGCGCTGAATCTTGCCGCTGGTGGTCTTGGGCACGCGCTTGACCGGCACGACGGCGCTGACTTCAAGTCCGGCATGCTCGCTGATGCGGCGGGCGACCTGCCGGGCGAGCGGCGCAAATTCGCTAAGTTCGCCCCGGTGCAGCACGAACACGATAATCTGATCCGAATCGCTGTGTGCCGGACGGATGCCGGCGACCACCACTTTGCCAAGCTCGAGCTCTCCTAAGCCAAAGACCAGCTGCTCCAGATCGTGGGGATAGTAGTTCTGGCCGTTGACGAACAGGATTTCCTTGAAGCGTCCGGTCACATAAAGATCGCCGGCGTGGATGGCGCCGAGATCCCCGGTGCGCAGCCAGCCATCGGCAGTAAACGACTCGGCGTTGACCTGCGCCGCGTTCAGGTAACCGGCCGTGACGTTGGCGCCGCGGATCTGGATATGGCCGACGTGCTCATCGGCAAGCGCCTCGTCGGCGGCGCCGGCGATGCGCAGCTCGCACAGCGGGATCGTCTGCCCGACGCTGACGAGCTGCAGCGCGTCGGTGCCGCCGGCCGCAACCGTCGCCAGCGGCTGGCCGACATTGAGCTGGTGGCGATTGAAGTGGCCGGACTTAAGCGGCGCGCCAACCGGCGGGAAACTGACAGCGAGCGATGCCTCGGCCAGGCCATAAACCGGAAACATCGCGGTCGCGCTCAGGCCGCACGGCGCCAGACGCTGCATGAACTCCTCGCACAGTTCGGCGCTGATCGGCTCGGCGCCATTGAAGATCAGGCGTACGGACGACAGATCGAGCTGCCCGGGCGAGCGGTCGGCGAGCACTTTGAGGTAATGCCGGTAGCCGAAATTCGGCGAGCACAGGATCGTCGCGCCGACACGGGATGCGAGCTGCATCCACAGCAGCGGCCGGCGCACGAACAGGTCGGTCGGCATCAGATGCGCATGCACCTGATTGGCGAACATCACCAGATGAAAACCGATGAGCCCCATGTCGTGCGTCAGCGGCATCCACGACAGGCTGGCATCGTCAGCGTTGAAGCCGCCGGCCCGTGTCGATCCTTCAATATTGGCGATCAGGTTGGCGTGCGTCAGCACCACGCCCTTGGGCGTGCTGGTCGAGCCCGAGGAAAACTGAATGAAGGCGGTATCGCCGGGCCGCGCGGCGTGGGGCTGCCCGGCGCGGGCGACATCATGCAGCTCATCGATCAGAAACGTGCGCTGGCGCAGCGTGGCAAAGAGCTGCTGCTCGCCCTGCGCGGCGGCGACGCTGGCAATGCGCTCGAGCAGCCGCTGCTCGGTATACAGAAATGGGGCACCGAGCTGCCGCGCCACGCGCAACAATTTCATGCGGTGCTCGTCGCTGATGCCCGGCGCGATCGGCACTGGCACGATGCCGCCGAGCACCGCCGCCCAGAAGGCATCGATGAACGGCTCATTGGCGGCGAGCAGCAGGATCAGGCGGTCCCCGGGCCGCGCGCCGAGTTGCTGCAGGTGGTGCAGGATGCCGAGCGCGCGCTCATACAGCAGGCCGAACGGCACCTGGCGCGTCTCAGTCTCGGATTCGAGGTAGGTAAGGCTGCGCGCCGCGCCACGATTGGCCTGCATCAGTTCAGTCAGGGTTTTGGCAATCATCCTTCGGGGACCGGCGGGTTGACGGGCGCGGGCGCTTCGTGAATGGTGGGCATGTGGCCACCGTGATTCTAGCGTACTCATCCTTGCCCGGTCAGTTGCCGGCAGCGCTGCGCCGGCGCCTGGCCGCCGAGCTGCCGCACGCGCGCCGCTCGCGCTTGGGTGCGCAGGGGCCGGCGCAATCGCAATCGCTCCTCGGCATAGCACTCGCCTGCCAGCTGCTGACGCGAGTCTGCAACCGTCCTGTCAGCGCAAGGCAGCTGTGCTTTCCTTACGGCGGCAAGCCGCGCGGTCGCGGCTTGCCGGATTTCAGCATCACGCACGCCGGCTCCTGGGTGGCCTGCGCCGTGGCGACGGCGGGCCGGGTGGGACTCGATCTGGAAATACTCGACGGCGGGATCCTGCCGGCATTTAGTTTTTGCTTTGATCCGCAGGAATTACAGCAGGCGACCGATGCGCGCGCGGCGCTTGGGATCTGGTGCGCCAAGGAGGCCACGGTCAAGGCGGCTGGCGCGACGCTGGCCGATGTGCGCGCCGTCAGCGTGCGCGGCGATGCGGCGCAATTTCGCCGGCAGCGCTGGTGGGTGCATGCGCCACCCACGCCGCCGGAGCTGACGTGCCGTCTGGTGACCGACCGGCCGCCGCTTGCGCTTAATTGCGAGCGCGTCGCCTGGCGCGCGTTGTGTGTGCCGCCGGCTTGTCGGGGCCTGCGGCATTCGGGAAAATACCGCGCCTTGCTGCGTGCCGCCGTCGGTGGAAAATCCGCATGAGTAAATCCGGCCCGGGCGGTGGCCTGCGCAACACGATCTACCGCTACCGCACAATGTCGGGTCGCACGATGAGCGGCACGCGCCGCTTCGCGTATCGGGTGCTGGCACCGATTCTCGCCGCACTGGTGCGCAGCTGGTGGCAAAGCTGTCCGGTGGTCGTTGCCGTCGGCGAGGAAAATCTGGATGCGGTGCTGGCCGCCCAGCCTTCGTTCCTGCCGGTGTACTGGCACCAGCACAACCTGTTTTGCACCGGCTATCTGCTCTCACAGCAAGCGAAACGGCCGTTGCGGATCGGCTTTCTGATCAGTCCATCGCTCGATGGCGAGCTGGCCGCCCAGGTGGTGCGGCGGCTTGGCGGTTACCCGATCCGTGGCTCCTCGACGCACACCGGGGCGCTTGCGATGAAAGAAACTTTTCAGGCGCTGATGCGCGAGAAGGTCAGCGCCGTGCTGACGCCGGATGGCCCGCGTGGGCCGCGCTTCAAGTTCAAGCCCGGCGCCGTGCTGTTGGCGCAGATGTCGGGTCGGCCGTTGGTGCCAATGGCGTTCTGTGCCTCGCGCGCGTGGCTCGTGCACTGGGACAAGTTCGTGCTGCCGATGCCGTTTTGCAAGATTGCGGTGGCAATCGGTGCGCCGCGCACCGTTGATCGCAGTATCGGTGCCGAGGGTCTGCTTAAAGTGCAGGAGGAAATGGAGCAGCAACTAAAGGCGGTCTTTGCCAGCGCTCGGGCAGCGCTGCAGCGTGCCTGAATGGGCCTGCGGCCTCTCCAGCCGGTCGAATTTCGGGCGCGAACCTAGCGGACACCCGTCGCATATTTCCAACGGTGGCAGGGCTTTAGCTTGCCTTCCGACGGTAATATGGGAGAATTCACGGTGATGTCTAAGCCGCCGAGCCCCACCCCGGCCGAGTTCACCGCTTCCGACGTGCTGGCGCCCCAATTCTGGACGGGGCGGGCCGAACGGCCGGCTCCGGGTCTGGACGTTGCGTGCACCAAGATCGCCGTAGATTTCCAGAACCTGACGCGCGATACCGCCGACGAAATCATCCGTGGCAGTCTCGCTATCTTGCGAGAGTCGACTTCCGCCGACGCCACCTTCGCCGCGTTCTACGATCAGTCCGCCACCCATATTGAATCCGTCACGGCCTCGGGTGGCACGTTCGTGCAGTGTCATCCGGAAGCGCTGCGCGGCGTCGTGCTCGACCGGCTGCCGTGGATCGCCTCGCGCGGCGAGCATCTGCGGCTGGCAGAATTTCGCGATACCGCCACGCCGCGGCGCGAACAGACCGTCGATGCCGGCCTGCTGGCGGAGCTCGCCATCGGCTCGGCGCTGATCGTCAGCTTCCGAATCCGCGGCAAAGCCGCCGGCATACTCGGCCTGGTGTTCGGCCTGCCGCGCGGTGCCTTTGACGTGAATCTGCAGCTGCTGATGAAGCTCCTTGGCAGCAGTCTGGCGACCGGGCTTGAGCGCGTGCGCACCGGCCTTTATCTGGATCGGATCGAGGAGCGCGGCAAACTGGCTGAACTTGCGGCCAACGACGGGCTGTGGGACTTCGACGTCGACGGCCAGGAAGTGTATTTCTCGCCGCGCTGGCGCACGATGCTCGGCTACAGCGAGGCCGACCTGACTGGCGGCTTCGACTGGCGCAGCCTCGTGCATCCCGAGGATATCTCGCGCGTGCAGGCGGCGATCCGCGACCACGTGGCCGGCAAGACGCCGCTGTTCGACAGCGTGCACCGCATGCGCCACCGCAGCGGCGAGTGGCGCTGGGTGATCAGTCGCGCCAAGGCGATGACCGACGAGCACGGCCGGCTGCTGCGCCTCGTGGGCGTCGAGCTTGATGTCACCGAGCGCAAGCTGTACGAGGAGGCGCTGTTTCGCGAAAAGGAAAGCGCGCAGATCACCTTGCAATCGATCGGCGATGGCGTCATCACCACCAACGCGAGCTCAGTGATCGATTACATCAATCCGGTGGCCGAGCAGCTCACTGGCTGGCGGCTCGAGGATACGATGGGTAAGCCGGTCGAGGAGATTTTCCGCGCCTTTCACGAGGAGACCTGCGAGCCGCTGGAAAATCCGCTGGCGGTGGCGATCCGCCGCGCCCGGGCGATCAAATCCGTGCGGCCAATGCTGCTGATCAGGCGCGACGGCAACGAGCTGTATGTCGAGAGCACGGCAGCGCCGATCCGCGATGGCGCCGGCAAGACCGCTGGCGGGGTGCTGGTATTCCACGACGTCAGCGAATCGCGCGAGCTCAACCGCCGCTTAAGTTATCACGCCAGTCACGATCTGCTGACCGGACTCGTGAACCGCCGCGAGTTCGAGAACCGCCTGGAGCGGGCGCTCAAGAGCGCCAAGGCACGAGAGTCCTCCTATGCGCTGTGCTATCTCGACATCGACCAGTTCAAGATCGTCAACGACACCTGTGGCCACGGCGCCGGCGATGCGCTGCTCGGCCAGGTTGGCGCGCTGCTGAAATCCAAGGTCCGCTGGCGCGATACGCTCTCGCGGCTCGGCGGCGACGAGTTTGGCATATTGCTGGAGAGCTGCTCGCTCGATGAGGCGATGCGGATGGCCGAGACGCTGCGCGAGGCGGTACGCAATTTCCGCTTCACCTGGGAGGAGCGGGTGTTCCGCCTCGGTGCGAGCATCGGCGTGGTGCCGATCACTGCCGACAATGAGGACGTCGCCTCGGTACTGTCGGCCGCCGACAGCGCCTGCGCGGCGGCCAAGGAGCAGGGCCGCAACCGCGTGCACAGTTTTGCCGAAAACGATATCGAACTGATGCGCCGCCGGCGCGAGATGCAGTGGGCCGCACGCATCAATGCGGCGCTCGAGGAAGGTCGGTTCGAGCTGTTTCGGATGTCGATCCAGCCGCTGCAAAAGCAGATCGTCGGCGCCCACTACGAATTGCTGCTGCGCATGCGGGATGAGAACGGGCGCATCGTGGCGCCGGACAATTTCATCGCCGCGGCCGAGCGCTACGCCATCACGCCGAACATCGATCGCTGGGTGATCGAAAACGCCTTCCGCTGGCTGGTCTCCGAGGCCGATGAGCGCGAGCGGCTGGCGATGTGCTCGATCAATCTTTCGGGCCAGAGCCTCGGCGATGACAAGTTCCTGCCGTTTGTCATC
>DASWBL010000269.1:0-33264 GCA_036390615.1 Steroidobacteraceae bacterium | reverse complement strand
ACCGAACAGACAGGCCCTGCATCACAGTCGCGATGCCCTGTATGAGCTAGTCGGTCGAGCGGTTCTGTGGCTGAAAAGCGCTTGGTCCCAAAGTCACTCGCGGGCCGCGCTCAATTCCCTTCCGATGCGAAGCACTGCATCGATCAGCATTGGCAGGTCCACCGCTTGAGTTCGGTGATTGACAATAGCTGCCCGCAGGCAATAGCGACCAGCCAGCGTAGTGTAGGAAGGCACGGCGATGCCGGATTCGTGAAGTCGGATCAGCAACTCCTCATTTAGTTTATTCGCGACAGCGTCACTGTGACCCGCCGACCTATAGCGAAAACAGACAATATTCAATCCCGCGGGAGTCATCAGTTCGAGCTCGGGCTCGGCTGCGATCAGTCGCGCAAGTTCTAGGGCCTGAGCAATGTTCTGATCGATCAGTCGGCCATACTTATCCACCCCCTGTTCCTTGAATGACAGCCACACTTTCAGCGCGCGAAATCCTCGTGACAACTGCACTCCGTACTCGCTAAACCACTCTGCGCCACCCGACAGTCCGCGGGCGGTATGCTCGAGGTAGGCAGGTGTCAGCGAGAAGGTTGCTCGGTGGCGTTGCCGGTCGCGCACCAGTATGCAACCGGCCTCAAAAGGGACGTGTAGCCACTTGTGCAGATCCATCGCCACCGAATCCGCACGGCCGATCCCACGTACGCGATGACCGTGCGTAGGCGACAGGCCAAGAACTGCACCTATGGCGCCATCCACATGAAACCAAAGGTTCTCGCGGGTACAAAATTCCGCCAATGCATCGAGATCATCGACAGCGCCTGTGTTTATCGTACCGGCCGTGCCGATTACGGCACAAGGCAGCAGCTCGGCACGGCGATCGCCAGCGACTTGGTCTGCTAATGCCTTGAGATCAATGCGATAAGCCGCATCGGCCTGCACCTTGCAAAGGGACTTTGCGCCCAGGCCTAGTAATTCCAAGGCTTTTTGGATGCAACTGTGCACCTCGGTCGAGGCGTAAAAACGCAATCTTCCCTGCAGCGATGCGACGCCCTCGCGACGAAGATCAATCGTTGTAGCTGATCCGCGTGCCACCGCCAGACCAACGAGGTTAGCCATTGACGCGCCGCTGACCAGCAGGCCGCCGGTTTCCGTTGGCATTTGCACGATTTGCCGGCACCAGTCGACGACTTGGGTTTCCACGAGATTGCCAACATGATTACCGCCGCCCATGTTGGGATTGACTACCGCACCGAGAAAATCTCCGAGTGCACCCATTAGCGTACCGTTGCCCATGTACCAACCCCAGAAGCGGGGATGCGTGTTCCCCATCTGCCAAGGCATAACCCAGTCTTTGAAATCCTGGTAAGCATGTGCAGCGCCTTCCGGATTACGCGGCAACGGTGCCGTGAAATGCGCAGCGATTTCTGGTGGCGTTGGCCGCCACACGGGTCGCTTTCGCTGCGTATGCAAATATTCGAAGGCGTCATCTACCGCGCGGTGTGCCAGCTCGCGCATCGCTTCCCAATCGTGCGGATCCAGTGATTCTGAGTCGTCGCGCATGGCCGGGAACCTCGTCGTTGGTTTAGCGCAGCGCGTGTTATTCCGAGCAGATGCACGCGCGTGCGGTTGCAGAGAGTACACCTGTCCGCGCAGCGCTGGTATCTCGACGTTGGTTTCTGGCACGGTAAATTTGACAGCAAGCGCGCTATCGCAGATGGATGAACTTCGAGAGCGATGAATTTTCACGGCTTAGGTGCGCCGATTGTTCTGGGACAATTCAGCCGCAAAAAGGAATCCGGCAGTTTCCGTACGCGAGCGGTTGAAGCCGACAGCCAACTGCGTGTATCGCGGTGGCGGAGCTTAACGTAACTGCCGGTGACTTTTACCTGATTTGTTCGGTACGAAAAGCTCTAAGCGCGATCATCCCGGGGCGAATGTTCGGGTCGTAACCATACGTGACATGCGACGAGGGAGCACGCATGGCGTGCTCCCTCGTCAGTCAACTACCACTGATAGCAGGCGTCAGAGCCGTCGTTCACTGGCCGATCTGTTTGCTGACGCCGTTCTCCTGCTGGTTCAGCACTCGCTTCTCGGATTTAGTTATGTGGCCGCCATCCTGACTGGCCATATCGCGCTCTTCCTGGCGAATCTGATGATCTTCGTGATGCAGCTGGGCCGCTTTGCCCTTACTCATCTCGCCTTCTTTGACTTCCTGGCCAATGCGCCGGTTTTGGTTCGCCAGGCGCTTATTCACTTCGGTGCGTCGCGGGTGATTTTTCTGCCAGTTCGTTTCAGCGAAGGCATTGCCCGCCAACCCCGCAAACGCAGCGGATAGGGCGGTCATGATAAGGATCTTGCGAATCGTCATAAGAGACTCCTTGAATCTGTTCCGGGGTTAGTGAGACCTAGATTTCAACCGGAATTCGGTTCCGGTGGCGTTAACAACGTCGCAGCCCGTGTTACGGCTGACCTGAGTTACAGGGAGTTAATGAATTGCGTAGCGCCTTAAGAAGAATGCGCCCGTCGTCACAGTTAGGCGCCGACGCCGACTGTCATAAGCTGGGCGACGCGGAACAGCGGATTCGTCCAGCCGACTTTCCCGCGCATCGCTGCGCCGCAAGCGCGCCCATCTTCCGGCTGACGCAAAACAGCGACGGGCTCACGCGTCAACGAATTGCTTGCAGTCCCGTTGCCATGTCAGGTCACGAATGATGCGGTAACCCGAGCGGGTGCCCGCCATTCGCAAAGTAACGGGATTTAACCTTATAAAGGGAGCAAGCGCGTCATGTTGTTCAATAAATTTCGAACGATGCTGATTGCTAGTACGTTGTGTGCGTTGGTGGCGGGCTGCGGCGGTTCTTCCGGCAGTGGCAATTCCATGTCGACGCAGGGCGCAAGCAACATTTCCATCATGGACGCGCCTGGCGACTACGATAACGTGTGGATTACGGTGTCGGCCGCGTGGTTTCATACTAGCAGTTCGGCCGGACCGGACGATGCCGGCTGGGTCAAGTTTACGTTGACCAACCCGGTTACCGTTGACTTACTGACGCTGCAGAATGGAAATCTGGTGCAGTACTTTACCGGTCTCGCGCTGCAGCCAGGCAACTACCAGCAGATTCGCTTGTTTCTTGTTGGGCCGGACTCAACCTTGACTGCCTCTGCAAACAGCGCCGGGCTGACATACAACGATCAGGTCAACTATCAGGATTCAACCAACACCGAGCAGGCTGCGCCGCTCGAGCTGGTCAATCCAGACAAGGGCGTGGCGCTGCACGGGACATTCAATGTTACCTCCGGTACGACGCTTGATCTGGCCCTGGACTTCGATATAAATCGCGATGTGCTGCAATTCTTCGTTGGAAACAACGAGGACTTCGTGCTCAACCCGCGATTGCAATACTTTAATCTTTCAAACGTCGGCGGGATTTCCGGAAGTGTCGACTGCGCCAATCTCGTCTCCGGCGGCGGTTTCGCCTACAACCTGGTCATCAAGGCGGAAATGCTGAGTTCTGATGGCTCGCATTATGTGGTGGATCGCGAGACCACGCTGGACGTCGATCAGGCAAGTAAGTCCTGCACCTTCTCGCTGTTCCCGCTGGATATTCCCAGCGGCACCACGAGCACCACGTACGACGTGATGATCCGTGGCCGGGGGATGGACACGATTTTTGTCCAGAATGTGCCGGTTCAGGCGGGCACCACTGTGGCGACCGGCACGGTGCTAAACCAGACCCCCATCTCGCTGACATCAGGTGCGGAATACACAGCCAACATGCCGGCCAACATGCCAGTATCACCCACCGGTGCGCATGTGAATTTCTATCAGACTCTTACGGGCCTCATGCCCTATGAGATTCGCTACCGGGACGTGAACCCTTTCACCGGGATCTTTACGGATGACGAGCCCCTGTCCACCGGGCCGCTGCAGGTCGGCGCCTATATGTCTGGCGGCAATCCGGTGTTGACTGGGACAACGCCGGTTGAAGGCTTGGGTGGCTTTGAACCTTTCGGTGGTGCACCTTATTTCACTCGTACCGAGGCGACGACCGGGATCCTGACGCCACCAATTGCCGGTGTCGGCAGCTTTACGATTGACGCCCTGAGCATCACAAGCCCCGCCGTAGCCGACAGCATCAGCGGCACGCTGACCCAGACCGCTGGCACCTATGATTCAGGCTATCTGATAGTCAGCCACGATGGATACATCGTCACTACCTTGCCGCTGGGCACAGTGCTGTCGCAAAACGGCAATACCGGTGGGCCGTTCTCAATCGCGAATATCCCGGGCGGATCGCCTACGGTGGCCTTTGGCAACGGGCTGTATTACCTGCACGCGATTGTCTGGAACAGCGCCCACCCGTGGCTCACCTTGCATCGCAAGTTGATCGAGGCGGTGGTGGACCTGGACGACGGCAGCGCGACGGGTGTGGATTTGACTCTGAACTGATCGGTCAACAGGCGATTTAGCCTAGCAATGGGGTGGTCCGTCTTTTGCGGACCACCCCTTTTTTTACCGCCCGGTCAGATATGCCGCTCTGCTGGAACAGCTGAAAATTACTCGTAGTCAGACGCGGCTGATCGGCAGACAATAAGCCTCGATTGAAAGGGGGAGACGCAATGACATCCCGAACGGATAGCGTATTGGACGGCGTCCAGGCACTACTTGATAGCCTAGAAAAGCTGGCCAAGGATAAGGCCGCCGCCGCTTCGCAACAGCGGGATGATGTGAGCAACGCCTTACACGCGGGCCTTGCGCAGGCATCCAGCCAGCTGCACCAGGTTCGCAATGAGTTGGCGGGCCAACTGCGCAGCGGCGCCAAATCGGTCAATGACTTCGTCCAGGAGCGACCTTGGACTAGTGTGGGGATCGCCGCAGGCGCGGCGCTACTCGTCGGCATGGCTTTAGCGCGACGTAATTGATCCTGGAGACAGACCGTGAATTCCGAAAGCTCAAGTTCCCTAGGCGAGAAGCTCGTTGCGTTGCTGGGTCTGCTCAGAACTGCCGGCAATCTACTTGGCGCCGCGATCGGCGGCGGCGCGTCGCGCGCTCTGATGCTATGGAGGCAGGAATTGCGCCGCGCTGCGTCAGCGCTGGCCTTGGCGCTAACCGCGGCCATATTCACGTGCGCGGCTGCCGGATTCGCGGCGGCCGCGCTGGTGGAAGCCCTGGGCGACTCGCATCGGTTGCTGGCCTACTGCCTGCTCGCAATTATCTTCGTGTTGCTGGCAGCGCTGTCGGCAATGCTGATACATCGCCAAACAGCTCCGGATCACTCCTCCCGACAATGATCTCAGGCGTGCCAGCCTCCTGGCGGCACGAATCGCTCAAGGCGTTGGTGACAATCGCGAATCAGAATGCGTAGAAGGGCGCGGTGTTGCCGCCGATAACATTAGCCGCGGCAAAAGGCTGGCTGGTAAGCGCCGTGTACACGGTACGTCCGAAAAAGAACGGCATGCCCCAGTCAAATTGGTTTGCTGTGCCGGTCCCGGCCAATCCGCTCGACGCCCAACCTGTAACTAGATTCAAGTTTTCGATCGTGAAGTTCACCATGGTGCCGTTGTTGCCCTGGTAATCCTCGAAGGTCGCGGACTCCGTGAGCGTCGATGATCCACCAGCGTTGAACGGCGAAGTGTTGCCCCCAGGGCAATAAAAACCCGCGGCAGGCGCCGAACAGGCAGTTATAGAATTATCGATGAAATATAGCCCATTAGACCCGGAGTCGATGAAGCTCGCTGTATCTGTTGTAGATTTGTAAACAGTCGTCACATTCGCACTCAGGGGATCCGCCAAATAGACCTTGGCATTTCCCAGCGCATTATTGGCACTGTTGCCCGCCACGATTCCGAAGGTCAGCGTGCCGCTTGCCGTTGCCGTGCCGACTCCCGATTCCGCGGGAAGACTGATAATGACGCCGGTATTGTCGACGGTGAAATCCGAAACAGGATTGATCACCTGTTGCGCAAGGGTAGCCGTGGACGCCGTGCAGGTGCTCGAGGTCGTCGAAGTGCAGGTCGTATACACCAGATAGCTCGTGCCGTTGGATGTCGGCATCGCTGTTTGCGAGCATGCTTCGCAGTCCTGCGGGAACGGTCCGACGCCGATGATGCCGTTGGCTCCAAAGTTGGCCGCACTGGTGTAGCCGTTAGGACCTAACATCTGCCCTGTTACCGACTGAGTAATGCAGGTAGATGGGGCAGGTTCCATATCGCCTACTATCTGGACCGGCAGGCCGGAAACCGTTTCATTGGTGTTGGGGACGCTGAAATCGACGGACCGTACGGAACCCCACGTGTATCCGCTGCCAAACTGGCCGCACTCGGCGAGCAAGCTGCCCGTTGTCAGCACGTTCGGCAGGGCGCTCAGCAAAGTTGCATTGTACGTATTGATCGCAGAGGACAGCAGCCGGAGGCCGAACGATCCGGTATCGACGGACACGTGATCAATGGTCGCACAGTTGTTAGTGCCGGGCGCGCAGACCTTTATGGTGATATACGCCGTGTTGCCTGCAGAATTCCCATTAAAACTGTCAATGGTGATGTTCGCAACGTTTTGCGGGGTCGCACAAGTGATGGCCACGGTAGTGACCGAAGCGGAACCGATCGTCCCGGAGCCATTGCTTACCGAGCAGAACTGCGCCGGGCTGCTAGGCTGTGCGCTGACCGTTACAGCGTAATTCTGGCCGGCGCCGAGCATGGAGGCGAATGCAAAGGACATCGCATTAGCCGGAACAACGAGATCGTTGCCACCATTGAGTTGCAACGTGAGTCCGCTGCTGGTCAGACCGGTGATTGTACCGCTCACTGAATAGGTTGGTGCCGCACCGCCACCACCTCCGCCACCGCAACCCCATAACGCGAGTGAGCTGCCAATCGTCACCGCACTGAAAATGCCGAAGGAAAGGAGCCATTTGAGCGGGCGCATCAGCGAAGCTCCTGCACAGCGACTCCGACCGGGAGTGCATTTGGCAAATAGGCCCGCCCAGCGAAAGTTCGCATGATGACACTGGCATCGACCACAAGGTCCGGCAGGTGAATGCTCGTATGATGCAGATCTCTGTGGGCTTCCAGGCTGGCAGCGGCGAATTTTTCGTATTGGGCGCCGAGCAGCTGGTGCAAGTCGATCGGACCGTGCGCATGCCAGGTGACGGCAAAAATCTGACCGGATCGGTCCGCAAATTCGCGTATCAACGCGCCGTCGAGAGTCGTGATTTCGTGGCAATCGTAGGTGGCATACGATGTGGTGCGCAGTTCGCCGCTGGCTCGAGCCTGATCGAGCTGCACGGAAAACTCTGATCCACCCAGCTCGGCCCGGGCCGTGCCGGTAAGACCCAGCACCGTTGTGGCGGCGCATCCTAGCCAGATAAATAAAAGCTTGGTGTGGCGGGTGGTCAACGACAATGTCATAGCTTGAGCTCCCTGTAAGCGATCATTGACGCGACGGCACTTTGCAACCGGTTATGCTGCGGGGCAGGCAACGAGCCCGACGTTGTGCATAACAATAGTTAATCGTACCACTGGCTTGGGCTTTTGAGATCGGACGCGGTTCTCCGTGCTGTCGCGGGTTCGGCTAATTAAAGCTGAAATCGGCCCCAAATGCGCTGTCGGCAATTGGCGTCAAGCGCTCAAATGCCGTATCGGGTTGGCAACCGGGCCAAGATCGCCAGACGATGGGAGCCGGACGGATGGCTGTCCTGCCGCAGCCTACTTGACCGTATAGCCCCTTGATTCCAAGCACGCGCCTTCGCCCCGCTGGTAGGCTGCCCTTGCTTGGTCGGATTGATCAGCGCTGACGCCACCCAAGGGAAGTGTCGGGTCGTAGCCGGATTGCTGGCGGGCCCAGCTGTGACACTCGTACTGATCCTTCGCCTGCTGATCCTGGCTTTGGCCGTTCTTCGGATAAATGAACAGATCTTCGCTCGTCGGTGGCGCGGTACTAACGGCATTACTGTCTTGGGGAGGGTCGCTGACTACATAGCCTTGCTGGTCGGCGCTCCACGTGTAGTAGGTGTCGTCAGCGTAGTAATACGGAATTCCGCCGAACCACACCGTCGTATATAGAGGCGGCAATACGGGAATCATCAGTCCGATAGGGGGTGCGATTACCAAAAAACCGCCGCCGTAAGGCCGATACCAGGCCCCGCCATGGAAATAGTATTGTCCGCCGATCCCGCGCACGGCGAAGGCGCCGGGGGGCAGTTGGCGCACGTTATAGCCGCGGCCCGGGTAAAACTGATTGTGGCTGTAGCGCTTATCAAGCGTGTAACCACGTTGCGCCGCATCGCGCTTTTCACCGGCGAAGTGTTTGTCCTCGGCCGCCGCGCCGAAGCTCAACGTCAGTAGGGCCGCAAATACCAGTACCGCGCGACCGGGATTGGAAACAGCCATGGGATCGCTCCTACAAATTATTTTCGCCAGCTATTTGACGGTATAACCGCGCGCTTCCAAGCAGGCACTTATCGCCCGCCGGTAATTTCGGGCCTGCTGGTCCAAGCGCGCCTGCGCCTGCAGATCGTGCTGATCATATTGGCTTTGTACGGCCGCAGCCTGAGCTTGATTGGCAGCATCGGCGTTTGCGCCTATCAAACCGCCGGCAACCGCGCCGACCACAGCGCCGCCGCCGCGCGGTCCGGTCAATATTGATCCGATGATGGCGCCGGTTATGGCGCCGCCGACGGTATTCACACCGGGCGGCGGGCCCGCCACGATCTGCACTCGCTCATGCGGTGGCAGCTGCGGTTGGCTGGGATCAAAGCCAGTCTGCCTGACTGCCCAGTTGTTGCATTCATAACGGTCGCGGTCCAATTGATCGTTGCTTTGCCCGTTATTCGGATATACGTACAGCTGCGGAATTGGTGGCGGTGGCGGCGGCATTGCTGCCGGCTCTTCGCGCGCCGGCTCCACTACACAGGCACTCAGTGCGCCCAGTGCCAGCGTCGCCAACACCGCCAAACCGAATCGTAAATTCATATGCCAAATCCCTTCATTATTTGCCAGACGCATTGGCCAATCACCAATGCAAACTTCCACTTAACCCATTAACGTGCGAATTGGTTGGCCGTTGACACCCTGAGATTTGTCATCCATTTATTCGACCGCCCGCCCTGATCCGGGTTCAGTCCAGAGAGCTAACTTGATTGGAGCGCCTTGCGGCCGCACCAGGTCGACATTCGTACGCAGATTTTCTCAACCAAATGTGGTTCAAAGAACGGCGGCGCCCAGCGAGCAGGCCGGTATTCAGCGAATCAAGGTAGGCCCAATCGCACCCGTGTGCGAGGACCATTCAGACCGGCGGTTGCTTCTCGGATGTGGATGCCGGCGGCGGGGATTTATCGGCCAGCTGCTTGACTTCTTCCTCGTGCTCGCCGTCCTTCATCGAGTTCTTAAAGCCGCGCACGGCAGCCCCAAGATCGGAGCCGATTGACCGCAGTTTCTTCGTGCCAAAAACAACGAGCACGATTAACAGGATCACCAGCAGGTGGCGGGGGGAGAATAAATCCATGGCGCTTTAATGCCTCAACATAATAATCACTTAGCATGGTACTACAGCCCACTGGCAGTGGTGCCGAGCACCGCTGAAACTGAGAACCGGTCGCATTTCAGGCGCGACAAAGCGTATGCGTCGAGAAGCCCTCTGTGCATGTAGTGCTTTGTTTACATTGGATTTTTTTATCGGACTGCCGTGGTGAAATCAACTCGCTTCACGCTGATCCGGAGCTACTGCCCAGCCCTTTGCTGCACCGCATTCGCATCGAGTTAAATGTCGACTGGATCAGATGGTGTCTAAATCACTCTGTTGTGTCGTGCATGAGGCGAGTTTGGGTGATGTTGACCGCTTCTTCATTACGACGTTCCGAGGTGCGGACCGAATAAGAAGAGGCTATCTTTACGGCCGGGCGAGATTTCGGGGGGCTTGCAAAACGGGGGCATCCGGCGCGTCATGGCTCCGGGTGGCCATACGACCAATTCGGTCTGGCCGGCACCGCAATAATTACGCACAGACGTGACTACCGGCGGCAGACCGAATAATCAGGGTGTTGCTGGGTGGAAATGGGGCAGCCTCAGTTCCGCCATGATTTCAGAAAGGCATTAAGGAGAGGTGCGTGGGAAAATTAATGAATTCTATAGCCACTACGTCGTTCGCATTTACGCTCGTCGGACTCGCGTTAACGCTTGAAGCATGTGGTGACAATAACTCGACGACGACTACCCCGTCGACGTCTACGGTGCACGGGACGCTTATCGATTCGCCGCCGTTTCGCATTGCGTCGCTAACGGCCGCTGATTTTGCAGCCGAGCTCGGTGCTAGCGCGAGTGGCATGCAGCTGCTGGCGATCGCTGGAACCCCAGCGTGCGGTGTGGATTTTTACTACATCCAGTATTACACCGTTGGTGGTGCCGGCGAGACCACGAATGCCTCGGGTGCGCTGATGGTGCCGACCGGCGGCGCCGGGTGCAGCGGCGCGCGGCCTATCGTGCTATATGCGCACGGCACGACTACGGCGAAGAACTACAATATCGCCAATATTGCCGACTCCACGAATCCGGCTAATGGCGAGAGCGCGCTGGTCGCGGCAATGTATGCCGCCCAAGGCTTCATCGTGGTCGCGCCTAACTATGCCGGATACGACCTGTCCACTCTTACTTACCACCCATACCTGAATGGGGCACAGCAATCCGGTGACATGATGGATGCGCTCAGCGCGGCGCGGACTGCATTGCCCACGACCTTTGCTTCAAGCACCACAGACAGCGGCAAGCTGCTGGTTACGGGTTACTCGCAGGGCGGATATGTGGCTCTCGCCACGGTGCATGCGCTACAGGTAGCGGGTCAGGCCGTTACCGCGGCGGCACCGGGATCCGGACCTTATGCGCTGGAAGCCTTCGGCGATGCGATTTTTTACGGCAACGTTGATATTGGCTCAGTTGTATTTGCGCCACTGCTGACGACGAGTTATCAAAAGGCGTATGGCAATATTTACCAAAGCACGACCGACGTCTACACGGCCACCTACGCGACCGGCATTGATACGCTGCTGCCAAGTAATCAATCGCTTGACAGTATCTTTTTGAGCGGATTGCTGCCCGAGACCGCGTTGTTTGACAGCGTGACCTTCGCCACGGCCGCGTCGTCAACGGCGTATCTGGTGGGCTTGGGTGTTCCTGCGCTAGAAGCCGCACAATTGGGGCCTGCAATGGCCGTACCCGCCAATCCGCTGTTCGCGTCCGGATTCGGGTCGCCGTTCCTGATCAACGATGCGTATCGCGTCAGCTACGTGCTCGACGCGGCGGGCAATCCTGATGGCGCAATAGCAGGCCTCCCGACGGCCGGTCTGGCTGCGGCGGCGCCCACCCAGACTTTCCGCAAAGCGCTCTATGTCAACGATCTGCGCAACGGTTCCTGGGCGCCGATGGAACCGCTGTTGATGTGCGGTGGCGTTCAGGATCCGACGGTATTTTTCAATAATGCCCAGATCATGCAGCAGTACTGGTCCAATTTTCCGCTCCCCGCAGGGCTGATAACGATCTTGTCCGTCGACCCATCGCCGAATGCCCCCTCCGGCCCCTTCGCTGCCTTGCAGGCCGGATTCCTGCAGGCGGAGGCAGCCATTGACGCGGCGGCCGGTGGCGGCTTGGCCGGTCAAGAGGCTGTGATCCAAAGTTATCACGGTACGCTGGTGCCGCCATTCTGCGCGGCGGCAGCGCGCGGTTTCTTCTTACAAGTTTTGGGTGGTTGAGCATGAAAAACAAAAAAACAACGGCTGCTGTGTTGGCCCTGCTCGCACTCAGTGGGTCAATAGCCTATGCGGGAAATATTCCGGATAACGAGGTGTTTGCTGGCGCATATATCCTCAGCTTCGACACCTATGTAACGCCTCCCGGACTGAGCGGTCCGGATACGGTGCCGGGGCTTGACGCCAAACTCGATAGTGCCACGACCCTGTACTTAGCCTACATCCGGCGCCTGTCGCCGAGTTTTGATATTGAACTGGCCTTCGGATATCCCCCGACGACCAAAACCGTAGGAGTGGGACCTGCGACCGTCGGCTCCGTGCCGTACAACGGCGTGGAACTGATCACGGCCAAATGGATATCGCCGACGCTGCTGTTCGAGTACAAGTTCCTCGATGACAGTTACCCGCTGCGACCGTATATCGGTGTGGGCGTGAACCACACGATTTTCTACGACCGTGACGTAACGGCGGGCGGCGACGCAGTCACCGGGGGCCCGACGTCAGTTTCGCTGTCGCCCTCGACCGGCATAGCCGGAACAGCCGGGCTAAGCTACCGCATGCAGGATAACTGGTACGCCCATGCTTCTTATTCGCTGGCGAACATCCACTCTCGCGCGGTCACAGATACGGAGGGCGTCTACCGCACGGCCCATATAAATTTTGGTCCGCGGGTCATAGTGCTGGCGATCGGTTACGCATTCTGATCGGCTCGGCCCGGGCCATATTGCCCGGGCCGCCTCTAGCGGGCGTCGGTGCTACGCTCACGCATCGATTCGATTGCGGCGCGCAATGCTTCGACTTCCCGCTCCAGTCGCACGAGTCGTTCTTCATACGAGGGCAGGGTGGCATGCGTGGGAGCGGCGGCCGCGGGTGCAGCGACTGCGCCGCTCAGCAGGTGCGCGTAGCGCGATTCGCGACGTCCCGGTTCGCGGGGCAGTCTGGCTACCAGCGACTGGGGCTCGCGCCCAGCGAGCGCTTCAAGCGCGGCCTCAACCTGCGCTGCATCGCCAAGCTCAGCCATGCGACTAGCCCTGGAGCGCAATTCACCCGGCGTCTGCGGCCCGCGCAGCAGCAGTTCGCAGATTATCGCCTGCTCCGGCGGCGTGAACTGCAGGGAGCTGAACTGTGTGTTGCAAAAGCAATGTTGATATTTCTTGACCCGGCTACCCAGGCCTGAGTTTTCGATGACCAGATGCTTGCGCTGCAGGTCATCTAGAAGCCGTTGTACTTCCGGTTCGTTCAGCGTCAACACGGGCTCGCGGTTGCTCTTTTGATTGCATGCGTTGACCAAAGCATTTATTGACAGCGGGTACTGATCGGGAGTTGTAACCTGCTTTTCAATCAGGCAGCCGATGACGCGGGCTTCAAGGGCGGTCAGTTCAATCTTCATTGCCGCATTATATCGGGCCCTGCCAACGCCGCCGGCTGATCCCGTCTGCCCGAGACATTAAAGGCTCCGGGCGATCCGATTTTGCCTGGGGCAGGTTCATTTCCGATGGATCGCCGCGAGCCGTCGCGCAATAGCCTCGGTTGGCAGCAAGAATGGAAGCTACTAGCGGTCAGCCGCGCTAGAATTGCCAGCCAAATTTACCGCCGAAGCCAAAAAACGGCCGGAGTGGCCAAAAAAGGGGCTATGCCGGTCCAGCGACCAGGAGATCAGTAATGCGCTATTTTTCGCTCTGCATCGCGTCGCTAGCCGCGGTGTTCAGTCTTTCGCATACGGCATGGGCCGATCCACAGGCAGGCAAACCAGTATCGGCAATGAAAGATAATCCTTTCGCTGCGCCGAGCACGTTGCCCTTCGAACTGGCGCCGTTCAAGGCGATCCACGACACCGATTACTTGCCAGCCTTTACGGCGGGCATGGCCCAGCAGCTGCGGGAAGTGAAAGCGATTACCCACAATCCGGCGGCGCCAACCTTTGAAAACACGATCGTCGCGTTTGAACGTTCCGGTGCGTTGCTGAATCGAGTTTCTAAAGTTTTTTTCAACCTGAGTCAGTCGAACACGGACCCAGAGATGGAAAAGATTGAGCAAGATATAACGCCCAAACTTGCGGCCCACCAGGATGCCATCGGGCTAGATCCCGTGCTGTTTCAGCGCATCGATGCGCTGTATCAACGACGCGACGAGCTGAACCTGGATCCCGAGTCGTTGCAGCTGCTTAAGCGCGATTACATTGGCATGGTGCGTGGCGGAGCAAAGCTAAATGATGCCGATAAGGCCAAGCTTCGGCAGATGAACCAGCAGCTGGCTTCGCTGTCGACCACGTACCGGCTTAACGTGTTGAAGGCAACAGCCGACGGCGGCATCGTGGTTGATACGGCCAAGGAGCTTGACGGACTTACTCCAGTGCAAATCGGCGCCGCGGCGGAAGCAGCGAAGGCGCGCGGCTTGACGGGTAAATACCTGCTCGCGCTCGAGAACACGACGGTTCAACCGATCTCATATAGCCTGACCAACAGGGCGCTGCGCGAGCGGATTTTCCGCAGCTCGATCTCCCGTTCAATGAGCGGCGCTACCAATAATCTTGACATCATTTCCCAGATGATTCGCCTGCGGGCCGAGCGGGCGCGGCTGCTCGGTTATCCAACGCACGCTGCCTACGTGCTGGAGGATGACACGGCCGCCACCCCGGAGGCTGTGAACCGGATATTAGGCGAGATCGCGCCGGTGGCCGTTGCCGCCGCCAAGCGCGAAGCAGCCGATATCCAGCAACTGATCGATAAGCAAGCGAGTGCAGCGCATACCGCCTCGTTTACGCTGCAGCCGTGGGATTGGGAATTTTACGCCAACCAAATCCGCCAGGCGCGGTTTGCGTTTGATGACGCGACCGTCAAGCCGTATTTTGAGCTCGAGCACGTACTGAAGGACGGAGTGTTTTACGCAGCCCACGAGCTGTATGGCGTCACGTTCAAGGAGCGGCCTGATTTGCAGACCTATCGGGATGACGTGCGCGTGTTCGAAGTTTTTGACGCCAATGGTTCCCCGCTCGGATTATTTCTGGCTGATTATTTCGCCCGGGACAACAAGCAGGGCGGAGCTTGGATGAACACGTTCGTCGACCAGTCGCTGCTGTTGGGCGATAAGCCGGTTGTGGTCAACAACCTCAACCTAGCTAAGCCCGCCAAGGGCGAGCCGGTGCTACTGAGTTTTGATGAAGTGACAACGATGTTCCACGAATTCGGCCACGGCCTGCACGGGCTGTTTTCGCACGTGAAGTACCCGTCGCTTTCTGGCATCAACGTGCCGCCGGATTTTGGCGAGTATCCATCGCAGTACAATGAGATGTGGGCGCGCGAACCGTCGGTGCTCGCGCACTACGCCCACCACTACAAGACTGGCGAGCCAATGCCGAAGGCGTTGTTTGATCAGGTCCTCGCCGCGCAGAAATTCGACGACGGCTTTAAAGTAACCTCGTATCTTGCCGCCGCGATGTTGGATCAGTCCTGGCACCAGATTGGTCCGGATGAGGCCCCGCCGGCGGACCAGGTGATGGCATTTGAGGCCAAGGCATTGAAGCAAGCCGGCATGGACTTTGAGCCCGTCCCGGTTCGCTATCACTCAGCGTATTTTCTGCATATTTTCACGGGTGGATACGAAGCCGGCTATTACTCCTATTTGTGGAGCGAAGTTCTGGCCCGCGATACGGGGGAGTGGTTCCATACTCACGGCGGCATTAGCCGCGCCAACGGCGATTACGTCAGAGCAAAGATTCTCTCTCGCGGCCGGACCGAGGAACCGAAGGACCTGTTCCAGGAGTTCTATGGCAAGCAGCCGGAGGTTGGCCCCTATTTGGAGTACCACGGTCTGGCGGCTCAGTAACCTGCATGACTGTTCCCGTGTTCTATAGGGTGTAGACCCCCGCCACTGCGGCGTCAGTCGCCGCGAAGTGGCAGGTCAGCTGATTTAATCAATCGCCTGTCAGGGACGCCGCTGCCATGATTGCGTTACTACTTTGGCTGTTGTTGCTAGTGCTGTGCTGGCCGGTGGCGCTGGTCGCCTTGCTGCTTTGGCCGCTGCTATGGCTGATTACGCTGCCGTTCCGACTTGCTGGCGTCGCGTTGGAAGGGGTATTTGAGCTGCTCAGAGCAATAATCATGCTGCCGGCCCGATTGCTGAGCGGGCCACGCCACTGACGGCGAATTAGGTCCCGATCCAGAAGTGCCAGGAAACGGGCTTTTGGGCATCCTTAGTCGGTCCACTGCCCCAAGGGTTCCTTGGGTCTCATTATTCTGACCGGACTCGGTAAAATGTCGGGCCCCGGGCCGGCAAGGACGTGTAATATGTCGGCCCTCAATTTGCCTTGGGACCTGCCATGAAATCATTGGTTATCCGCTCATTGTCGCTGGCCGCGGCTGTATTAGTTCTGGGCTCGGTACAGGCAGCCGATTCTGACACCAGTGCGCCGGCACCTAAGGTGGCCGCCAAGGCGTCTGCCCCCAAAACTGCGCCGGTAAGAACGGAGCAAGAACAACAGCTGTACGCGCTCGGCCAGATCATGGCGCGCAATCTGGAAACCTTTCAGTTGACGGACGCCGAATTCGCGCAGGTTAAGGCAGGATTCGCAGTGGGGTTGCGTAACCGCATAAGTGATGAGGATGCGCAGGCCGTTATGCCCAAGCTGCAGCAAATGCAAAAGACTCGATTCGCCAAGGTTGTAGACGTGGAAAAGGATAAAGGTAAGGTCTATGCCGATCAGGCAGCTGGGCAGCCAGGGGCCAAAAAGACGGCGAGTGGACTGATTTATACCGTAGTCGTGGACGGCACAGGTGCGTCGCCCAAAGCTACTGACCAAGTGAAGGTCAATTATGAGGGCAAGCTGATCGACGGCAAGGTGTTTGACAGTTCCATTCAGCGTGGACAGCCGGTCACTTTGGCGCTCAACGGTGTCATTCCATGCTGGACGGAAGCCCTCCAGCTGATGAAAGTTGGCGGTAAGAGCCATATCGTATGTCCTGCCGACATCGCCTATGGAGATCGGGCGCCTGGCATCATCAAGGCCGGGTCAACACTTGTTTTTGATGTTGAATTGCTGGACATCGTGCCGCCCGCTGCGCCGGGTGCGCCTGCGGCCGGACCAGCACCCGCTCCTGCGCCAAGCCCACCGCCTGGCAAATAGCTCGCGTTAGCTTCGAACGCCCTGATCGGCGGATCCCGTTTTCTACGGGATCCGCCGGTAACCGCTGGGCATTGGGGCCTTATCCCTGCTAAGTTCCGCGTGGCGGGCCAATTGGAAGCCCGCAATCTGCTCCGGGTTTTCGGCGTGAACGAACAGCCTGAAATTCGCGTCCGTCGAATTGCACATCTTGATATGGACGCCTTTTACGCGTCTGTGGAGCTGTTGCGCTACCCGCAGCTAAAAGGCCTGCCGGTCGTGATTGGCGGTAGCCGCCGGGCCATCGGACAGCCGGACGGCACCGCGCCAGATTTCGCGCGGTTGAAGAATTACGCTGGCCGCGGGGTCGTGACGACCGCTACGTACGCGGCGCGCGAATTCGGCATCCACTCAGCCATGGGATTGATGCAGGCCGCAAGGCTCTGCCCGGACGCGATCCTGCTACCAGTGGACTTCGATCAATACCGACATTACTCGCGCCGGTTCAAGGCGGTTATTGCTGCCAGCTGTCCCGTGATCGAAGATCGCGGGATTGACGAAGTCTTCATCGATTTTTCAGAGGTACCGGGGGTGCGAGCCGATGGCGGTTGTGCGCTCGCGGCTCGGCTGCAGACTGAGATACTGGAAGCCACCGGTCTGACTTGCTCCATCGGTGTGGCGCCTAACAAGCTGCTGGCAAAGCTTGCCAGTGAACTGCAGAAGCCCAGGGGCATCTCTGTGCTGTACGAGGCGGATCTGGCTGCGCGGATCTGGCCATTGCCCTGTCGGCGGATCAACGGCGTAGGGCCTAAAGCGCAGGCCAAACTCGAGCGTGCAGGGCTGCACTCAATAGGTGATTTGGCCCGCTGCGACCGGCAACTGCTGCAAGAGCAATTCGGCCGCACGTATGGGCAGTGGCTGCATGCATCGGCGTGGGGGTGGGACGACCGTCCGGTCGTGACTTCAAGCGAGCCAGTGTCGATCAGCCGCGAGACCACCTTCGATCGCGATTTGCACGTCGTGCGCGATCGCGCCGAACTGCGCCAGCTCTTTACGACTCTGTGCCGTCAGTTGGCTGAGGATCTGCAGAAAAAGGGATACCTCGGCCGCACCATAGGTATCAAATTGCGCTTTAGTGATTTCTCGCGCCTAACGCGTGATCACAGCATCGAGCGGCACACTGCCGATGCGGTATTAATCCGGCAAATTGCCGGGCAATGCCTGAAGCGCGCCCCGCTCGAGCGTCCGCTGCGGCTACTGGGAGTCAAGATCAGCAACTTGATCCGTCGCGATGCGATGTCCGAACCGAGCGGCGGGAGCGGTCAATCAAGCGATGCCGATCCGACGCCCGATATGTTTTGACGTGATGCAAGACCACGGCAATCGGCGCACCATACGGTATTATTCAGGAGAACCGGAACCCAATTCGGCTATGACCCGCTCATCAAAGCAATCCGAACTCGATACGCTTAAGCAAGCGCTAGTCGATATCGACGGGCAGAGCGTGGATCGGCTCTACGGCCTTGAGCCAGTGTATGAACCGAATGCCAACAATTCGGCGCTGGGCGAGTATCTAGAATTTCTGTGCCCATATTGCAGTGAATGTATTGGAACCAGTGTCGATTTAACTGGCGAGTCGCATAGCTACATTGAGGATTGCCAGGTTTGCTGCCAGCCGCTTGAGATCAGCCTGGAGATTGGGCAGAACGGGCACTTGCGAAGCTATTCTGTGCAGCGCGCCGACTGAACGGATCGGGCATGCAAGCAGGCTCATCGATGCGATTGGCCGCTAATCGATCAGGATGCCCTTGTATTCCGGGTGGCGCGCGGCAAATGCGGCAACAAATGAGCAACGGATTCGTACGCGTGCGCCCTCATTCCGCAGGGCATCCAGCGTGGCGCGCGCCATCTCCGTGCCGACGCCCCTGCCGGACAGCTGCGGTGGCACTTCCGCATGCAGCAGTGTTACATGGTCAGCGGCTCGCCGGTAATCGATAAAGGCCACTCCCCCGTCCAGCTGAAGCTCAAATCGGTTCATCGCTTGATTGTCGGTGATGGTGGCGGGCATGTTCGGATTTTAGCGCAGAATTCGTACTGGCCGCGGCCGACGTCGAACCAAGTCCCGCGTACTTTGCGATAGCTGGCTGCCGCACGGCTAGAATGTGTACCAGCGCGAATCGCTGATTGCCGGAGCGACTTCATGGACACGCTGGCTTGTGCGCAGCTTCAGGGCCGGTACGTGCGTCTCGAGCAGATGGCCGAGCGGCACCGGGAACCATTACGATCTGCCGCGGCGGATCCCGCGATCTGGAGCCTTATGGCGGTCTGTGCGGCGGGGCCGGGCTTTGATCCGTGGTTCGACGCCGCTCTGGCGCAGCAGTCCGACCGCCATGCGGTAGTCTTTTCGGTATTCGAGTCCGCGACCAGTCAATGCATCGGCAGCACGCGCTATCACGACATTGTGGCTGGGCACCGACGACTCGAAATCGGCGGAACCTGGTACGTGCCGCGCGTCTGGCGCACTGCGGTAAATACCGAGTGCAAATTGCTGCTACTTACTCACGCCTTCGAAAAGTGGGGCGCTCACCGCGTACAGCTGCTGACTGATGTGATCAACGAGCGGTCGCGCGCTGCGATTGCCACTCTCGGCGCGCATTTTGAAGGGATTCTGCGCTCGCACATGATTTCGCAGGGTGGGCGGATACGGGACAGCGCCCTCTATAGTATTACCAGCGCTGATTGGCCGCAGGTGCGGACTGGCATTCAGCAACGCCTGCTGCGGCAGGGAACTCAGCGGGGCTGATTAGATGCTGTGGGCGCTGGCTCTGCACGCGTCGGAATGGGCACGTTGCACACGTCTATGAAGTTGGCCGGCACCTTGAACCACTCTTCACGCCGATTTCGTCGCGCCGCAACGAATTGCGCAAAGCTCGGGCTGTCCGTACGCATCACCTGCAACGGCGTGCGTTCGGCCTCGGGAACGTCGGCCGCCATCCATACCGAAAGCAAGCCAGTACGTTCCTGCGCCGTTTCATAAAAGCCGAGTGGCCCGCTGCCGCGGTGCAGGGAAGAAAGTAGTTCCATTCCAGACCAAACACGTCCGACCAGCGTGATATTTCGATCTAGCTGACGAGGCGCTTGACCGATAACGACGAACAATGACGAGCCATTGCCGCTTTGCGGATCATTATCGCGACCGACGCCGACCATGCCATAGCAGTTTGCCAGCCACGCGCGATGCTTCACATGGTTGCGAGCTGCGGGCAAGCCGGCGGCGAATCCACTTTGCGGCGCATAGCCGTCCCGATCCAGCAGCGGCGTGAACCGAATTTCCGCCGTTTCCCTCGCTGTGAACTCCGATTCAAGCGTGGCCTTGGCGCTGCCAAGGGATTTGTTGTCGTCCGGGTCGCCCCACTGCACGACATAATTGTCCTGGGCGCGAATCACTGCCAGGCCGTCGAAGTAATGCTCCCGCACCAGCGTCCGGATGTTGGCCACATGCAGCGGCGCGAACGCCGGTGCGAGTTCGATGACCACACGCCCGGCGGGTAATTGCATGTACAAAGTATTTTCTGGCGCCAGCGAGCGCCAAGCCGAAAGCGGTGCCGTCTGAATGATTTCTGCGCTGGTCGCCGCGTCGCCAATGACGGTGCGCGGCAGCAACGTCGATGCCAAAGCGAAGCAGCCGCCCAACCAAGCGATGCGATTAATAGATTGGGGCCTAAGCACGGATCTTATATTACGGCATCGCGATGCAGGACAGGGGCTACGGTGCCAGCCGGCGCGCGCCGGGCGCAACCTCGCCCATTGACGGGCGGAAATGCACATCATACGGCTTGGTTTCATGGGTATGGCTGATGGTCAGTTCAACCTCGTATTCGCGCAGGCAGGCGGTTACGAAACCCAGCAGATCCTCGAATCGCTCACGCGCGGTCGGATTGTCCTCGATTTGTGCAGCCAATTTTGCCTGCCAGTGCTGCGCGCGCGGACACAAGATCTTCAGTTCCCGCATCGAGCGGTCAATCAATGCCAAATCCATCGATAAGGTAGTGTCGGTCAGGGCCGCGTCCTGGACACGGCCCGGCGTCGCCAGCTTCAGATGGATCAACGCACCGGCCTCTTCGACGGCATCGTAAAAGCACAAGGCGAAAGAGTGATTCAAATGCGCGGCCAGGACCACGTCGGCTGCAACTGCCGCGTACGTGTCAGCATCGACCCAATGCTCGGCTTCGGGTTTGTTCATGCGTAATCGTTGCTCGTCCACTGGTCCTGCTTCTGGTCACGTCAACGCGGCGGGAGATGACCACGCCAGTTTGCCGGCATCGCACGACTGCGCACGCCCGTTCCGTCACAGTATCGAACGACTTATTCGCGGTTCAAGTGTCGAATTAAAAAGACACTGCGTCGTGCCAAGGCATCGGGCCACACCATTGCTTTGGCGCTGCCCTGCCGAGGGGGGCAGGCGCGACAGTAATACCGGCTGCGGGGACACGAAAGCACGCAGTCGCCAGAGCGTGAAGCCAGTCAGGATAAGAACTGCTTTTCCCTGTCGCGGTGTCATAACAGGCCGGGTCGCAATCGCCAGCGATTCGGTCAGGCGGCCAATGGCCACTAAATCAGGCAGGCGGGAAATTAAGAGCAACAGCGGCCTCTAAATCCACCGCCAGGCGCCCGCCCACCGTATCGCTTATGTCGAACACCCTTTCTAATAGCCAAGCAGCGGAGGCCGGGCGAGTTTTATGTTATTAATATCCATTAATTTCAACACGTTGCAGAATTCCGAGCGGTCGACATTCTGGGTGGATGCAATTAATGGGCGGCGACGGCCCAAAAGCTTAAGCTTCATTAATGCATGGTGCACGAAACCACCAGTGGTACGTTCTATCTAACAGATGACAGCTAATGGCGTTTCCGTCGTTCCGCCTTTCTGATCTGGAGAATTGGTCATGAGCAGCTCATCCCCCGCGCTTCGTCGGTCGCTTCTGGCCTTAGGTTTGGGTGCTGGCTTGGCGTTAATCTGCACCCCGGCTCTTGCTAATCATTTCAGTGGCGGGGGCGGCCATTCAGTGGCGCACAGCAGTGGCGCTCATTCCGGCGGCGCGAGTCGCGGTTTTGCGGGCTCGCGCGGCGCGGCCATGCGCGGATCGCCGGCGCACTTCAGCGCGGCTCCGGGTCGTGCCTACGGCGGCGGTTTCGGTGTCGCTGGTCGCGGGTACTCAGGCTATGGCGGTTACCGAGGCTATAGCGGTGGCTACTGGCATGGTGGTGGTGGCTACTGGCATGGCGGCGGCTACTGGCGCGGTGGCCTATGGTACGGCGGCTTCCTAGCGGCGTTGCCACTTTATTACGACATGTTTTGGTGGGGCGGCGTCCCGTACTACTACGCCAATGATGCGTACTACGTCTGGAGCGACTCGATGAATGGCTACACCTCGGTGCCACCTCCGGGCGATCAACCGCCAGCCGCAGCGCAGGCTGATCAGGAACCGGCCACGGCCAACTCCGACCTGATTGTCTACCCGAAGAATGGACAGTCGCCAGATCAACAGGCGCGCGATCGGTACGAGTGTGGTCACTGGGCGGCTACGCAAAGTGGATTTAATCCGGCGCAACCGGGGCAGCCTGGCGCGGTTCCCGCCGCCGGCAGCGATCAGTATCTGCGCGCTGAAAGCGCCTGCCTTGAAGGGCGCGGATACACGGTCAAGTAGTCACAATGCGCACGCCAGCGCTCTAACCGCCCTGGCCTGTTGACGGGCTGAAGAATTGAGCCCGCAGGCCGTGGCGGCGGCCCCGGCTCCGGCATGGCGCTGGTAGCCGCACAGGCACTAAAATCACTCGCTGTTTTGACCGCCTTAGGGGCTGCGCTCCTCGGGCTCAATGCGGTTGTCGCTTGGAGCGTCATCTGGCGTTAATAACGGGGCGGCACTACGGTTGCTTACAGGAGAAGGGGCCATGACCGATGTGGTAATCGTTGCAGCGCTCAGAACGGCCGTGGGTAAATTCGGGGGCTCACTGGCATCAATGGCCGCCTCGGATCTGGGCGCTAAGGTTATCAAGGCACTGCTCGCAGCGACCGGCATCAAGCCGGAGCTGGTTTCTGAAGTCATTATGGGGCAGGTGCTTACGGCCGGCTGCGGCCAGAATCCAGCGCGGCAGGCGGCGCTGCGCGCAGGGCTCCCGGACATGGTGCCAGCCATGACAATTGGCAAAGTGTGCGGCAGTGGACTTAAGGCTACGCACCTGGCGGCCCAGGCTATCAAGTGCGGCGATGCGGATATCATCGTCGCCGGCGGACAGGAAAACATGAGCGCTGCGCCGCATGTACTGCCTGGATCGCGCGACGGCTTCCGCATGGGCGACGCCAAGCTTATCGATTCGATGATTGTCGATGGGCTGTGGGACGTCTATAACCAATACCACATGGGCGTTACCGCGGAAAACGTCGCCAAGATGTACGAAATCACACGTGCACAACAGGACGAGTTTGCCGCTGCTTCGCAGCAGAAGGCCGAGGCAGCGCAGAAAGCCGGCCGATTTCGCGACGAAATCGTGCCAGTGGATATTCAGGTCAAGAAAGAGACGGTGCGCTTCGAAAACGATGAGTACATCAAACCTGGCACGACCGTCGAAGCGCTGGCTAGGCTGAAGCCGGCGTTCAGTAAAGATGGGTCCGTGACGGCCGGCAACGCGTCGGGCATCAACGACGGTGCGGCCGCCGTCGTGATGATGAACGCGAGCCGCGCGGAGCAGCTTGGACTAAAGCCGATGGCCAGGATCAAGGCCTACGCATCGGCTGGCATCGACCCGAAAATCATGGGCATGGGGCCTGTCCCTGCAAGCCAGCTCTGCCTGAAAAAGGCTGGTTGGACGGTCAAGGACCTTGACCTGCTCGAGATCAACGAAGCCTTTGCAGCACAGGCGATTAGCGTCAACGGCCAGATGGGCTGGGATACTTCGAAAGTAAACGTCAACGGGGGCGCCATCGCCATTGGTCATCCGATCGGGGCTTCCGGCTGCCGCATTCTTGTGACGTTGTTGCATGAGATGGCACGTCGCGACGCAAAGCGGGGCCTGGCGTCGCTGTGCATTGGCGGCGGCATGGGGGTCGCGCTTGCGGTGGAACGCTGAGCGGCCGGAACCAGAGTGTTTCTGTGACAAGACATCAATAAGAAGGGGATCAGGGGAATGAACGCAAAACGACGTACCGCGCTGGTAACGGGCGGCATGGGCGGCCTCGGTGAGGCCATCTGTATCAAACTGGCCGCGCTCGGCTACTGGGTTGGTACGACCTACTCACCTGGCAATAAGAAAGCTAACGAGTGGCTTGCCGCGATGAAGCAGCGCGGCTTCGACTTCCATGCTTACGAGTGTGATGTGACTGACTGGGATTCCTGCGTCCGCTGCGTTCACAAGATCACCGCCGTAGTCGGGCCAATTGACGTACTGGTCAATAATGCCGGCATCACGCGCGATACGACCTTCAAGAAGATGGACAAGATCAACTGGGATGCGGTCATTCACACCAACCTGGATTCAATATTCAACATGACCAAGCAGGTCTGCGACGGCATGGTGGAACGCAACTGGGGGCGGGTCATCAATATTTCCTCTGTCAACGGTCAGAAGGGGGCCTTCGGACAGACCAATTATTCGGCGGCCAAGGCGGGCATGCATGGCTTTACCAAGGCGCTGGCGCTCGAAGTGGCGCGCAAGGGCGTCACCATCAACACCATATCTCCGGGTTACATCGGCACGCAGATGGTCATGGCCATTCCGAAGGAAGTGTTGGACACCAAGATAATTCCCCAGATCCCCATGGGCCGGTTGGGTAAGCCGGAAGAAGTAGCTGGGCTGGTGGCCTATCTCGCTAGCGAGGAGGCTGCTTTTGTCACGGGGGCCAATATCGCCATCAATGGCGGGCAGCACATGCAATAGTCGGCAGCGTGCCCAGTCTGCCCCGTCAAGATGCAAGCTGAACACCTGACCCTGCAGGGCCAACATGTGCGCCTTGAGCCGCTCGGGGAGCACCACGCCGATGCACTGGTGGCCGCCGCACTTCAGGATCCGTCGCTATACCGGTGGAGTCACGTGCCGCGGAACCGTGCTGAAGCAGCACAGTACATAGCCACCGCGCTCGCCTGGCAGCGCGCCGGCAGTGCCGTCCCATTTGTGACCATCCGGGCACGGGATGGCGAAGTGGTCGGTTCTACTCGATTCTGGAATCTTGAGCGCTGGTCGTGGCCGCCCGGGCACTCCTTACACGGCAGACTCGACCCGGACGTATGCGAGATTGGCTACACCTGGCTGGCCCGCTCGGCCGTTCGTACTGCGGTCAACACGGAGGCCAAAGCGCTGATGCTGACCCATGCATTCGAGCGCTGGCAGGTGCAAAGCGTGTGCCTGCATACCGACGCGCGCAACGAGGCGTCGCGAACGGCCATGGAGCGCATTGGGGCGCGCTTCGAAGGAATACTGCGTGCTCACCGGCTGGCCGCCGATTACACCGCCCGCGACTCAGCGCGTTTTGCCATCACCCGGCACGAGTGGCCGGCGGTGCAACAGCGACTAAGGCAGTTGCTGACGTCGAAATAGTAGCGCGAACCCGCAATTTTCGCTGCCGATCATGACTCAAGATGTACGATCTGCGCCGGCTGCCCGCCAATCTCAACTGTTGCGCCGACGGTCGCGCCAATCAGCGTCTTGGCAATAGGGGAAACATAGCTAATCAGACTTGCGCGCGGATCAGCCTCATCTTCACCGACAATGCGGTAGCGCAGCTCCTGGCCGTCCTGCAGTCGGACGGTAACCGCAACGCCGAAGCGGGCCACTGTTGGCTGCGCTGGCGGTTGAATCAACCGCGCGCTGTCGCGCCGGCTTATGAAGTAGCGCAGATCCCGGGCAACGCGCGCCAGAGCTGCTCGGTCGTCCTGGCTGCGCGCTGCAGTCCTCTGTGCCTCGAGTTCGCGAACGCTTGCTTCAAGCAGCGCTAATCCCCGAGCCGTTACGAAATTCGCGTGCGCACTTACCGCCCGTTCGGGCAGCGTTTCCGTGTCCTGATCCGATTCCTTGACAAACGCGCGATTCACTCGTCATTGCTCCATCGGCCAACGCTGCCACTGACCTAACACTCAATTACATTGACCGCCAGTCCGCCGCGGGAGGTTTCCTTGTATTTGTCCTTCATGTCCCGGCCGGTTATCCGCATGGTGTGAATGACCTTATCCAGAGAAACGAAATGCTTGCCGTCACCGTGCAGCGCCATACGCGAGGCATTCAGGGCCTTGATAGCGCCCATGGCATTGCGCTCGATGCAGGGGACCTGCACTAGTCCACCGATCGGGTCGCAGGTCAGGCCGAGGTTGTGCTCCATGCCGATTTCCGCAGCGTTCTCAACCTGTTCGACCGTGCCGCCCATGACTTCCGTCAACGCGCCAGCGGCCATCGAGCAGGCTACTCCAACTTCACCCTGGCAGCCGACCTCGGCACCGGAAATCGACGCATTTTCCAGAAACAGTGCCCCGATCGCGGCGGCGGTCAACAGGAAGCGCGTGATTCCGTCATCGTCCGCTCCGGCAATGAAGCGGGCGTAGTAGTGCATGATCGCCGGAATTATGCCTGCCGCGCCGTTGGTTGGCGCCGTCACTACGCGCCCGCCGGCAGCGTTTTCCTCATTGACCGCCAATGCGTACAGGCTGATCCAATCCAATATTGTCAGCGGGTCGCGCAGCGAGGCTTCCGGAGAATTGCTGAGCTTGCTCCACAGCTCCGGAGCGCGACGACGCACCTTCATGGGACCCGGCAACACACCCTCCTGATCACAGCCGCGGCGCACGCACGCCTGCATCACCTGCCAGATCTGCAGCAGCCCGGAGCGGATCTCCGCCTCGGAGCGCCAGGTCCTTTCATTGGCAAGCACCAGATCGCTGATGGACAACTTGTGCTCGCGGCATAGCCGCAGCAGATCGGCGCCGCTGCGAAACGGGTAGGGCACAGGACCGGGTTCGGCCTGAATGCTGCCGGCGGCGGCCTGCTCTTCGGTGACGACAAAACCGCCGCCCACGGAATAGTAGCCACGGGAAAATAATTCCGCGCCACCCTCATCATTGGCCAGCAGGCGCATGCCATTGGGATGAAACGGCATGGACTGCTTGCGCGAAAACGACAAATGTTCTTTATCGGAAAACGCGACCGACCGAATACCCAGAATGGCCAGCTTTTTAGTATCGCGGATCTTCTGCATCCGCAGCGCTACCGTATCCGGATCGATCGAATCCGGCGCTTCGCCTTCCAGGCCCAGCATGATGGCTTTGTCCGTGCCGTGCCCGCGGCCGGTGGCGCCGAGCGATCCAAATAATTCGCCCCGCACGCCGTAAGTGCGCTCCAGTAGCCCGGCGTCGCGCAGCGATTTAGCAAAGGACAAAGCCGCCTTCATCGGACCGACCGTGTGGGAACTGGAAGGGCCGATGCCGATCTTGAATAACTGGAAGACGCTGGTAGTCATGTTGCCTCAATGAACCTGCGCTGCAATGCGGTCTGCCGCGCCCTAAGTCGAATTCCTCGAGCTCGCCCGGGGGCCCTGTCAGCCCAGCGCCTGGCGCAGATCTGCAATTAGGTCATCCGCATTTTCCACGCCTACCGACAGACGGATCAGTGAATCAGTGATCCCGATCCGGTCGCGGGTAGCCTTTGGAATCCCGGAGTGAGTCGTGCTCGCCGGATGGGATACCAAAGTCTCCGTGCCGCCCAGGCTGACCGCCAGCTTGATGATCTGCAGCCCGTCGAGCACACGGAAGGCGTCGGCCTCACCACCATGCAGTGTAATGCCGAAGGTCGAACCCGGGCTTTCGCACTGCCGGCGAAACACGACTGCCCGCGAATCGGCCGGATCCAGAAAGCCGAGGTAATTGACGTTCGCCACTTTGGGATGGGAGCGAAGGTAGTCTGCCACTCGCGCGGCATTTTCTGCGCTGCGCTCCATGCGCAGCGCCAGCGTTTCCATCGACCGCATGATCATCCAGGCGGTGTTTGGATCGAGCTGGGTGCCAAGAGCGCTGCGTAGTGCGCGAATTGGTGTGACCATGGCACGCGAGCCGACCACGCCGCCGGCCACCAGATCCGAGTGCCCGCCAACGTATTTGGTCAATGAATACAGCACCAGATCTGCCCCGTGCGCCAGCGGGTGCTGAAACACCGGGCCCAGAAAAGTATTGTCGACAGCCAGTGGCGGTCGGCCGCCGACCTGATTGGCGCCAATGCGCTCCGATATTTCGCGCAGCAACTGCAGGTCGACCAGATTGTTGGTCGGATTCGCTGGCGTTTCGGCGATGATCAGCGCCACCCGGCCGCCGTTCTCGGTGGCCAGTTGCTGTGCGCGCACAGCGGCTGCCTGAACCGCTGCCGGGTCGCAGCCGTCGGTGAAGTTGACGCTGCGGATGCCAAAGCCAGGCAATGTCTTCTCGATCAGAGTCTCAGTGCCACCGTACAGCGGCTGGCTCATCAGCACCACATCTCGCGGGCGAAGATAGGCCCACAGCGTAGTGGAAATGGCAGCCATGCCGCTGGAAAACACCGCGCCGAGCTCACCCCGCTCCCAAAGCGCAAGGCGGTCCTCCAGCACTTCGAGGTTTGGGTTGTTGAAGCGCGAGTAAACCAGGCCGGATGTCTGACCCGCCGGCGGCTCGCGGCGCCCGGCCGTGAAGTCGAAGAAATCCTTGCCTTCCTGTGCGGTACGAAAGACGAAGGTCGAAGTCAGAAAAACCGGCGGCTTGAGCGACCCTTCGGATAATTTCGCGTCGTAGCCGTAGCCCATCATCTGGGTCTCGGGGGCCAGTTCGTGCTGACCAATAAATCGTTTGTGGTAGCTGTCGTATGCCACTCGGAACCTCTTCAGGGATATAGCAATTTGACTTGGGGCCCAGCCGCATTAGCCTACTCCGGGTGCCGGGCAGTCGCCACGGCAGGCGCAGCGCAGCGCGGCTGAAACAGGCCAGTTCAGGTCGCATTTTATAAGTAATTGAATTGATAATACCCGCCAGGCTGCGGTGCATTGCCAAAGTACGGACCGCGAAGAGCTGAATCGCCCGCCGCGGTGTCGACGGCCAGCATCTATCATCGGAACCAGCCAATGAAAACCGTGCTCATGGTTTATCACACGACAACGGGTGGCACGCTGCAGATGGTGCGTGCTGCTGCAGCCGGGGCGGCCACACAGGCGCAAATCGCCGTCCGTGTGTTGCCAGCGCCACAGGCGCAGGCCGAAGACCTGCTGGCTGCGGACGGCTATGTCTTTGCAACGCCCGAAAATCTTGCCGCCATGTCCGGCTTGTTCAAGGATTTTTTTGATCGCACGTATTACCCGGTGCTGGAACGGCTCAATGGCCGGCCTTACGCCGCGCTGATTTGCGCCGGGAGCGATGGTCAGAATGCGGCGCGGCAGCTTGAACGCATTGCTACAGGCTGGCGCCTGCGGGCGATCGCGCCGACGCTGATCGTCTGCACCCACGCCGAATCACCCGAGGATATTTTACGCCAAAAGGTCATCCCGGCCGCAGATCTCACGCGCTGCGAAGAACTTGGCGCCACGCTCGCCGCTGGGCTAAGTCTGGGCATTTTCTAGTCCGTGCGATTCTTGCCAGCGGCGCTGGGCGATTCGCGCTGACCATTGATTTGATGTAAAAGACCGAACCGTTGCTTAGAATATTCGGGCAGCACCCAACGTGTATTCGGCGCCGTTCATTTAACCGGAGGATCAGTTATGAGCAAGGGTCAAGATCGGAAGAAGGAATCCAAGAAGAAACCCGCCAAATCGCTGATGGAAAAGCGGGCGGCCAAGCAGGCCAAGCGCGAGGGCAGGAGCTTTAAGACCGTCGAGTAATCGTCAAGCGCCTTCGTGCCGCGAAACGCCGGAAGATGAAAATGGATACCGACGACTACCAAGTAGGCGAATTGCAGCCAGTCGATCTGAAGAAATGGCCGACGGTGGTCAAGCCCGCCTATAAGTCGGACAAACAGTACCGCAAGCTTCTCGACGAGCATGTGCAGCAGCTGAGCGACCTGCAGCAGCTGCTGTACGCCGCCAATCAGTATTCAATATTGCTCATATTTCAGGCAATGGATGCGGCAGGCAAGGACGGGGCGATCCGCCACGTCATGTCCGGGGTCAACCCGCAGGGTTGCCAGGTTTACAGTTTCAAGCATCCCAGTGCCGAGGAGCTGCAGCACGATTTTCTCTGGCGCACAACTCGCAACCTGCCTGAGCGCGGCCGGATCGGCATCTTTAACCGCTCCTACTACGAAGAAGTGCTAATTGTCCGCGTGCATGCGGAGTTGTTGCGCACCGAGGGAGTACCCGGCGACAGCGAGGGCAGGAAGATCTGGAAGACGCGCTTCCAGTCGATCCGGCACCTGGAGGAGCATCTGTACCGCAACGGCACTAGGATCGTTAAATTCTTCCTGCACCTGTCCAAAGAGGAGCAGCGTCGGCGCTTCCTCGAGCGGATCGACGCGCCGTCCAAGAACTGGAAATTTAGTCTCGCGGACATCGAGGAGCGCCAATACTGGAAGCAGTATGCAAAGGCCTACGAAGACTGTCTGCAGGCGACCAGCACTAAGCACTCGCCCTGGTTCGTCGTGCCGGCCGATGACAAGCGCAATGCCAGGCTGATCGTGTCGCAGGTGGTAGTCAATGCACTCAGCGCCTTGAAGCTCAATTATCCGGAGCCAACGCCGCAACGACGGCGGGAACTGAAGATCCTGCGAGCCCGCCTAGCCGAGTGAGCCGCCGGGGCCCCGGACTTTTATGAATTCGGCGGATCTACCAGCAGCACGATTTTGCCGATGTGCTGGCCGCGCTCGAGTTCGCGATGTGCCTCCTGCACGTCTTGCAGTGCGAAGGTCTTGTAGATGATCGGCCGCACGCGACCGGATTCCAGCAGCGGCCAGACGTGCTCGCGCACTGCAGTTGCGATGGCCGCCTTTTCGGCAATGGTGCGCGGGCGAAGGGTTGAACCGGTAATCGTCAGGCGATGGCGCATCATTCGGCCGAGATCTAGTTCCGGGCGGTTGCCGGTCAACATGGCGATTTGCACTAGTCGTCCGTCCATGGCCAGAGATTTCAGATTCCGTTCCAAATAGCTGCCGCCGACCATGTCGAGAATTAGGTTCACACCCTTGCCGTTGGTTGCCTTGACTGCTGCCGCCACGAAATCCTCGGTGCGGTATTCGATCGCTACCTCGGCGCCGATCGACCGGCAAAATGAGCATTTCTCTGCGCTGCCGGCAGTTGTAAGAACGTGGGCGCCTGCCGCTGCGGCGAGTTGGATTGCGATGGTGCCGATGCCACTGGTACCGCCATGAACCAGAAAGTACTCACCGGCTTTCAGTCCGCCACGGTCAAAAACATTGGCCCAGACTGTAAAGGCAGTCTCCGGAACCGCAGCGGCCTGCACCGCAGTCAGGCCGTGTGGAACGGGAAGGCAATGCACCGCTGGGGCGGCGACATACTCACTGTAGCCGCCGCCGGGAACCAGCGCGCACACCGAAGCGCCGAGAGTCCATCCGGTTACATCGGCGGCGAGCGCAGCTACCGTGCCGGCCACCTCGAGGCCCAGGATTGGTGAGGCCCCCGGTGGCGGCGGATAGGTGCCGAGCCGCTGCGACAGATCCGGCCGATTGACCCCCGCGGCCTGCACGTGAATCAACAGCTCTCCCGAGCGCAGTTCGGGCACAGGGGCAGCCGGTGCGATCCCCAGCACCTCGGGTCCGCCGTGGCCGGACATGATGACCTGCCGCATTGATTTCGGAACTGCCATCGCGTGCACCTGCGTAGCGACCGGCCGTGATGATGGATAGCCAGCCGCAGCTTGTCCAGCCGGTCGCCGCTTTTGCTGCCCGCCTAGCGCCGATCGCGGCTTTTTGCTTGGTCACTGCGTACTTGCTGCCGCCGCCGGGCAAGTGCCACACTGCCGCGATGAGCATATTTCATGCGCCAGCTCAGACCGTGGGCCGACGGGCGCCATACCTATAATCACGCATGACCGCGGCAGCCGCTGAAAAAAGCGATGGTAGTCTGTGGCTGGGGCTCGACACCGGCGGCACGTACACCGATGCAGTCCTGGTGCGCGACGGCTCCCAGGTGGTCGCCAGTGCCAAGGCGCTAACGACACCACAGGATCTGTCGGTCGGTCTGGGCGCCGCTATCCGGGCGATCCTGGGCCAGTTGCGCCCGCCTTATACGCGCTTTGATGTCAGCCTGGTGTCGGTGTCCACGACGCTTGCCACCAACGCTGTCGTCGAAAATCATTTCAGTCCGACCTGTACCTTGCTGATCGGATTTGACGAAGCGATGCTGGAGCGATCCGGATTGCGTACCGCGCAGGCCGGTAGCATTGTGGCCCGTATCCGCGGCGGACACAGCGCGACCGGTGAGCAGCACGAACCCCTCGATACCGAAACAGCACGCGCCGTAATCTTGGCGCACCTAGATGACGTCGAAGCGTTCGCGGTCGCGGGAACCTTCTCGGTGCGCAACCCGATCCACGAATTGCAGCTGCGGCAACTGATTCGCGAGCTGACCCACAAGCCCGTGACGTGTGCCCACGAGCTGACCTCCAAACTGGATGCACCGCGCCGGGCGCTGACCGCGGCGCTGAACGCGCGCCTCACACCGCGGATTAGTCAATTGCTCGACGCTGTCAGTGCCGTGCTTGCGGCCGAGTCAGTCGATGCACCGCTGATGGTAGTCAAGGGCGATGGTTCGCTGATGCGCGCCGACGTGGCTCGCGAGTGCCCGGTCGAGACGATCCTCTCGGGTCCCGCCGCGAGCGTGGTTGGCGCAAAATTTCTCACCGGACTCGGCGACTTCGTCGTCTCGGATATGGGCGGCACCACGACCGACATCGCGGTCGTCAGCGGCGGAATGCCGGTCATCAACGCGGAAGGCGCGCTGATTGGCGGTTGGCGAACGATGGTTGAGGCCGTGGACGTTCGCACCTTCGGCCTCGGCGGCGATAGCCACGTGCACCTCGACCGGGACGGGCGAATGCAGCTTGGCCCACGGCGTACCGTTCCGCTCAGTTTGATGGCGCTGCAGTATCCGGCGTTGCTCGCGCCGCTGCGGATCCAGGCAGCCGCGACCCGCGTGCCTTTGTTTGCCGGGCTTATCGCAGTGCGTCGCGGCGGCGATTATGCTGACGCGCGCCTTGGGGCGGCGCAGCGGCAACTGCTCGAGGGGCTCGGAACGGAGGCCAGACTTGTTAGCGATCTGGTCAAAGGGCCGGCCGGCATGCGTCAGCTCAGTGCATTAGCAGACCAAGGTCTGGTGGCTCTCGCGGCCCTGACGCCGAGCGACGCCATGCACGTGTTGGGAATTCAGACTGACTGGAACCAGGAAGCCGCACAGCTGGGCGCCGTTATTCTGGCCAAAGAGTTACACGTTTT
>DASWBL010000268.1:0-13270 GCA_036390615.1 Steroidobacteraceae bacterium | reverse complement strand
ATGCGTATCCTTTGTTCGAGAAAGTCGCTCGTTGCACAGACAACGGAAGCGGGTCCCAACGAGCGGAGCGGACGCGCTGCCACGTCAATCAATACTTCGCCATAACGGCGTACCGGAATTCCTCGCGCCAGAACGCGTTCATCGCAATCAAGCTCGATGGCGCGCCGCGTTCGATGGAGGATCCACCACTGGAGCGGATTCCATGGCATGGACAACGCGCCGAGCAGCGTTGCGCCGAGCACCCAGGAATCCCGCGCTCTGATGTGGGCAAGCTCGTGCACAAGCACGAGACGCTTGGCGCGGATTGATAAGGCGCTGAACCATCTCGGTACAACGACCCGCGGCGCAAACAAGCCTATGACGGCGGGACCCAAATCGTCTGTGCCTACCAACTCGGTACCGCCAACTCGAATTTTTGGCCGACCCCGAATCAGGCGGCCGAGGCGAAGCGCCACTGCCAGTGTCCACGCAGCCGCGAGCCCTGAGCAAAGTGGCCAAAGCCAGCGGTAGCTCATGGTGGTATGGGCCGGTGCATTGAAGGCCGCGACCGCTACCGGGAAAAGGGCGTGCTCCATGTGGGGCGGCCACAATGCGAGCGCTGGATTCGCGACCGCGGCCAGTACCCACACCAGGCGCGTCGGCAAGTGCATCCGGCGCAAGGCGAGCTCCGCACCCAGTGCGGCGGCTGCCACAAAGGTGGCGACCAGGAGTAACCGAGTCGCAGCTTCCATCATGGTCGCTTGCCTCGCGGCTTTGCAGCTGCAGGTGCGTCCGCCAGGATCTTTCGAAGTCGTTCGCGTTGGCTGCGATCCAGCGGCTCATTTTCCATCAGCCGCACCAGCATCAGCTCCGTTGATCCGCGAAACAGTTTGTCGGTGAGCCGGGCGAGTGCGCTGCGTTGCGCTCGGTGTTCCTCGACCAGCGCCCGGTAGCGGTAACCCTTACCGGCCTTTGAATGACCGACGAATCCCTTGGACTCCAAGATCCGCAAGATCGTGAGCACGGTGGTGTAGGCCAGCGAATCGGCCAGCAGCTCCTGAACTTCGGCCACAAGACTCGGCCCGTGGTGCCAAAGCACGCGCATCACATCGCTTTCGCGGTCAGTCAGTTCAAGGTCCACGGCTACTCCGACTAATCTCTTAGTAGATAGTTCCAGAGTTGCCGAAGTTTGTCAACTAAGGTCTTAGTTGAAGCAGGATTATTTTCCAATGCAGAAGGAGGCGAAGATCCGGCCCAGCAGCGCATCGCTGGTCGTCTGGCCGGTAATGAGTCCAAGCGCCTGGTGTGAGCGGCGCAGTTCTTCGGCGGCCAGCTCGCCGGCACGCGCGACGGTGAGCTGCTCCGCCGCTGCTTCCAGGTGCGCCTTCGCCTCGGCCAGCGCTGCCAGATGCCGTGCCCGGGCCGAGACGCTCCCCTGCTCGGCGCCTAGAAACCCGGCACCTCGAAGCAGGTGCTCGCGCAGCTCGGCAACGCCCTGCCCGGTGCGCGCCGAGATGCAAAGGCAATCTACGCCCGCAACCGCTGCGATCTGCGGCGCGAGATCCATCTTGTTCAGCAAGAGCGTGATCGCGACGCCGGCCGGCAGCTGTGCGCGCTGCGCATTGAAGGCGGCTGCCGCTGGATCGGTGGCGGCATCGACGATAAACAACACCCGGTCGGCCTGGGCGATCGCCGCGTGCGCGCGGCGGATACCCTCGCTCTCGATTGGATGCTCGCTGTTGCGCAAGCCCGCGGTATCGAGGAAAAGCACCGGCACGCCGCCGATCAGCACCCGCTCGCGCAGCACATCGCGCGTCGTGCCGGCGATCGGCGTGACGATCGCCGCATCGTAACCGGCCAGGCAATTGAGCAGCGTTGATTTGCCGGCATTTGGCGGCCCGGCAATCACGACGGTCAGGCCCTCGTTGAGCAAGCGGCCCTGGCGCGCCGCGTTCTCGACCGCCGTGAAGTCGGCGCGCACCGCAGCGAGGCGCGCGTGCAGCGCGACGTCGGCCAGAAAATCGATTTCTTCTTCCGGAAAATCTATCGCCGCTTCGACGTAGGCGCGCAGGTCCGTAAGCTGCTCGGCGAGCGCATCGATCCGGGCCGAGAATTCACCCTGCAGCGAGCGGATAGCGGCGCGCGCGGCAGCCTGCGAGCCGGCGTCGATGAGGTCCGCCACTGCTTCGGCCTGCGCCAGATCGAGCTTGCCATTGAGGTACGCGCGCTGCGTGAACTCGCCGGGCAGCGCCCGCCGCGCGCCGAGCTCGACCGCGCGCTCGATGAGGGATTCGAGCACCACCTGCCCGCCATGGCCATGCAGCTCGAGGACATTTTCGCCGGTGAATGAGGCCGGCGCGTCGAAGTAAAGCGCCAGGCCTTCATCCAGACTTAAGCCCGCGGCGTCGGCAAAGCGGGCGTGCGTCGCGACGCGTGCCTGCGGCACGCGCCCAAGCATTGCTAAAGCAATTTTCGACGCCAGCGCACCGGAGATGCGCACGATGCCGATGCCGCCACGTCCGGCCGGAGTGGCCGCGGCGACTATCGTTTCCCGCGTTAATTGCGCGGGCGGGCGGCCTGGATCCGGCGATTGATGTTCCACTGCTGCGCGATCGAGAGCACGGTGTTGGTCACCCAGTAAAGCACCAGGCCCGACGGGAAGAAAGCGAACGTCACCGACATGGCAATGGGCATGATCATGAAGACCTTCTGCTGCACCGGATCGCCCATCTGCGGATTGATCTTGTACTGCACGAACATTGCCACCGCCATGATCGCCGGCAGGATGTACAACGGATCGCGCGACGACAGATCGTTGATCCACCAGAAAAACGGCGCCTGGCGCATTTCAACGCTCTCGAGCAGCACCCAGTAAAAGGCAAAAAATACTGGCATCTGGATGATCATCGGCAGGCAGCCGGCCAGCGGATTGACCTTTTCCTTCTGGTACAGCTCCATGGTCGCGCGGCTGAGCTTTTCGCGCTCGTCCTTGTAGGACTCCTGCAGCGCCTTGATGCGCGGTTGCAGCGCCTTCATCTTGGCCATCGAGCGGCCGCTCGCCTCGGACAGCGGATAGAACACGAGCTTGAGCAGGAAGGTGACAAAGATTATCGCCACGCCCCAGTTGCCGGTGATGGTGTGCACCTTGTCGAGCAGCCAGAACAGCGGCCCGGCCACCATGGTGAGCTTGCCGTAATCGGCCACCAGCGACAGCTTCGGTCCCGTTTCATCCAGCTGGCTTTGCAGCTTCGGGCCGACGAAAAAGCGATCGGCTATCTTGGCGCTGCCACCAGCGGCAATCGTCTGCGCAGGCCCCGTGGCCGAGAGCAGGAACTGGTTGCCCTGGGTCCTGAGCTGATAGCGGTATACCGTGCCAGCGGGCGGCACGATGGCAGCGACAAAATGGTGCTGCAGCGCCGCCAGCCAGCCGCCGGCTGCTGACTGATCCAGCGTCTGGTCGTCCTTGCCGGTCAGCTTGAGCTTGTCGATCTTGGTGCCGTTGTAGTATTCCGGCCCCTTGAACGAGTAGCTGTCGACGTTGAAGTAAGAACGCTCTACCGGCGGGTTATTGCGCAGGATCTGCACATAAGGAGCAAAGCTTAACGGCGCTGCCGTGGCGTTGCTGATCGCAGATTCGACGTCGATGTTGTAGCGGCCGCGCCTGACCACGAAGGTCTTGGTGACCGAGAGGCCGTGGCCGTCGGTCCAGGAAAGCGGCACGCGAAGTTCATCCTGCCCCGGTGCCAGCGTGTACTGGTTCTGCGGTGCGCTGAAAAGTGCCGTGGGCGCAGGCGCAGTGTCCCCGCCTGAGGCGAGCAATCCACTTTGCAGGACGAACAGCGAACCTGGGCTGTCGCGATTGAGCAGCCGTATGACTTCAGCCTGGTTTTTGTGCACCGGGTACCCCGGCAGATCCGCGCGCCGAAGTTCCGCACCGTGTAGGCCAATATCGAGATCGAGTACGTCCGTGCGTACGCGAACGATCCCGTCGCCCGGCTCGGTTGCGAGCGGCGGTGACGCAGTCGCAATGGCCGGCGCCGCCGGTGCGGCCGGCGCAGCTGCAACCGGTGCGGCCGCGGCACTTGGCGCGCTGCCGTCCAGGCTCGGTGCTTTGCCGCTGGAGGCAGCGGCGGGCGGTGCCGTTACCGCTGGGGCCGGCGGCGGATAATCGTGCAGCCACATCTCGACATTGACGAGCAGTGCGAGGCCGAGCGCCGCCCAGAGGAAAAACCGAAGGTTAAAAGTCGTGGGCATGAGGAACCTTTGCACTGCAGGGCTGCGGCACCAGATCGACGCCGCCGGGATGCCACGGATGGCAGCGACCGATGCGCCGCACAGCGAGCCATGAGCCGCGCAGCACACCGTGGCGCTCGACAGCCTCCAGCGCATACTGGGAGCAGCTCGGATAAAAGCGGCAGCGCGGTCCCAGCAGCGGACTTAGGCCGATCTGGTAGGCGCGGATCAAGTAGCGGATGAGCGTACGCATTCGGAGATGATCTTCTTCCACAGACGTTCAAGTCCGGCGCGTAGTTCCGCCGCCGCGGCGGTGCGCGCCGGGCTGCGCGCGCCGATCAGGATATCGGCAACCGGCAGCTCATGCTGCAGCAGTCGGAAACTCTCCCGCACCAGTCGCCGCAGGCGGTTGCGGGCGACCGCGTTGCCTACCGTCCGCGCCGCGATCGACAGGCCGAGCCGGGCCTGCGCCAGGCCATTGGGGCGCACGTTCGCCGAAAAGAACTCGTTGCCGAATTTTTGGCCTGCCCGGTAGGCGGCCTGGAATTCAACCGGCCGCCGCATCCGCTGGCCGGGCTTGAACCGCAACCGGCGCACCGCAGCCGCCCCTGGCGTGCCGGCGCCCATTTAAATTGCTCAGGGCGTCAGGCGCTTACGGCCCTTCGCGCGACGGCGGGCCAGCACCTTGCGGCCATTCTTCGTCGCCATCCGGGCACGAAATCCGTGCGTCCGGGCGCGGCGCACTTTGCTCGGCTGGTAAGTACGTTTCATGATTCAAGCGCCTGAAAATTGACCGAAAAACGGCCGGGCAGGTTACGAATCGGTAGGCGGGGTGTCAACAGATATCGGCAACCTTGCGGTACGCGGCCCGACCGGGGCTGTGGCCGCCGCGCAAAGGCGCACGTACTATCCCGACGCTATGCGTGACCGCCCAAATGTGCTCGTGCTGATGGCCGACCAGCTGACGGCCGGTGCCCTTTCCGCCTTTGGCGGCCAGATCGCCAAGACGCCCCACATCGATGCCCTGGCCGAGCAATCGGTGGTGTTCGAATCTTTCTACTGCAACAGCCCGCTATGCGCGCCGTCGCGCTTCTCGTGGCTGTCCGGTCAGCTGCCCTCGAAGATCGGCGGCTACGACAACGCCGCGGAGTTTCCTGCCCAGGTGCCGACTTTCGCCCACTACCTGCGGCAGGCCGGCTATCAGACAGCGCTGAGCGGCAAGATGCATTTTTGCGGTGCCGACCAACTGCATGGCTTCGAGGAACGGCTCACGACTGACATCTACCCGGCCGACTTTGGTTGGACCCCGGACTGGAACCGGTTCGAAGAGCGGCCGGACTGGTACCACAACATGGACTCCGTCACGCAGGCAGGTCCCTGCACGCGCACCAACCAGATCGATTTCGACGATGAGGTGGTATTTGCCGCGCGTCGCAAGCTCTTTGACATCGGCCGCGGGAACGATAAGCGTCCGTTCTGTCTCGTGGTGTCGATGACGCACCCGCACGATCCGTACGTGATCCCGCAGCCCTACTGGGACCGCTACCGGGACAGCGATATCTCATTACCCCGCGTCGCATCGCTTGCAGGGAACGAAGATCCGCACTCGCGCCGCTTGCGCCACGTGATTGGCCTCGACTTGGTCACGCCGACTGAAACGCAGATTCGCGCGGCGCGGCGCGCCTATTTCGGGGCGGTTTCGTATATCGATGACCAGGTCGGCGCGATCTTAGGCACGCTACGCGCGGCCGAGCTCGACGCCAACACCGTCGTGCTGCTGCTCGCCGACCACGGCGACATGCTCGGCGAGCGCGGTCTCTGGTACAAAATGAATTTCTTCGAGCCAGCCTGCCGTATTCCGCTGCTAGTGCACGCACCCGGCCGGTTTGCAGCTCGCCGCGTGGCCGCCAGCGCCTCGCTCCTCGACATTTTGCCAACGCTGGCGGAACTGGCCGGTGACGGCCGCGCACCGGACTACGCGGCGCCGCCCGACGGGCACAGCCTGTTGCCGGCACTCGAAGGCGGCAAGCCCGGCGCCACCGAAGTCATCGGCGAATACCTCGCCGAGGGCGCCATCGCGCCGCTGGTCATGATCCGCCGCGGGCGCTTTAAATTCGTGCATTGCCCCGCCGATCCGGACCAGCTCTACGATCTGACGGCGGATCCCGACGAGCTGGCGAATCTGGCGGGCGACGCGCGCCAGTCGGCGCTGGTGGCCGAATTTCGCGCCGAGGTTGAACGGCGCTGGAAGCTGCAGAAGCTGCACGCGGAGGTGCTCGCCAGCCAGGAGCGCCGGCGCCTGGTCTACGCGGCGCTGCGTCAGGGCCGGTACCAGAGCTGGGATTTCCAGCCGTTGCGCGACGCGAGCCGGCAATACGTCCGCAATGACCAGTCGCTTGGCGAACAGGAAGCCCTGGCGCGGTTCCCGCGCCTGGACTGAGCCGCGCTGCGCGCTGGCCCAAGGCCAGGTTTCCCTCGCGGCTGCTTCGACGGCGGCCAGCGGTGGGTATAGACTCCACCCCCCTTTTCCCGTCGTCGAACGGCGGATAATGCAGCGGCGCGGAAGCGGGGATTAAAGGCTTGTATCGTCAGGAGGGGCGGCCTCATGGAGGCGTCGCTGTGGTCTCGTTGTCTGTCGGCGCTTGAAGGCGAGTTGCCCGAGCAGCAGTTCAACACCTGGGTGCGGCCGCTGCAGGCGGTCGAATCCGGTGACGGCCTGCGGCTGCTCGCGCCCAATCGCTTCGCAGTCGACTGGGTGCGCACTCACCTGCTCGGCCGTATCGAGGAATTTCTGCTTGCTGATGACAGTGCAACGCCGAGGAGCGTGGTGCTGGAAGTCGGTTCAAAAACGCCCGAGGCTGTCGCGCCGGCCGCGGGCGGCGCTGAGCCGGCGCCTCAGGCGGCACTCGGTGTGCGCCTTAACCGTGACTTTACTTTTGCCAGCTTTATCGAAGGCAAGAGCAACCAGTTTGCCAAGGCCGCGGCGATGCAGGTGGCCGAAAATCCGGGCCTCGCCTACAACCCCTTATTCATCTACGGCGGCGTCGGCCTCGGCAAGACGCACCTGATGCATGCCATCGGGCACGTGATCCGCGAGCGCAATCCGCAGGCGCGCGTGGCCTACGTGCATTCAGAGCGCTTCGTCGGCGAAATGGTGCGGGCCCTGCAACACAATACAATCAACGAATTCAAGAACACCTATCGCTCGCTGCATGCGCTTCTGATCGATGACATCCAGTTCTTCGCCGGCAAGGAGCGTTCCCAGGAAGAGTTCTTCCATACCTTCAATGCGCTGATCGAAGGCCAGCACCAGGTGATTCTGACCTGCGACCGCTATCCGAAAGAGGTCGACGGACTTGAGGAGCGACTGAAGTCGCGCTTCGGCTGGGGCCTGACGGCGGCGATCGAGCCGCCGGAACTGGAAACCTGCGTCGCGATCCTGATCGGCAAGGCACTTGCCAATGGCGTGGAATTACCGGAAGAAGTAGCGTTTTTCATCGCCAAGCGAATCCGCTCCAACGTGCGCGAACTCGAGGGTGCCTTGCGCCGCGTGACTGCCAATGCGCGCTTTACCGGTCAGCCGATTACGCTCGAATTCACCAAGGAAGCCCTCAAGGATCTGCTCACGCTGCAGGCGCGGCTGGTGACGGTTGAAAATATCCAGAAGACGGTCGCCGATTACTACAAACTGCGCGTCGCCGACCTGCTCTCCAAGCGCCGCAGCCGCTCGGTGGCGCGGCCGCGGCAGATCGCCATGGCACTCGCCAAGGAACTGACCAATCACAGTTTGCCAGAGATCGGCGATGCCTTCGGTGGCCGCGACCACACCACGGTCATTCACGCTTGCCGCCGGATCCGGGAACTTCGCGAAGGCGAACAGCGCGTTCAGGAAGATTACACCAACCTGTTAAGAACCCTGGCTGGTTAACGGTTAGCATCCTGTCGATAGAGTTGGGGATAAGATTACGCACAACCGATCCACAGGCCGTGGGGTACCTTACCCACTGTTTTCGTCACACAGAATTTAAGTTGCCGCTGCAGCGATTCGATGCGAAAAGCGGTTGTCCCCGCTTCTCACAGGTCTAATAATCACAATAATCTTTTCTCGATCTATAAAGATTTTATAATTTTTATCTGAAGGATGCCCCCGCCATGAAACTCTCGGCCAGCCGCGAAAATCTGCTTGCACCACTGCAAAGTGTCATGGGCGTGGTCGAGCGCCGGCAAACCATGCCGGTGCTGGCGAACGTGCTCTTAAGCGCGCGCAACGAGCGGCTGAGCGTGACTGGCACGGACCTGGAAGTTGAACTCGTGGCCGCTAGTGCAGTGTCGGTGCAGCAGGCCGGCGAAATTACCGTGCCGGGACGCAAGCTCCTCGACATCGTGCGCACGCTGCCGGAAAAAGCCACCGTCACGCTGACGCGCGACGCGGAGAAAGTCGTGCTTCGCGCCGGACGCAGCCGCTTCACGCTGTCGACGCTGCCGGCGAGTGAATTTCCCGTCATCGATGACATCAATGCCGGGCAGGTGTTGCGCCTGACCCGCGCGGCCGGCAGGCGGCTGATCGACAAGACGCACTTTTCGATGGCGCAGCAGGATGTCCGCTATTACCTGAATGGCACGCTGCTCGAGACCGAAGGCAAGAAATTGCGGGCGGTCGCGACTGATGGCCACCGGTTGGCACTCGCCGAAACGGAGCTCACTGAAGCAGTCAAGGGCTCTCAACAGGTGATTTTGCCGCGCAAAGGGGTGCTTGAGCTGCAGCGGATTCTGGTCGGCGACGGTGATCTGGAGTTAACGATCGGTTCAAATCACATTAGAGCGCAGATCGGCGACATTCGCTTCACTTCGAAGCTAATTGACGGCAAGTTCCCGGAATATGGCCGCGTCGTCCCCTCCAAGCCCAGCCGGATCATGGCAGGGGCCCGGGATGCGCTGCGGCAGGCCTTGCAACGCACCTCGATCCTGTCGAATGAGAAATACCGGGGTGTCCGGCTGACCTTCGCCCCCAACCTGCTGACGGTCCAGGCGCATAACCCTGAGCAGGAGGAAGCGGAAGATCAGGTTGAGGTCAGCTTTGAAGGCGAGGAAGTGGAGATCGGATTCAATGTCACCTACCTGCTCGAGGCACTGGCCGCGATCGATGCGGATACGGTTGAGGTCGGTCTGACCGATGCCAACAGCAGCTGCCTGATCCGCACGCCCGGCGACAGCTCGGTCAAGTTTGTAGTCATGCCGATGCGTCTTTGAAGCGCCCTCCCGCATGAGTTTGCTCGGGCTGCAGGTGGAGGACCTTCGTTGCCTCCGGCAGCTCGAAATCGAACTCGATCCCGCCGTCAATCTTTTGGTCGGCCCGAACGCCTCGGGCAAAACTTCCATTCTTGAGGCCATTTACCTGCTGGGTCGCGGCCGATCGTTTCGGACCCGGTTGACCGAGCGACTGATCCGCCACGAGGCCACTCGCCTACAGGTTTTGGGCCAAACCGACGGCGAGCCGGGGCACAGCTTAGGATTCGGCTTTGACCGGGTCGCGGGCGTAAGCGCCCGCATCGATCGCGAACCGGTGAAGTCGCTGGCCGACCTGACCGAGATCTTCCCGGTGCAGGCGGTCGATCCCGGCATCCACCGCCTTGTGGAGGAAGGACCGGTTTACCGGCGCCGGTGGCTCGACTGGGGCGTGTTCCACGTGGAACCAGGCTTTGGTCGCACCTGGGCGGAGTTCTCTAAGGTCATCAAGCAGCGCAATGCGGCTTTGCGGCAGCAGCAGCCCGCTGAGCCCTGGGATGAGAGTTTCGTCCGGCTGGGCGAAGCACTGACCGAGGCCCGCGTCCGGGTGCTGGGCGAGCTGGCGCCTTACTGGCAGCAGTCCGTAAAAAACCTGCTTGGCGAGCCGCTGACCCTGGGGCATTTCAGGGGCTGGGCCCAGGATCACTCACTGGCCGAGTCCCTCGCGCTGCACAGGATCCGCGACCTGGAGCGCGGCACGACCGGCGTCGGACCGCAGCGCTTTGATGTCCTGCTTCGCGTGGATGGACGCACGGCGCGGGAAGTCCTGTCGCGCGGCCAGCAAAAACTACTGGGTGCAGCCCTGGTCCTGGCATTGACACGGCTGGTTGCAGACCGCGGACGCCGCCCGCCGACACTCTTGCTCGATGACCCGGCGGCCGAGTTGGATGCCGCTCATACCGATGCCTTGATCCAGGAGGTGAGGGCGGTTCAGGGGCAGCTGATCGTCACTTCGCTGCAGTCGGAAAGCACGCGTTTTGGGTCCGTGCAGAGGGCGTTTCACGTGGAACAAGGACGCGTCGAAAGGCTATAATGATCCACAGGATATGAAGGCCAAAGCATGACCCAGACTGACGTCTATGATTCCAGTAAAATCAAGGTCTTAAAGGGACTTGATGCAGTGCGCAAAAGACCCGGGATGTACATCGGGGACACCGATGACGGGACCGGTCTGCACCACATGGTTTTTGAGGCCGTAGACAACTCCATTGATGAGTCTTTGGCGGGCTATTGCGACCGGGTCCTGGTGACCATCCACGCCGATGAGTCGGTGACGGTTTATGACAACGGCCGCGGAATTCCGGTGGATATACACCCCGACGAGGGCCGCTCGGCCGCTGAAGTGATTATGACCGTGCTGCACTCGGGCGGTAAGTTCGATGACAGCTCTTATAAGGTCTCCGGCGGCCTGCACGGCGTTGGTATCTCGGTGGTCAATGCCCTGTCGGATGTATTGCAGCTGACGATCTGCCGCGACGGGATGATGCACAAGCAGGAATACCACCTGGGCGAACCGCTCGCGCCGCTGGCGGTGACCGGCCCCTCGTCGGAGCGCGGCACAACCATCCGCTTCAAGCCTTCGGCCCAGATTTTTTCGCACATCCAGTTTAACTACGACACGCTCGCCAACCGGCTGCGCGAGCTGTCGTTCCTCAACGCAGGCGTGCGCATCGAGCTGGTGGATGAGCGCGAGGACCGGCACGACGTGTTCGCACACGAAGGCGGCCTCAAGGCTTTCGTCAAGCATTTGAACCGCAGCCGCACGCCGATCCACGAGTCGGTGTTCTGGTTTCGGACCCAGGAAGGGACCACAACGGTCGAGGTCGCGCTGCAGTGGAACGACTCGTACCAGGAGAGCATGTACTGCTACACCAACAATATCCCGCAAAAAGACGGCGGCACGCACCTGTCGGGATTTCGCGCGGCGCTGACGCGCACGCTGAATGATTACATTGAAAAGGAAGGCTTCGGCAAGAAGGAAAAGATTGCCACCAGCGGTGACGATGCGCGCGAAGGATTGACCGCGATCCTCTCGATCAAACTGCCGGATCCGAAATTCTCCTCGCAGACCAAGGACAAGCTGGTGTCCTCCGAGGTCAAGGGGTTTGTCGAAACCGCCGTAGCCAACAAGCTCAGCGAGTTCCTGCTCGAGCGACCGCAGGAAGCACGGGCGATCGTCGCCAAGATCATTGAAGCGGCCCGCGCGCGCGAGGCGGCGCGCAAAGCCCGCGATATGACCCGCCGCAAGGGCGCACTCGATATCGCGGGTCTCCCCGGCAAGCTCGCCGACTGCCAGGAAAAGGATCCGGCGCTGTCCGAGATTTTCATCGTCGAGGGCGACTCGGCCGGCGGCTCAGCCAAGCAGGGCAGGGATAGGCGCACACAGGCGATCCTGCCGCTCAAGGGCAAGATCCTGAACGTCGAAAAGGCACGTTTCGACAAGATGCTCGCGTCGCAGGAAGTCGGCACGCTGATCACGGCGCTCGGCTGCGGCATCGGCCGCGACGATTTTGATATCGCCAAGCTCCGCTACCACCGCATCATCATCATGACCGATGCCGACGTCGACGGCTCGCACATTCGCACATTGCTTTTGACCTTCTTTTACCGGCAAATTCCGCTGCTGATCGAGCGCGGCCATATCTACATCGCGCAGCCGCCGCTGTACAAGGTCAAGCGCAACAAGCAGGAAGTCTACGTCAAGGACGAGGGCGAACTGAACGCACTGCTGCTCTCCAGCGCGCTCGATGACGCCGCGCTGCAGGTCAGTGCCCAAGCTGCGCCGCTGACCGGCTCGTCGCTCGAGCTGCTGGCGCGACGCTACATGGAAGTGCAGGCGATCATCCAGCGCTGGGCGCGACGCTATGACGCGCGCCTGCTGGATCAGCTGATCTACCAGCCCGAGGTGTCGCTGCAGGATTTCGATCGCCCGAGTTTCCTGCAGGGCTGGTGCGCGAACCTCGAACGGAGTCTCCACGCCGTCAACGACGGCGAGCGCAGCTACCGGGTCGAAGTGCGGCCCGCGAGTGACGGCCACTCGGCGCGGGTGATCGTGCATCGCACCGAGCATGGCAGCATTACCGACAAGCAGCTGCCGCGTGAATTTTTTGATTCGGCCGAATACCGGCGCATCGTGGATCTGGGCCGTACCCTGGTCGGCCTGATCGGCCCCGGGGCGAGCGTGTCACGCGGCGCCGACAAGGTCGAAGTCGGCTCTTTCAAGGCCGCGATCAAGTGGCTGTTTGATCAGGCCCGCAAGGGGCAGTCGATCCAGCGCTACAAGGGCTTGGGTGAAATGAATCCCGATCAGTTGTGGGACACCACTATTAATCCCGCGACTCGCCGCCTGACGCAGGTGCGCATTGACGACGCAGTGGCGGCCGATGAAATCTTCACGACGCTGATGGGCGATCAGGTCGAGCCGCGCCGCGAGTTCATCGAGAAAAACGCACTAGCGGTGATGAACCTCGATATCTGACGGCCGGTCGAATGACACGATTGGTGAATTTCGGGACAAGAAAGTGAATTGTCTCAATGGCGCAGTCACTTCGATCGCGGTCGTGCCCCTACGAGCGCGCTATCAAGCATCTTGATGAGCGCCGCACGATCGTAGGTGTACGGCTGCCCTTCATTGAGTTGAACGAGCTGCTCGATCTGGGCCTTGATCGTGACCTGGGCCTGCTCCGCGTCGGGCACCACCATGTAGCGCAGCTTCGGTTTGCGCTCGGCTAACGCCGACTCCACCGCGGCCACCACATCATCGGGCTCCTTG
>DASWBL010000267.1:0-10901 GCA_036390615.1 Steroidobacteraceae bacterium | reverse complement strand
CCGCACGCTGATTGTCAGCTTTAACGACGGCCGGCACTACGAGCTGCCGTTCGAGTACTTGCGCGTGAACTCGCCGTCCGCTGAAGTGCAGGGTCACGGCCACGGGGAACCGCTGCTGGTCACCGGCAAGGAGAAAGTAGGCATCCGGGAGGTCGAGCCCATCGGCCATTACGCGATTCGTCTGATCTTCGACGATGGCCATAACACCGGTCTGTATACCTGGCAGTAACTGCGCGAACTCGGCGAACATCAGCAGGAGAACTGGCAGCGCTACCTGCAACGTCTGGCGCAGGCAGGTCACTTACGGGATGCAACGCCCTAGGCGCACCTAACGGTGATCCGCGCCAAAAAAAGAAAGGCCGGGTTATGCACCCGGCCAAATCTTCACAAGACCCCCATTGGTCGAGCCCCTTTCAGGGCTGCAACCGGGTTGGGATTCTTATGGAACTGGCGACGAATTGCTACCACTTTGTAACTTTTGTCAGCCTGTTTTTCAGGCACTTTCTTACTGCGCCGCATACAATTTCCGCAGGGAATCAAAACGCGCACGCCTGAATGGCGCGGCTGCCGAGTCAGGCGTGCGACGCAACCGGCGCCAGGCGTTGCAACCCGAAAGTCTCGTATTTTTTTCGCGGTTCGCGGCGCATCGCGGGTGCGGCCCCGACCTGGCCTCCGAAAGAGCGGTGCAGCAGACGCCCTGGCCGATGTTCGCGTCGCCTGCCGCAGCCCCATAGAATGAGCCGATCATTGATCCGTTGCCTTCGCACTCCATGAGCAGCACCGAACCGCGCAGCACCGATTTCGGCTACGAGCAGGTCCCCTGGGAAGAAAAGGCCGGGCGTGTTCGGGCGGTGTTCGACTCGGTCGCCCCGCACTACGATCTGATGAACGATTTGATGTCCGGCGGCGCGCACCGGCTGTGGAAACGCTTCACGTTGTCCTTAACCGGCCTGCGCGCCGGCGACCGGGCGCTCGAGGTGGCCGGCGGCAGCGGCGACCTCGCCGCGGGACTGGCGCGCCAGGTGGGACCCACGGGCCTCGTGATACTGAGCGACATCAATTCGGCCATGCTGCGGCACGGGCGTGATCGGCTGATCAACGGCGGCGTGGCCGGCAACGTCGCCTATGTGCAGGCCGATGCCGAGTGCCTGCCGTTCGCTGATCAGAGCTTCCACTGCGTCACCATTGGCTTTGGCCTTCGCAACGTGACCGACAAGCGCAAGGCGCTTGGCGCCATGTGGCGCACGCTGCGCCCGGGCGGACAGCTGCTGGTCCTGGAATTCTCCAAGCCGGTGAACAGCACGCTCAGTGCCTTGTACGATGCCTATTCGTTCAGCGTGCTGCCGGCGCTGGGTCGCCTGGTAACGCGTGACGCCGACAGTTACCGCTATCTGGCCGAATCAATCCGCCGCCATCCCGACCAGGAAACGCTCAAGGCCATGATGAGCGAGGCTGGATTCGAGCAGTGCCGCTACTACAACCTGCTTGGCGGCATCGTCGCCGTGCACCGCGGCTACCGCAGCTGAATGCTCACCGGACTGTTACAGCGCATGCTGGATCGCGGCCTGGAGGATTCGCCTCGGGCCCGTGAACTGTGCGCGGAACTTGCCGGCCGGGCGCTGTGCGTCGAGTGCACGACTTTGCCGTTCGCGATCAATATCGCCGCGACCGACACGCGCCTTACGGTACAACTCGGCGAGCCGCGCGCGGCCGACGCGGGCATTCGCGGCGGACCACTGTCACTGATGGCGATGCTGCGTGAGGAGCAGACACCGGATTTTGCCGCTTTGCAGCTTACGATCAGCGGCGATGGGCAGATTGCCCAGCAGTTCCAGCAGCTGGCGCGGTTGCTGCGACCTGATCTGGAAGCGGGCCTCGGCACGCTGCTCGGCCCGATCGGTGCTCACCTGCTCGCGCGCGCGGCCCGCACGACCCTGGTGTGGGGCCGGGAGGCAACCGCTGCGGTCGTGCGCAGCGGCGCGGAGTACCTCGCCCACGAGAGCGCGGTACTGGTTCCGCAGGCGGAAGCGGAGCAGTTCCTGCACGGCGTCGATCTGCTGCGCGAGCGGCTCGAGCGTCTCGCCGCGCAGGCCGATTACCTCAAGCGGCGCGCCGCCGCACTGTCGCCGCGCCGGCCCGCCAGCCCATGAAGCCAAAGGTCATCGGCAGGCTGATCCAGATTCAGCGGGTCCTGGTCCACCACGGCCTCGATGAATTCGTCCGGGCTACGCACCTTTACCGTCCGCTGCGCTTCTGGTTCCTGCTGTCGCCCTGGTGCTGGTTCCAGCGCCGCCGCCAGGCGCCGCGCGCGGTACGGCTGCGCCTCGCGCTGGAAGAACTCGGGCCGATTTTTGTGAAGTTTGGCCAGGCGCTGTCCACGCGGCGCGATTTGCTGCCCGTGGACATCGCCGATGAGCTGGCCAAGCTGCAGGACCAGGTGCCGCCGTTTGCCGGGAGCGAAGCGCGCTCGGCGATCGAAGCAGCCTTTGGCCGGCCCGTCGCCGAGCTGTTCAGTGCCTTTGAAGACAACGCGCTCGCGGCCGCCTCCATTGCCCAGGTGCACGTGGCAAAGCTGCGCGACGGCCGCGAGGTCATCGTCAAGGTGCTGCGCCCGGGCATGCATCAGGTGATCAGCCGCGACATCGAAGTGTTGCGCACGCTGGCGCGACTGGCCGAGCGCTACTGGCCCGAAGCGCACCGGCTGCGGCCGGTGGCGGTGGTGCGCGAGTATGAAAAGACCGTGCTGGATGAACTGGACCTGATGCGCGAAGCGGCCAATGCCTCGCAGCTGCGCCGCAATTTTGCCGACTCGCCACTGCTGTACGTGCCGGAAGTCCACTGGGATTACTGCCGCGCCGACGTGATGGTGATGGAGCGCATCCACGGCGTGCCGATCTCGGATCTGGAGCGGCTGCGCGCCGCCGGTACGGACATGCGGCGGCTGGCGGAAAACGGCGTGCGGATTTTTTTCACGCAGGTGTTTCACCACAATTTTTTTCATGCCGACATGCATCCGGGCAATATTTTCGTGCTGATCGACGATCCGCGGCAGCCGCGCTACGCCGCGGTTGATTTCGGCATCGTCGGCTCGCTCGACCTGGGCGATCAGCGGCACCTGGCCGAGAATTTTCTCGCGGTCTTCGATCGCGACTATCGCCGGGTCGCGCAACTGCACGTGCAGGCCGGCTGGGTGCCGGCCGATACGCGCATTGATGAGATGGAATCCGCGGTGCGCACGATCTGTGAACCGATCTTCAACCGGCCGCTGAAGGAGATCTCCTTCGGCAAGGTGCTGCTGCGCCTGTTCGAGGCGTTGCGCCGCTTCGATGGCCAGATCCAGCCGCAACTGATCCTGCTGCAAAAGACCTTGCTGAACGTCGAAGGCCTCGGCCGCCAGCTGTACCCGGAGCTCGATATCTGGCAGACCGCGACACCGGTGCTGCGCAGCTGGATGCGCGAGCAACGAGGTCCGCTGGCATTGTGGCGCAGTGCGCGCCGCCAGCTGCCCGACGTGCTGGAGATCGCCCGTGCACTGCCGCCGCTGCTGACGCGACTGATCGAGCAGTCACGGCACGGGCCGCTGCGCGTGCCGGTGCAAAGCGAAGCAATCGAGAAGTTGCAGCGCAGTGCGGCGCGCGATGCATTACGCCGCGACATTTTGATCAGCGGCGGCTTGCTCACCGTGGCCGGATTGCTGTGGGTGGGCCTTGCGCTCTATCCGGCGTGGCCGGGCTGGGCCACGGCGTTAGGCGGCGTCGCGCTCGGACTCGGCGCCTGGCGGCGCCGGCCGTAATCGGTACGCGGCGATTGCCAACGGGTCCGCGGTTGCCCGCGGACCCGAGGTTGCCGGATTTACTTCGCTAGCTGGAACGAGGTCGAGACTACCCAGCCTGCATTGCCGAGCTCATCGGTGACCTTCCACCACACGCCCATCTTGTCCCCGGTCGGGTACAGCGTCATCCCGGGATCGAGGTCGCGCACCACCGCAGATTTCAGGTTTGAATCGGCGTACATCTTGCCGGGCTTGCTCATGGTGACCGATTGCTGGACGTTATCGGCCTTGGCATCGGGCGCCTGGTTCTTCAGTTCGGCAACCATCTTGGTGTAGGCATCGAGGTACGCCATCGCCACCACCTGGCCAATCTCGGTGTTGGCGTAGCTACTCGCCCCACCGGCGGCAAAGCCGCCAAAGAAGGCCCCGCCACCGGCCCCCCAGCCCAAATCGGTCTTCTTGGCGTGTCCCTGTTCGAGCGCCACCTGTTCTGTCGAGCGCACGTCGGTCAGCGTCAGCACCACGTCGGCAGTCTTGCTCTTCAGGCTGATGCCGCCCACCAGCGCCCCGATGCCGTGCGGCAACAAACCGCCGAGCATGCCGCCGGCGTTGGTGCCACCGGAATTGGCATTGCGATTGGCGATATCGGGCACCAGCACATAGTCGGCCGCCTTCATCTGGCCCTTGCCGATGTTGGAGCCGACGCGCTCCTCGCCACTGGCCGCGAGCTGCCGCTCGGCCTGCGCTGCCTGCAGACCTTTACCCCGGTCGACCAGCGTAAAGCACTTGGACTCAGAGACGTATACCTTGATCAGCGCCGCCGGGGAATCCAGTCCCATCGCCGTCCACCACGGATTTTGCATCTGCGGCTCGGTCACCGCGAGCGTGCCTATCTTTTTGTCGCAAGTCGGTATTGGCGGCGGCTGGCTGTTGTCAGCCAGGACCACGCCCGCCAGCATCGGGCCGGTAATCAGCCCGAGCGCTATTCCAAACTTCCCCAACCTGCCTGCTGCATTCATTTTCCAGTTCCTTGTTGAAATTGCCGCTACTCGTCAAAGCACGGCGGACATTTGCGGTTGCGCGGGCTGCAGAGCCCGTCATTTTCTGCGTCTGCGCCATTATCGCTCGGGCCGCACGGATCGCCAATTAAGGTTTTTTGGCGTCGCAAAATTTTGGCCCGGGAGTCATGGCTCCCTGGCGGCGCGCGGTTCGATCCACAGCGCCTGCGCTCGCGCACACAGCTGCCCGTTGCCGTCGAACAGCGCCGTTCCCACTTCGTATTTGCGGCCGCTGACATTCATCTGCCAGCCCACCAGCACACAGGGGGCATCGGCATGGACCCGCCGGTCGATGTGGGCGGTGAATTCGCCGAGCAGCATCGGGACGCCATCGCTTCGGGCGGCGAAATAACCCGGGCAATCGAGCGCCGCGCACATCACCGCCGCCGTCACCTTGCCGTCCGGCTCAGCGACCGACAGATCCGGAATCCACGGTGCCGCGACCAGGCCCTCGGCCGCGCCGGCAAAGATGCGCAAGCCGTCGCCGTGGCCGCGGTCCGGCCCGCACACGAAACAATTGGGGAACGGGTGCCGCCCAAAGCCGATATAGCGGCGCGAAGCCTCGATCGCCTGCAGATAATCCGGCGGCTTGGGGATGGCAAGCGTCAGTGTCCCGGGTTCAGCCAGCGCGATCGTCTGCTCGCCGTCCAGCAATTCGTAGTGCTGGGCGCCGCGATTCTCGATGCGCAGCGGGCGGCCGATCGGCACCGCGCGCACCAGCCGGATGCGCGACAGCGAAGGCAGGCAGGCTGCGAACAGGCCGCTCAGGTAGCCGCCGTTGGCACAGCCCGGTGGGCCGCAAAACCGCGGTGGCACGATCAAAGTCGGCATCCCCTGGATCTCCCCGCACCAGCGACATCCGCGCCTCTTTCCCGGGGCACCCTACCCGCGGTTCTACAACGGCTCAAGTGGCGCCCGTGGGCCCTATGCCGAAACCATCTGACGCCTATGAATCTGTAGAGATTCATCACGATGGCCCGGAAATTTCCGTGACGCAGCCCTCATCGACCGGGCGGTGGTTGGCGTACGGTCGCAAAGCTTGCGGGGATGAATCCCGCGCGCGCCGGCATTTAACTTATTGTTTTGGTTAGTCCTGAAGAACCAGTCACCTGCATGAAAATTCGTCCCAAGATTGGCGCACTTCTGGCCGGACTGTTTATTGCGCTTGGCGCCGTCCAGTGGGCCGTCCAGCACTTCGTGCTGCTGCCGAGCTTCGGCGCACTGGAGCGCGACGAGGCCCGCACCGCGATCCGGCGCATCGACTACGCGCTCAGCCTGTCACTGGATCAATTGCAGACCGACGCATCCGACTGGGGCAACTGGGCCGACGCCTATAAATATGTCGTCGACCACAACGACAAATTTGCCCGCGAGAATCTCACCACGATTGCCGTCAAGCAGCTGGATGTGAACGTGCTTGCCATCGTCGATCTCGACGGGCGCTTGGTCTGGTCAAGAGCGCTGTCGACAGATACCAGCCTGCCGTTGCCGCTCGATCTGGTCAGCCAGCGGCAGTTGCCGGCTGAGTTTCCGTGGCGCAAGCAGCTGCGCGAAGGCAGCCCGGCCAAAGGCTTGCTGAGCACCAACCTCGGAATCCTCATGATCGCCGGCTGGCCGATACTCGACGGCCAGGGCGGCGGCCCCTCGCGCGGCATGGTGCTGATGGGCCATTTGCTCGACGGTGCGGCGCTCAAGCACATCGGCACTCAGGCGCAGGTCAAGGTATCGATGGCAGAGAATTATCAGGCAGCGGTCATGCCGGGCGCTGCGACCGCAGCGGACAATGATCAGCTGACAACGCTCGACAAGACCATCGTTGCCAGCCGCGCCTACAAAAACATCTATGGCCAGCCCGCGATGACGCTGCGCGTCGATCTGCCGCGCACTGTCAGTCAGCAGGGACACAAGTCGGTCAATTATGCAGGCGCCTACCTGATCGGCTCGGCGGCAATCGTGCTGGTAGTACTGCTGTTGGTGCTGAACCGGACGATTGTCGCGCCTCTGACGCGCGTCACCCAGCACGCCGTGCGCATCGGCAACGCCGATGACCTGACGGTGCGGCTGAACAGCCAACGTCGCGACGAGATCGGAGTGCTCGCCACGCAGTTTGACAAGATGGTCGACCAGCTCGCCAGCTCCCGACGGGCACTGCTCGACCAGTCATACCAATCCGGCATCGCCGAGCAGGCTCGCGGCGTATTGCACAACATTGGCAATGCGATGACTCCGCTCGGCGTGCGGCTGCAAACACTGCAAGCCCGCCTGCGCGCGGCGCCCACTGAGGACGTCGAGCTCGCGGTGACTGAACTTGGCAAGGCGGGCGCCGATCCGGCCCGGCGCGACGATCTGATCGAGTTCCTGCGCCTAGCGAGCGGCGAGCTCAGCGCCGAGATCCGCCAGGCCGACAGCGAACTGAGCGTCATGCAGCGCCAGACGGCGGTCGTGCAGAGCGCGCTGACCGAGCAGATGCGCTCCTCCCCCGGCGAGCCGGTGCTCGAAGCGGTGCGGCTGCCCGATCTGGTGGCGCAGAGCCTCGAGATTGTCCCGGACTCCCGCCGCCAGCGGCTTTCGATCGAGCTCGATCCCTCGCTCCAGGCTGCCGGTGCGATCCGCGCGCCGCGCATGGTGCTGCGCCTCGTGCTGCAGAACCTGATCATCAATGCCGCCGAAGCCATCGCCGCTGACCAGACCGGGAGCGCGACGCTGCACATAGGCTGCGAGATCACCGAGGGCGAGAACGGCAGCAAGCTTTATCTGTACTGCCGCGATAACGCCGGCGGTATCAGCCCAGAGAATCTCGAACGGATTTTCGAGAAGCGCTTTTCCACCAAGTCCGCGACGACCAACAGCGGCATGGGGCTGCATTGGTGCGCCAATGCGCTCGGCGCGCTGCGCGGACGGATCTGGGCCACCAGCGACGGTCCGGGCAAGGGTGCGACGCTGCACGTGATAGTGCCACTGACCGGCGGGGAATCCGCCAGCATGATCCAGGCCGCCTGAGGTGAGCTGTGAGCAACGATAACCGCAACATTGTCCGCGTGCTGGTGGCCGACGACGAGCCGGAAGTTCTGGACGCGTACCGGCAGATCCTGAATGAGGCCGACGTCGCCGAAGACCTGACCGCATTCAGGCAATTGCGCGCCAAGCTGTTCAGCAAGGATCAGACCGACAGCCCGGCGGCCAAGCGGATGAGCGGTGCCAGCTTCGAGCCGGTGTTCGTCAACGGCGCCGAACCGGCCGTAGATGCCGTGCGTGCCGCACTGGCGGCCGACCGGCCGTTCGCAGTCGTGTTTCTCGACATGCGGATGCCGCCCGGCCCTGATGGCATCTGGGCGGCGAGCAAGATCCGCGAGATCGACCCAGAGATCGAGATCGTAGTGTGCACGGCGTACTCGGACGTCGATCCGGGTGACATGGGCGCCCGCGTGCCGCCGGAGGACAAGCTCTCCTTCCTGCAAAAGCCGTTTCACGTCCACGAAGTGCGCCGCATGGCAATCGCGCTCGGCAGCAAGTGGCGCGCAGAACGACGCATCGTGCGGCTGGCGTACTTCGACAGTCTGACCGGGCTGCCGAACCGCGAGCAATCGGGCGCGCGGCTGGCCGCGGCGCTGGAAGCTGCGGCCAAGAACCAGCAGACACTCGCCGTGCTGTACATCGACCTCGATAATTTCAAGCGCATCAACGACACGCTCGGCCATGATGTCGGCGACGAGCTGCTGCGCGTGACGGCTACGCGACTTGCCAATGCGCTGCGCAGCAACGATTCGGTTTCCCGAGTCGGCGGCGAAACCAGCCGGCTCGGCAACCTGGCGCGCCTCGGCGGCGACGAATTCATCGCGATCGTGCAGGACGTTGAGGGCGCTGACGCCCCGGGCGTCGTGGCCGACCGGCTGATCCGGGTGCTGCAGGAGCCGATGCAGCTCGCCCATCACACAGTCGTGATTACGCCAAGCGTCGGCGTGGCCACCTATCCTACCGACGGGCAGGATGCCGCGACGCTCCTCAAGCACGCCGACATGGCGATGTATTGTTCCAAGCGCCGCGGTCCCGGGATGTTCGCATTCTTCGACCCCAACATGAATGTCGGCGTCGCGCGGCGCTTCGCGGTCGAAGAAAAGCTGCGCGGCGCGCTCGAGCGTGGCGAGCTGTCCCTGCACTACCAGCCGGAATTCGACATCGCCGCCGGCAACCTTTCGGGCATGGAGGCGCTGCTACGCTGGAACAACGAGCAGCTTGGTCAGGTGCAGCCGGGAGAATTCATCCCGGTGGCCGAGGAGAGCGGCCTGATCCTGCCGATCGGCGAGTGGGTGCTGCGGACCGCGTGCCAGCAGGCCAAGCAGTGGATCACCGAGGGGGTGCAAATCGGGCGCGTCGGCGTCAACGTCTCGGCGCAGCAGTTTTCGATGCGCACCTTCCCGGCGCAGGTCGAGACGATCCTGCGCGAGACCGGACTGGAGCCGGCCGTGCTGGAACTTGAGATCACCGAATCGGTCGTGCTGAAGGACGAGAACTGGGCCGAGCAGGCGCTGCGCGACCTGAAACGCATCGGCGTCTCGCTCGCCATTGATGACTTCGGCACTGGGCATTCCAGCTTCAGCCGGCTACGCCAGCTGGCGGTCGATCGGCTGAAGATTGACCGCTCTTTCATCAAGGGGCTGGGGGAATCGCAGGACGATCGGGCGATCGCCGAGGCCATCATCTCCATGTGCCATGCGCTGAAGCTGCGGGTCATCGCCGAGGGCGTGGAAACCATGCCGCAACTGCTGTTCCTGCAGGAGCGGCAATGCCCCGAAGCGCAGGGTTTCCTGCTGAGCGTGCCGCTGCCATTGCAGGAAGCCAGCCAGTTTTTGCGCCGCGTCAGCGACAGCAAAACCCTGACCCGTACGCAACGCCTGCGTACGTTGATGGGCTGATAGCTTAAGTCGAACGCGGCGCTCAGGGCCGCAGCGCGGTCAGCCACTGCTGCGGCGATTCGCCGCGTTCCAACACCTCGACCAGCGCCGAGCCGATCACCACGCCGTCCACGTGAGCGCGCAAGCGCTCGACCTGCTCTTTGCTTCGAATGCCGAAGCCGGCGCACACCGGTACTTGCGCGGCCGCCCGCACCCGGTCGAGGTAAGCGGTAACCTCCGGCGGCACTGCCACGCTGCTGCCGGTGGTACCGGTCATCGTCACCGCGTAGACAAACCCCTGGCTCGCCGCGCACAGCCTTGCCAGCCGGTCCGCGGCGGTCACCGGCGTCACCATTTGCACCAGCGCGAGGCCATGATGATCGAGCACCGCCCGCAACGGCGCACTTTCCTCGAACGGCAGGTCCGGCACGATCAGCCCGCACACGCCGCCACGAACGGCCGCCTGCGCCAGCGGCTCGAAGCCAAAGGCGAGCAGCGGATTCAAGTAGCTCATCAGCAGCAGCGGCGTGCGCCACGGTGCCGTTCCCGCCAGCTGCTCGAGGATCCACCGCAGCGTTACGCCCTGGCTGAGCGCCGATTGGCTGGAGCGCTGCACCGTGACCCCATCGGCCATCGGATCAGTAAATGGCACGCCAACCTCGACCACATCGGCGGCTTCGGCAACTGCGGCCAGATCCGCCGTGAAGCGCTCGCGACTTGGATGGCCGGCGGTTAGAAATCCGACCAGTGCCGGACTGCCCTTGGCAGCGGCGCGGCGCAGCGCCTGGGTGATGCGCTCGCGCGGCAATTCGCTCATCGGGCCGGCACCGCAAGCCGCGCGATCACCGTCTGCGTCAGCGTCAGCAGGTCCTTATCGCCACGCCCGGACAGGCCAATCAGAATTCGCTGGCCGGGGTGCTTGAGCGCCCAGCGTCTGGCGCCGCTTAGCGCGTGGGCGCTTTCCAGTGCCGGAAGTATGCCTTCGGCCGTGCAGCACTCGCTCACCGCCGCGAGCGCCTCCTCATCACTGGCCGATTCGTAGTGCACGCGCCCGGTGGCGCGAAGCAAAGCGTGTTCGGGACCCACGCCCGGGTAATCCAGGCCCGCCGACACCGATTGAGTTTCCTGGATCTGCCCGTCCGCGTCCTGCAGCAGCAGCGAGTAGCTGCCATGCAGCAC
>DASWBL010000266.1:0-8141 GCA_036390615.1 Steroidobacteraceae bacterium | reverse complement strand
TCATCATCTTCGACCTCGAGGTCGCGTTCCTCTTTCCCTGGGCGGTGTCCTTGGGCGCCATCGGGCTGTTTGGCTTCTGGTCGATGATCGTCTTCCTGCTCGTGCTGACCGTCGGATTTGTCTATGAGTGGAAGAAAGGGGCGCTCGAATGGGAATGAGCACGACGCCTGACACGCCCGCGCCGCTGCCGCCGGGCGAAGCGCAGGATGCGGTGTTGCGCCACGCGGCGGCCGAGCTGCAGGACAAGGGCTTCATCGTCGCCAAGCTCGACAACCTGGTGAACTGGGCGCGCACCGGCTCGCTCTGGCCGATGACCTTCGGCCTTGCCTGCTGCGCGGTGGAGATGATGCACACCTATGCGGCCCGCTACGATCTCGACCGCTTTGGCGTGGTGTTTCGCCCAAGCCCGCGCCAATCAGATGTAATGATCGTGGCTGGCACACTGGTCAATAAAATGGCACCAGCCCTACGTCGTGTATACGACCAGATGCCCGAGCCGCGCTGGGTCATATCGATGGGGTCCTGCGCCAACGGCGGCGGCTATTATCATTATTCTTATGCGGTGGTCCGGGGGTGCGATCGCATCGTGCCAGTAGACGTGTACGTGCCGGGCTGTCCGCCGACCGCCGAGGCCCTGATTTACGGCATCATCCAACTGCAGCGCAAGATCGAGCGGCGGGCGAGCGCCGCAGTCTGAGCTTTTACATGAGGGAGAAGCTGTAAGTGCCCGGGTATATTGACGATCTTGCCGCGCTAATCGAGGCGCGACTTAGTGGCCGCGTGCACCGCTACGCTGGCCCCGCTGGGGAGCTTGCCTACGAGGTGGCTGGCTCGGCGCTGCTCGAGGTTGCGGCGCTGCTGCGCGATGATCCGGCGCTTTCATTCGAGCAGCTGATGGACGTAGCGGGCGTCGACTACCTGGATTATGGGCGCAGTGAGTGGGAGACCACCGCGGCCACCGGCACCGGATTTGGCCGGGGCGTCGACGCCGCTGCCGGCCATACGTTGCGCGGCGAGCGGCGCTTTGCGGTCGTGTACCAGTTGCAATCGGTCAGCAAGAACCAGCGCGTGCGTCTGCGCGTCTGGTGCGACGGCGAGGAGGAACCGGCGGTTGATTCAGTGACCAGCCTGTGGGCTTCGGCCAACTGGTTCGAACGCGAGGCCTATGACCTGTTTGGCATCTTGTTTCGCGGCCACCCGGACCTGCGCCGGCTGCTGACGGATTACGGTTTCATCGGTCACCCATTTCGCAAGGACTTCCCGCTGATCGGTAACGTCGAAGTCCGCTACGACCCCGAGCAGCGCCGCGTGGTCTACGAACCGGTGTCGATCGAGCCGCGCACGCTCGTGCCGCGCGTGATCCGCCACGATAACCGCTATGAGCCGGCGCTCAAAGTCGCCCCGCCGCGTGGCTGAGATCCGTAATTTCACGATGAATTTTGGACCGCAGCATCCGGCGGCGCACGGCGTGCTGCGCCTGGTGCTTGAGATGGATGGCGAAGTGATCCAAAAGGCCGACCCGCACGTCGGCCTGCTGCACCGGGGCACGGAAAAACTTGCCGAGTCCAAGCCATTTAACCAATCGATTGGTTATATGGACCGGCTCGATTACGTCTCGATGATGTGCAATGAGCACGCTTACGTGCTCGCGATCGAAAATCTACTCGGAATCAAGCCGCCGCTGCGCGCCCAATACATCCGCGTAATGTTCGATGAGATCACGCGAGTGCTCAATCACCTGATGTGGCTCGGCGCCCACGGGCTCGACATCGGCGCCATGACGGTCTTTCTATTCTGCTTCCGTGAGCGCGAGGATCTGATGGACTGCTATGAGGCGGTCTCGGGCACGCGCATGCATGCGACCTATTACCGCCCGGGCGGGGTGCACCGCGACCTACCCGATACGCTGCCGCGTTACCAGGCTTCGCGCTGGCGCTCAGCCAAAGAGGCGACCCGCCAGAACCAGGCACGCTCCGGCTCGCTGCTGGATTTCATCGAAGACTTCACCCGGCGCTTTCCGGCCTGCATCGCGGACTACGAGACGCTACTGACCGACAACCGCATCTGGAAGCAGCGCACCGTCAACATTGGCGTGGTGCCGCCGGAGCGGGCGCTGGCGCTTGGGTTTTCGGGCCCGATGCTGCGCGGCTCGGGCATCGCCTGGGATCTGCGCAAGAAGCAGCCATACGAGAGCTATGCGGCACTGGATTCTGATATTCCGGTCGGCACCCATGGCGATTGCTACGACCGCTATCTGGTCCGGATCGAGGAGCTGCGCCAATCCAACCGCATCATCAAGCAGTGCGTCGATTGGCTGCGCGCCAATCCTGGCCCAGTCATGATCGAGGATCGCAAAATCCGCGCGCCGCGCCGCGAGGAGATGAAGGGCGACATGGAATCGCTGATTCATCATTTCAAGTTCATGACCGAGGGTTATTGCGTGCCGGCTGGCGAGAGCTACGCCGCCGTGGAAGCGCCGAAGGGAGAATTTGGCGTTTACCTGCTATCCGATGGCGCCAATAAACCCTACCGCCTCAAGTGCCGTGCGCCGGGCTTTGCGCACCTGTCGGCACTCGGCGAAATGGTTCAGGGTCACATGCTGGCTGATGTTGTGGCTGTCATCGGCACTCAGGACATCGTGTTCGGGGAGATTGATCGCTGATGAGTACTGAGCCAAGCGGCAGCGCGGTTTTGTCCGACCAGACGCGTGCCGAAATTAATCACTGGGTGGCCAAGTTTCCCGCCGGCCGCCAGCGTTCGGCTGTGCTCGCCGCACTGCGCGCCGCCCAGGAGCAAAATCACGGCTACCTGACCGGGCCGCTGATGGATGCAGTGGCCGCGTACCTCGATCTGCCGCGTATCCAGGTGTACGAGGTGGCGAGCTTTTATTCAATGTACGAAGTTGAGCCCTGCGGTCGCCATCACGTCAGCGTCTGCACCAATATTTCCTGCATGCTGCGCGGCGGTGAAGCGCTCGTTGCGCACATCGAGCAGCGCCTTGGAATTCGGCTCGGGCAAAGCACGCCTGACGGCCGCATTTTTCTGAAGCAAGAGGAAGAATGCCTCGCGGCCTGTACTGGGGCACCGATGATGATGGTCGATCATGTTTATCACGAGCATCTGACTACTGAAAAGGTCGATCAGATTCTGGCCGAGCTCAAATAAGGCAGGGCGCAGACGCAACCGATGAGTGGCTGGGAAGACAAGCTGAATCAGGTGTGCTTTGAGCCGCTGGCGCTCGAGCAGCCGTGGACGCTGGCGACCTACCAGCGTATCGGCGGCTATGACGCGTGGCGCAAGACATTGGCCGAGAAGACTCCGAAAGAGCAGCTAATCGAGCAGGTCAAGGCCTCGGGTCTGCGCGGCCGCGGTGGTGCCGGCTTCCCGACCGGCCTTAAGTGGAGCTTCATGCCGCGCAACGCCGAAGGGCAGAAGTACGTGGTTTGCAACTCCGATGAGAGCGAGCCGGGCACCTGTCACGACCGCGACATCCTGCGCTACAACCCGCACGCGCTGATCGAGGGCATCGCGATTGGCTGCTACGCGATGGGCGCCTCCGTCGGCTACAACTACATCCGCGGCGAATTCCTCGGCGAGCCGGTGCCGCGCTTCGAAGCGGCGCTCGCCGAGGCGTACGCGGCCGGGCTGCTTGGCAAGAACGTTCTCGGCTCGGGAATGGATATCGATATTCACACGTTTGTTGGCGCCGGCGCTTATATATGTGGCGAAGAGACAGCGCTGCTTGACTCGCTCGAGGGCAAGCAGGGCAAACCACGCTTTAAGCCGCCGTTTCCGGCCGCCTTCGGCCTGTACGGCAAGCCGACCACGATCAACAACTGCCAGACCTTTGCCGCGGTGCCGACCATCCTGCGCAAGGGACCGCAGTGGTTCGCCGAAATGGGTGTGAAGAACTCTGGCGGCGCGAATATTTTCTCGGTATCCGGCCACGTCAATAAGCCGGGCAATTACGAATTGCCGATGGGCGTGCCGTTTGCGGAATTGCTGCGCCTGAGCGGCGGGGTGCTCGGCGGCCGCGCGCTCAAGGCCGTGATTCCGGGTGGCTCCTCAACGCCGGTAGTGCCGGGCGAGATCATGCTCACGCTCAACATGGATTATGACTCGCTCAAAGCGGTGGGCTCCGGTATCGGCTCGGCCGCCGTGATCGTGATGGATGAAACCACCTGCATGGTGCGTGTCCTCGAGCGCCTCTCGCGCTTTTACATGGCCGAATCCTGCGGCCAGTGCACGCCGTGCCGCGAGGGCACCGGTTGGCTGACCCGCACGTTGCGACGGATCCTCGCCGGGCAGGGCCGGAATGAGGATCTGCAGCTGCTTTTGGACGTGGCCGGTCACATTGAGGGCCACACGATCTGTGCGCTTGGCGATGCCGCGGCCTGGCCAGTGCAAAGTTTTCTGAAGCACTACCGACATGAATTCGCCTACATGATCGAGCACGGCGGCCGAAGCATCGTCAGCGCGGAGCGGCAGGCGGCATGAGCGACGACACCGTCAACATCGAAATTAACGGCACGGCATATAAAGCGCGCAAGGGCGAGATGATCATTCGCGCCACCGACGCGCAAGGCGCATATGTGCCGCGATTTTGCTATCACGACAAGCTGCCGATCGCGGCCAACTGCCGCATGTGCCTGGTCGAGGTCGAGAAGGCGCCGAAGCCGCTACCGGCCTGCGCTACACCGGTGACCGAAGGCATGAAAATCTTTACCAAGTCACCGAGGGCCATCGCGGCGCAACAAGCGACCATGGAGTTTTTGCTGATCAATCACCCGCTCGACTGCCCAATCTGCGATCAGGGCGGGGAGTGCGAGCTGCAGGATCTGGCGGTCGGCTTCGGTGCCGATCACTCGCGCTACCAGGAGCAAAAACGCGTGGTCGCGGACAAGAACATCGGCCCGCTGATCTCGACCGACATGACGCGCTGCATCCTGTGCACGCGCTGCGTGCGCTTCGGCCAGGACGTCGCTGGCATCCAGGAACTTGGCACTATTGGTCGCGCGGAGAACTCGCAGATCGGCACTTTCATCGAGCGCAGCGTCGATCATGAATTGTCGGGCAATATTATTGATCTGTGTCCCGTCGGCGCGCTCAATAGCAAGCCATTTAGGTTTCGCGCCCGCGCCTGGGAGATGACCGAGCATCCGCTGATCTCGGCGCATGATGGCTTTGGCTCGCAGCTGTTTGGCCATGTACTGCGCGGCCGGCTGATGCGAATCGTGGCGCGGACCTGCGAAGCGCTGAATGAAACGTGGATCTCAGACCGCGATCGCTTCGGCTACGAAGGCGTTTACAGCGCTGAGCGTCTCGCAACCCCGATGCTGCGCGCGAGCGACGGCTCCTGGCGGCCGGCGGACTGGGAGGTCGCGCTGGCCGCGGTAAGCGACGGGCTGAAGCGGGTGCGCAGCGAACGCGGGCCGACGGGGATCGGCATGCTTGCCCATCCGTCGAGCACGCTCGAAGAGTTGTATCTGCTTAGCCGACTGGCAGCCGGCTTAGGCAGCGCCAATGTTGATCATCGGCTGCGGCAGCGCGACTTTCGCGACCAGCACGGCGATGAGCCAGTGCCGGGCACAGGCATGGCGCTTGCGGAAGTTGACCGCCTCGACGCGCTGCTGGTCATCGGCTCGAATCTGCGCCAGGAACTGCCAATGTTGGCGCATCGAGTTCGCAAGGCTGCAAGCTCTGGCGCGCAGGTCAGTTTCCTCAATCCCGAGCACTTTGAGTATTTGTTTCCGGTTGCCGGTTACCTCACCGGCTCGCCGGCCGCGCTACTGTCTCACGCTGGCGGCATTTTACTGGCGTTGCTCGACGGCACACCGCCTCCCGAAGCGGTGGCAGCACTACTGGCCGGCCTTACGCCGACCAGCGAGCAGCGGGCCGTGGCCGCAACGCTGCGCCGCGGTTCACGGCGCGCAATCTGGCTCGGCGCGTTGGCGCTGCGGCACGCGGCCTACGCCGATCTGCGGGCGCTCGCCCGCGAGATTGCGCGGATGAGCGGAGCGACTCTTGGTGAACTGACGGAAGGGGCCAACAGTGCCGGAGCTTATCTCGCTGGTGCCGTGCCGCACCGCAATGCCGGCGGCGCCCCACGACAGGTAACCGGACTCAATGCTCGGCAGATGCTTGAGCAGCCGCTCGGCGCGACCCTGCTGTTTGGCTGTGAACCCTGGGCCGATGGCCTGCAGCCGCAGGCGCTCGAGACGCTGCAGCGCTGCGGATTCGTGATCGCCATTACGCCTTTTGATTCGGAGCAGCTGCGGCAGGTGGGACATGTGATGCTGCCGGCCGGCACTTTCGCCGAGACCGCCGGGACGTTTGTGAATCTGGAGGGCCGCTGGCAGAGCTTTACGGGGGCCGCCTCACCGGTGGGTGGCGCGCGTCCCGGCTGGAAAATCCTGCGGGTGCTTGGCAATCGGCTGGCGCTCGATGGCTTCGATTACCAAAGCGCAGAGCAGGTCCGCGACGAGCTCAAGGCGCTGGCGGCAGCCACGAATGGCTGCACTGCCGCTGCTTACCGAGCCACCGCGGCAGTCACTGCGGCCGAAGCACTTACCGATGTGCCGATGTATCAGCTCGATCCAGTGCTGCGGCGGGCCGTATCGCTGCAGCTGACGCGCGACGGCCAGCGCAACGCGCGCCGTTACGGAGCGGGCTGAGCGATGGGCGCACTCTTGCATCAGTGGTTGGCGCTCCCGCCTGTAGTGCACTCCACGGTGATTACCGTGGGGCTTACCATCGTCCTGATTCTGTCGGTCGCGTATCTGACGCTGTGGGAGCGCAAGCTCATCGGCTGGATACAGTCACGCAAGGGTCCTAACCGCGTGCGCCTGTTCGGGCTGTTCCCCGGCTGGGGGCAGCCGTTCGCTGACGTCATCAAGCTGCTGGTCAAAGAAATTGTCATCCCGGCCAAAGCCAACAAGGCGCTGTTTAGGCTGGCGCCCGCGATCGCGCTGATCCCTGCCTTTGCGACCTGGGCGGTGGTGCCGATCGCGCCGCGCTTCGCCATTGCCAACGTCGATGCCGGACTGTTGTACGTGTTGTCGCTGACTTCGGTCGGCGTGTATGGCGTGATCCTGGCCGGCTGGGCCTCGAATTCGAAGTACGCGTTTCTCGGTGCGATGCGCTCGGCAGCGCAGATTGTTGCCTATGAAATCGCGATGGGCTTCGCTCTGGTCGGCGTGCTGATGGCTGCCGGGAGTCTCAACCTCGGCATAATCGTGGAGCACCAGCGTGGCAGCTGGTTCGCGTGGAACTGGTTCTGGCTGTTTCCATTGCTGCTGGTGTATTTCATCTCTGGTATAGCCGAGACTAATCGCGCACCGTTTGACGTCGCTGAAGGCGAATCGGAGATCGTCGCTGGATTTCATGTCGAGTATTCGGGCATGGCCTTTGCGCTGTTCTTCCTGGCCGAGTACGCCAACATGATCCTGATCTCGGCGCTAACATCGGTATTCTTTTTCGGCGGCTGGCTGAGCCCCCTGGACGGGTACGTTGGCGCTGACAACCCGCTGCGTCACTTGTGGGGCCTGGGTCTGCTGGTTGGGGACGGCACGCACTGGTTGGTGCTGAAGATGTTCCTGCTGCTGTGCGTATTCCTTTGGCTGCGAGCCACGTTCCCACGCTACCGCTACGATCAGATCATGCGTCTCGGCTGGAAAGTGCTGATCCCGATCACTTTGGTGTGGATCGCGGTCGAGGAAGCTCTTGCCTGGTATCAGATTGGACCCTGGGGCCACTGAGGCGTCGTTCATGGCAAGAGTCAATCCAATTAAGACGTTGTTGCTCGGCGAGCTGTGCCAGGGATTGTGGGTGACAGCCCGGTCGCTGTTTCGGCGCAAGGTTACGCTTAACTATCCGGAGGAGAAGACGCCGCAGTCTGTGCGCTTTCGCGGGCTGCACGCACTGCGCCGCTATCCAAACGGCGAGGAGCGCTGCATAGCCTGCAAGTTGTGCGAAGCCGTTTGTCCGGCACTCGCCATAACGATCGATTCTGACGTCAGTGCCGATGGCACGCGACGCACGACCCGCTATGACATCGACCTGTTCAAATGCATTTACTGCGGCTTTTGCGAAGAGGCTTGCCCGGTCGACGCGATAGTCGAGACGCGAATCCATGAATATCA
>DASWBL010000265.1:0-3128 GCA_036390615.1 Steroidobacteraceae bacterium | reverse complement strand
GGGGGAGAGATACGCGGATCGAGCGCCAGCGTCAATTTGTCCTCGACCGCGCGACCGGCTGGCTGCCTGTGCGCCGTAATGCGGCACAAAGGCGCCAAGCCCGGCCGGTGAGCGACGATCATGAAACCATGTTGCGCTTGACCTAGACTTGCGCGATGAAGCGTGTGATCGCAGTGGCCAACCAGAAAGGCGGCGTCGGCAAGACGACCACCGCTGTCAATCTGGCGGCCTCTCTTCTGGCCACCCGTCGTCGGGTGCTACTGGTGGACATGGACCCGCAGGGCAACGCGACCACCGGCGCCGGCATCGACAAGTCGGCGGTCACGGCCGGCAGCTGCGAACTGCTGCTCGGCGAGTGCACGGCGGTGCAAGCCATCGTGGTCAGCGAGAAAACCGGGCTTTCCGTGCTGCCCACCAACCAGGACCTGACGGCCGCGGAGGTCAGGCTCCTCGGCATGGGCCAAGGGCGCGAGCAGCGGCTGCGCCAGGGGCTCGAGCCCGTCCGCAACAATTTCGATGCGATCCTGATCGACTGCCCGCCGTCGCTGAACATGCTGACGCTGAATGCGCTGGTGGCCGCCGACAGCGTGCTGATTCCGATGCAGTGCGAGTTCTACGCGCTGGAAGGTTTGTCGGCGCTGATGGCGACCATCGAGCAGATCCAGGCCACGGCCAACCCGACGCTGCAGGTCGAGGGGATCCTGCGTACCATGTTTGATCCGCGCAATAACCTGTCCACCGAGGTCAGCGCGCAGCTGCTGATGCACTTTGGCGATCAGGTCTACCGCACCAGCATTCCGCGCAATGTCCGCCTCGCCGAGGCACCTTCTTTCGGCAAAACGGTGCTGCAGCACGATCCGGATTCCAGAGGTGCACTGTCGTATCTGGCGCTCGCCGGCGAGATGCTCAGGCGCGAGGATGAGCAGCGCGACGCCGCCGCTGCGGCGGCCGCGGCAGTGCAGTAATCGCTTAATCGCTTGGTTATGATCGGCCCATGACACAGAAGAAACCAACATTGGGCCGGGGGCTGGCCGACCTTTTGGGCCAGGCGCGGCCGCCCGCCGGCGCCGCAGGCGCCGCCACCCTCCCGCACGGCGAACATCTGACCCGGGTGCCGCTCGATCTGCTCCAGCGCGGCAAGTACCAGCCGCGCCTCGACATGCGGCCCGAATCCCTGTCGGAACTCGCCGAATCGATCCGCGCTCAGGGTGTGGTGCAACCGATCCTGGTGCGCCCGGTTGGCATTGCGCAGGCCAGCGGCCAACGCTACGAGATCATCGCTGGCGAGCGGCGCTGGCGGGCGGCACAGCTGGCCGGCCTCACCGAGATCCCGGCGGTGATCCGCGACGTGCCGGACGAGGATGCGATCGCGGTCGCGCTGATCGAGAACATCCAGCGCGAGGACCTCAATCCTCTGGAGGAGGCGCGGGCGCTCGAGCGGCTGATCGCCGAGTTCGGGCTGACCCACCAGCAGGTGGCCACGGCCATCGGCCGATCCCGGGCAGCGGTGACCAACCTGCTGAGGTTGCTTGAGCTGGCGCCGGAGGTCTGCGCCCTGCTGGAATCCCGGGCCATTGACATGGGACACGCCAGGGCGCTGCTTGGACTCGAAAATCGCCGAAAACAGATCGAAGTGGCGACAATGGTCGCGAAAAAGGGGCTATCTGTCCGTGATACGGAGGGATTGGTCCGTCGCATGACCCAGCCGCAGGGTGCGCGGGCCGATTCGGGCTCAACGACGGGTAAGGATCCCAATGTTCAGAGGCTGGAAGAGGAGTTGGGTCAGAAGCTCGGTGCAAAGGTCGCCATCCAGCACGGCGGATCCGGTCGCGGCAAAGTGATAATCAGTTACCACACGCTCGATGAACTGGACGGAATCCTGGGTCATATCCACTGAGCGATCATAGGCTTAAGTAATGGCCGACCCGGCGTTGAAGGGCGGCATGGGCCACCCTATAATGCGCCGCCTTCGCGGCCGGGGTGGAACAGAACCGGGTCGCACCGACAGACGAATTCAGCAGTGCTTTTGGGGAGAACCGAGTGCCGGTTCGCGGGCACTGCGATGGGCCGCGGGTGAATCGCATTCATGGCTCAGTACCAGTTCTCGACCGCGCGGCGCCAGGCATGGCTGATGATCCTCGGTCAGTTGCTGATCACGGCGCTGGCGGCTTTGGGCTGCTGGCTCGCGGCCGGACCGCGTCTGGCGCTCTCAGCACTGGCCGGCGGCGGCATCGGCGCGATGGCGACGCTGGCGCAGGTGGTGATGGCGTTCAGGTTCGGCGCCGGCGCGGAACCCAAGGCGATCGTGCGCGGGTTTTACCGCGGCGCGGCGCTCAAGGTGCTCGTGACGGTCGCGCTGTTCGTGATCGCGCTGCGCAGTGGCCGCTTCGTGGGTGGCGGCATGCTGATCGGATATGTGGCGACTTTTATAGTTTACTGGCTGGCTCTGGCGCGGAAGGCGCCGCCTGTGGCAAAGAGTCCGGCCGGCCCTGTGGGACCGTAGGAAGTTGAGAAGACACTGGTACAGATGATGGCTGCCGAATCCCCCGCTACGGTCACCGACTACATCAAGCATCACTTAGATCACTGGACGTGGCAGTTCGGCAATAGCCCCTTTTGGACCTTAAATGTTGACAGCCTGATCTGGTCGGCCGGCCTCGGACTGCTGTTCGTCGTCAGTTTTTATATTGCCGCGCTGAATCTGCGAAAAGACCCGCTCTACGCACCCTCACGCTTCCGGATGTTTGTCGAATATGTCATCGACTGGGTTGATGAACAGGTCAAGGAAACCTTTCACGTCTCCAATCCTCTGATTGCGCCTCTGGCGCTGACCATTTTCTGCCTCGTGCTGCTGATGAATTCGATCGACTTGTGGCCGGTCGATTTCTGGTCGACCTTGGTCGGTGAGCGTGGCTTTGGCCTGCATAGCTTTAAGGTTGTACCGACGACCGATCCGAACATCACCATCGGCATGGCGCTAACAGTGTTCCTGCTCGTGCAGTATTACAGCGTCAAGATGAAGGGCGCCGGCGGGTATGCGAAGGAATTTTTCTTTCATCCGTTCAATACCATCTGGTTTTCCTGGTTCAATTTCATCCTCAAGTGCATCGAAGAGCTGGCCCGGCCGA
>DASWBL010000264.1:0-7197 GCA_036390615.1 Steroidobacteraceae bacterium | reverse complement strand
CTGCAGCAGATCGCCGATGCGGCGCTGAACTACCAGGTGTATTTCCAGGTGCAGCATCGCGAGTCTTTGGACCTGGTGCTGGCCATCGATGCTGTGAATAGGCGGATCCTGAATCTCTTCCACGAATCCGGCGTGCAGCTGGCGCACCCGATGCGCGTGATTCACGTGCATGACCGCGCCGCGGTGGGCGCAATCTCGCATGCGCTCGCCGCTGAGCGGGCCGGCGAGGCGCGCTAAAGCCTGCCGCTGGCCCGCGCGACGTCATGGCCACCGGGCGGCCGCGCCCTGATTGCGCCTACAATGCGTCCCGCTTGCGGTCATTGGGAGTAAGGGGGAGCCCAATACGATGCCGAGCGCCGAACTGCTGCTGACCTGCCTGGCGTTGTTTGCGCTGCTGCTGGCGCTGACGGCCCGTCCCTATACCGCTGCGGCCATGCTGGTGCTGCTGTTGTTGGCGGTACTGGCGGCCTCTTACATCAAGCAGGTGTACCTCGGCGTGCCGATGACGCTTGCCGACGTCTGGTTTTTTCTGCTCGCGCCGCTACAGAACGTCGATTTGTTCCGCAATTACCCGTGGCTGGCGCTGGCGCTGCTCGCGCTCATCGCTTTGGCGGCGCTGGTCCCCTGGTTCGGCTGCAGGCGCGAATCCCCACTCCGCTGGCCGCGACACCATCTCTGGCGCAGCCTGTTGCGAGTCGCCCTCGGCGCTGGCGCTGCGCTATCGCTGGTGCTGGGGCTCGCGACCGCACCGACGACCGCTGCCGTCGGCGACATGGACGCGTGGCACGCGTTTCAGTCGATGGAGGCGACCGGAGAGTTGCACGGCCCCATCGAGCGGCTCAATGTTTTTCTCGCCAATCGCGAAGTTTTTGCGACTTTACCGATTGTCCACGCGCAAAGCCGATTCCCGCATACCGAAGATAACGGCACCGCAGCGCCGCTCGAGGATGTCCATCCGGACATTCTCCTGGTGCTGGAAGAAAGCACTTTTGACACGCGGCTGATTCAAAAATGCCGCCTGGCCCCGTGCCGGCCGCCAATGCTGGAGGTGCCGAAGGCCGCTACGCGCAGCGAGCAGGGGCCGTTGATCGTCCACAGCTCGGGCGGTGGCACCTGGCTGTCGGAATTCGCGGTGATGTCGGGGTTTGACTGGCGCGCCTTCGGGCACGGCGGCGCCTTTGCGCCGGTGACGCTCGCGCCGCGGCTGCGCCAGCCGCTGCCCGAATATCTGCGTGGGCTTGGCTATCGCACCATCGCGATTTACCCGGTCGATGGCAATTTCCTGAATGCGCAGCAGGCCTATCGCGCCTACGGGTTCGAGGAATTTCATGCCGCGGCGGATCTCAAACTGCCGGGCAGCTGGTTTGAAGTCCGTGATGCGATGGTCTTTGACCGGGCCCTGCAGTACTCCGGCGCGCCCGCCGGGGATACGCGGCCACTGTTCGTCTTTGTGCTGACGATCCGCAATCACGGCCCGCATGGCACGCAGTCAGTTCCCGCGGCAGCCCCTTACCCGGCGCTGTCCAAGCAGCTGGGGCACGGGCTTGCCGACTACCTCGCACGGCTCAATGATTCGTCGGCGGATTTCCTGGAGCTGCGCCAGCGCTGGCTTTCAGCCGCCAGGCCGCGCGTGATCGGCTGGTTCGGCGACCATCAGCCGGAGATCGCCTGGGACTTCATTGACACGGTACGGGACCTGACTCCCGAGCGCGTGCCGGCCAACGTCACTGCCGCGCAGTTCAAATACCTGACTTATTACCAGCTCAGCAGCAATTTCGGTCCGCCGGGCGCCCGCGTGGACCGCGATGCCATGGATATCGCCTTTCTGGGTGTCCGGCTGTTAGAGTTCGCCGGCACGCCACTGGATACGGGGTACCAGGCGGCGCGCCAGACCGCCGCGCAGTGTCGCGGCCAGCTGTTTGCCTGCACGGACCGCGCTCTGGTCGATGATTATCTGAGCTACCGCATTCACGACTTGCAGGACATCAAATGAAAACCTCGCTCGTTTTTGCACTCGGGGCACTGCGGGACCTGCGTCGCGTCGGAGCGATAGCGCCGGCATCGCCTGGACTTGCCGCGGCAGTGACCGATGCGGCCTGTGCGGCCCCCGGGCGCATCATCGTTGAGGCCGGCGCCGGCACGGGCGCCATCACGCGTGAGTTGCTGGCGCGGCTGTTTGGTATCAAGCGCTTCATCGTCTATGAGCGCGATCCCGACTATGCAAAATTGCTGCGTCAGCGTTATTCGTGGATCGAGATTCGCAACGAGTGCGCATCGCAGGTGCAGCAGTTGCTCGCTGGAGTGACCGAACCGGTTACGATCGTTTCCTCGCTGCCACTGCTGTCGATGCCAAAGACGGAAGTGCGCAGCTGCGTGAATGCCTTTCTGGCGATGCTTGCCGCGCATCCGCAAACGCGGCTGATCCATTACACCTATTTATATCCCTGGAAGCGGCCCTTTGCGCTGCCGCCAGGCAACCTGCGCTGGCGCCGCCAGGCGTTCATCCTCGCTAACCTGCCACCGGCGACCGTCTGGGTGCTGGAAAACCGCGCGCCTTAGCTGGCGGTGCTCCCGCCTGGCGGGATCGCAGTGTCGAGCGGCATGAAAATCCACAGCACCAGGTAGCCAATCACGCCGATACCCAAAGTGAGTGCCGCGAGTATGAACATGACTCGCCATACCCACGAGGGCAGGCCAGTGCGCTTGCCCAATCCGCCGCAGACGCCGCCGAATACGTGATCGGTACTGGAGCGGGCCAGGCGGTGCAGCCAGGTGCTCGCCCCGTTCTCGTGCGCAGCCTGTCCCAGCACCCGGGCCTTGGCCTGAGCGAACTCCGCATCGTTCAGCGCGCCCTGCGCGCGCAGGGTCTGGAGTCTTTCTAGTTCTTCAGCAACTGACATGAGCGCAAGCTCCTCCTGGACAAAATTCGGCGGGGCCGCTTTAGCAGCTGGTGCCGGCCGGCCCTTGCAGCGTATCGACCAGCTCGCCCACCGACTGCAGCCCTGCCGCTGCGAGATAAGTGGATATGGACTGGTTGATCTTCGGGCAGATCAGCGGATCGTAAAACAGCGCGGTGCCGATGCCGACCGTATTGGCGCCGGCGATCAGGAATTCAAGGGCATCGTTCCCCGACGTCACGCCGCCCTGCCCGATGATCGGAATCTTGTGCTTGCGGGCCACCTCGGCCACCTCGCGCACTTTGAGCAAGGCGATCGGCTTGATGGCCGGTCCCGACAGGCCCCCCTGCACGTTGCCTAAGATCGCGCGGCGGCTTAACGGATCGATCGCCATGCCGGTCACCGTGTTGATGACCGCCAGCGCATCGGTCCCCGCCTCGATGCAACAGCGGGCGTTTTCCCGGATGTCGGTCTGATTGGGCGACAGTTTCGTGATCAGCGGCTTTTTGGTCACGCGACGGCAGGCCGCGACCACCCGCCCGGACATCTCCGGCACGTTGCCAAACTGGACGCCGCCCTCCTTGATATTGGGGCAGGAGATGTTGATCTCGATGGCATCGATCGGCGAATCGTCAAAACGCCGCGTGACCTCGACGTACTCCTCGATGGTCGAGCCGCAGACATTGGCAATGAAGCGGGTCTCGGTGAAATCCAGCGTCGGCAGAATCTGCCGGACCACGTAATCGACACCGGGGTTTTGCAGCCCGATCGCGTTGAGCATGCCCTGGTAGGTCTCGCTCACCCGCGGCGGGGGGTTGCCAAGGCGCGGCTGCCCGGTGGTGCCTTTCAGTACAATGGCGCCGGCGTCGCGGTTGGAGAAGCCCGCTACACGCGTGTACTCCTCGCCGAAGCCGACGCAGCCGGACAACAGCACCAGGGGCGAGTTCAGCGTAAGGCCGCATAGCTGGGTGCCCAGCGGGACGGGCAGGGGCGCGGCGGGGCCATTCATGGCTTTGGATTATCGCTTAGGCGGGCACTTTGTTTCACGTCGTCCTCTACCAGCCGCAGATTCCGCCCAACACCGGCAACATCATCCGGCTGTGTGCTAACACCGGCTGCCAGCTGCACCTGATCGAGCCGCTGGGGTTTCAGATCGATGCGGCCGCGGTGCGCCGCGCGGGACTGGATTACGCTGAGATGGCCGCCGTTCACCGTCATGCGGGCATTGAGCCTTGCCTTACGCAGCTCGGCACGGCACCGCTGTACGCCATCGAGACCGGCGCAGCGCTGCCGTACACACAGGCGCGGTTTGCGCCGGGGGCAGCGCTGCTGTTCGGTTCTGAGACCTTAGGGTTGCCGCCGCCGCTGCTTGCGCGCATCACAGCGGCAAATCATTTCAGCATCCCGATGCGCGCGGACAATCGCAGCCTTAACCTGAGCAACGCGGTCGCGGTGGTGGTGTTCGAGGCCTGGCGGCAGCAGGGATTTACGGGAGCCTCAATCCGCGCTTAAACCGCGGGCATCGCGTCAGCCGTCTTAATCTTATCGCGGCAGCCCGAGATTGACCCACGCGACCCAGGCGGACAAGGCAATTGCCGCCGCGTACGCCGCGGTCAGCCCGTAAATCGACCGCCGTCGCCACGATACGATGAAGCCGGCCAGGAATGCGGCGACTACGAGCAGTTGCCAGCCTTCGGTCGCATGCAGGGCGAGATACAGCAGTAGCAGCGAACTTGGCAGCAGCGCCGCCACGGCAAAAGCCGTGGGGTTTGGTGTCTGTGTTCTGAAGTCCATCTTAAGTTTCCATCAGTCGAACTCGGAGCGGAGCGGACGCATCATCAGGCCGCGCACGACCTGATCGGCCGGCAGACCCTCGTAAAGCACGCCGTGAATGCCCTGGCAGATCGGCATCACAACGTCGTTGCGTTTCGCGACCTGCTGCACCACGCGGGCGGCGTGGTAGCCCTCCACGACCTGGCCAATACCGTGCAGCGCCGCCTCCGCGCTCTGGCCGCGCGCCAGCATCAGGCCAAAGCGGCGGTTGCGCGACTGATCATCGGTGCAGGTCAGCACCAGATCGCCGAGGCCCGCGAGGCCCATGAAGGTTTCGCGTTGCGCGCCGAGCGCGACACCGAGCCGCGTCATTTCCACGAGCCCGCGGGTGATGAGCGCAATGCGCGAGTTGGCGCCGAACCCTAAGCCGTCGGACAGGCCGGCGCCGATGGCCAGCACGTTCTTGACGGCGCCGCCGACTTCCACGCCGTTGATATCCGCCGACCAGTAGGCGCGAAATTTGGCCGATGAAATATCGTGCGCCAGTGTGCGGGCGTAGGCCTCATCCGCCGACGCGATCGTCATCGCCGTGGGGAGCCCGGCGCCCACCTCGCGCGCAAAAGTCGGCCCCGACAGCACTGCCATCGGCCGGTCGCTTCCGAACACTTCGCGAGCAACTTCGTTCGGCAGCAGGCCCGTGCTGAATTCAAAACCCTTGGTGGCCCAGCACAACCGCTGCTGCGGCTGAAGCAGCGGGCGCAGCCGGGTAAGCAGTTCGCGAAAGCCGTGGCTCGGCACGGCCACCAGCACGTCCTGCACGCCGCGCAGCGCATCGGGCAGCGTCGCGGAAATATGCAGTTTGGCCGGAAATGGCGCGTCCGGCAGGTAGCGCTGGTTGACCCGATCACGCCCCATCGCCTCGACATGCGCTGCGTCGCGGCCCCAAAGCCGCGCGGCGCTGCCGGCGCGCACGCATTGAATGGCGAGCGCCGTACCCCAGGAGCCCGCGCCGATGACGGCGATTTTCGCGTGCGCTGCCTTGGGCGGGGCCAACTTCAGTTCTTCGTGATCGGGCCGCCGTCACTCGCGGCACCGGCATTGGCCCCGGCGGCGGCCGCCGCGATGCCCGAGTTATAAAGGGCTTCGAAGTTCACCGGCGGCAACAACAGCTGGGGGAAGCCGCCCTGGCTGATCAGGCTGGACACCACGGCGCGTGCATAGGGGAACAGGATCCCTGGGCAGACGACGCCCGCGGCGCGGCGAAATTCCTCCGGCGTCAGGTTCTGGATCGTGAACGCGCCGGCCTGCTTGACCTCGACCAGGAACGCGGTGCGGTCCGGAAACTTGGCCGAGACAGTGACCGTCAGCACGATCTCGCGCATATCCCCCTCGAGCGGGTTGACCGCGGTGTTCAGGTCCAGCCCGATTTGCGGATTCCATTCACCGGTGGCGCGCGGCCCCTGTGGCGCTTCGAACGAGCAGTCCTTCAGGTAAACCGCCTGCAGTACAAGTTGTCCGCCTGCCGCGCCGGCGGTCAGTTCTGGTCCATTGGCCATGATGCAATTCCCTTGAGTAAATAAACCACGCTTAAAATTCGTTTAATAACTAATTTCCCGCCAGCAACGCCTCGAGGCCGCCAGTGCTGTCGAGCGCCTGCAGCTCATCGGCGCCGCCGACGTGATGGCTGCCGATGAAGATCTGCGGCACCTTGTGTTGGCCGCCACTGCGCTCGAGCATTTCCGCGCGCCGCTGCGGCTCGGCCTCGATGTCGAGTTCTACAAAGGCAACGCCCTTGCTGCGCAGCAGGTCGCGCGCCTGCTCGCAGTACGGGCACCAGGAAGTCGTGTACATCAGCACTGCGACTTTGCCTGTCGATGCCGTCTCGCTCACTCGCGCGCCAGCGGCAGGTTTTGTGCCTGCCACGCGCTGATGCCGCCGCGCAGGTTGAATACCTTGCTGAAACCCTGGGCGCTCAGCCGGCGCATGGCGGCCGCGGCGGAAGTGCCGCGCTCGCAGTAAACGACGATCGCCCGTTCCTTCAGGCGCTTCAGCGATTCGCCGGCCTCGCCCCACTGCTCGGCCGGCAGATTACGGGCGCCGCGGATATGGCCGGCCGCGAAGGCCTCGGCACTGCGCACATCGAGCAGCGTTGCGCCCTGGTTCATCATCCGGACGGTATCCTGGGGGCTCAATGCCCCGGCCGTCTGGCCCCGCACCCGCAGCTCATAGACGAGCACCGCCAGGAAACTGATCACGGCCAGGGCCAACAGCAACGGGTGGTGGAGGCCGTATTCGGGCAATCGGTCCATGGTGCGGCGTGACGTCCTTGACTGGAAATAGCTTGTTTGTGGTCGGTTCCGGGCCGCCCATTATAACCTTGCTGGGTTAGACTTTTCCCATGCTGCGACGGCCCATCCTTACCTGTCTGCTCGCGCTTGGCGCGGCCGTCATGCCAGTCGGCTGGGCGGCCACTGCGAGTCAGACCGCCGCGCAGCTGCACGAGTTGCAGGACAAGATCGATGCCGTC
>DASWBL010000263.1:0-5455 GCA_036390615.1 Steroidobacteraceae bacterium | reverse complement strand
AACCTCGCCGGCGAGCCATCGGCCTGCGTGTTGCTGTGGGCGTGCACGCCGCTGCCGGATGAGGGCGAAATCAGTGGCCTGGTGATCGTGTTCGAGGACATCACTGCGCTGCTGACCGCGCAGCGCAGCGCCGCGTGGGGAGAAGTGGCGCGCCGGCTGGCGCACGAAATCAAAAATCCGCTGACCCCGATTCAGCTGTCGGCCGAGCGGCTGCGCCGCAAGCTGGCGAGCGGACTTGATAGTGATGCGGCGCGGCTCCTGGAGGGCGCGACGCACACGATCGTCCAGCAGGTCGATGCGATGAAGCAGATGGTCGATGCGTTCAGCGATTACGCGCGCACGCCCGAGATGCAGATCACGCACTTTAATTTCAACCAGCTGGTCAGCGAAGTGGCAGAGCTGTATCGGCTGCAGGATCCCGCCACGCAGATCAGCCTCGAACTTGACCCAGCGTCGACACTGATTGCGGCCGATCGCGGCCGCATGCGCCAGGTGCTCGCCAACCTGATCAGCAATGCGATGGAGGCGGTGGCCGGTGTCAGTGCCGCGCGGGTCCATATCGGCATTCGCCCGCGGCCGGACAGCCAACAGCTCGAGATCGCGATCAGCGATAATGGGCCGGGCTTTCGCGAAGAGCTGCTCGCGCGCGCTTTTGAGCCCTACGTGACCGGCAAGCCGCGCGGCACGGGCCTCGGGCTCGCCATCGTCAAGCGTATCATCGAAGAACACGGCGGCCAGATCGTGGTGGAGAATTTGGGCTCGGGCGGCGCACGGGTCACGATCCTGCTGCCGGCGGAGCCGGAACGACGCACGGAGCTGCGGAGGTAAAATAATTATGAATACGAACCGGATCCTCGTGGTCGACGATGAGGTCGATATCCGCCGCCTGCTGCAGGAGATCCTGACCGAGGAAGGCTACGAGGTCGACGTCGCCGCCAACGCCGAACAGGCGCGCACCGCACTGTCGCGCCAGCCGCCCGATCTGGTGCTGCTCGACATCTGGATGCCCGACACCGACGGCATCACGCTGCTGCGCGAATGGTCGACCGACCCCGCCACCGCCTGTCCGGTGGTGATGATGTCGGGACACGGGACGGTCGAGACCGCGGTCGAGGCCACGCGCTTAGGTGCCGTGGATTTCATTGAGAAGCCGCTGTCGCATGCCAAGCTCTTGTTGACGGTCAATCGCGTGCTCGCCTCGCGGCGCAGCCGCTACGCCGACCACGCGGCGCGTGCGCGCGTCGCGGCGCCATTTGGCCGCAGCCGTCCCGTGCAGCAGCTGCGCAGCGAATTGCAACGTCTGGCCGGGCTCCCGCAGGCGCTGCTGCTGATCGGCGAAAGCGGCACGGAGCCTGAGCTGCTGGCGCGCTTTGTCCACGAGTCCGGGCCGCGCGGCGCGCAGCCGTACATCGCCCTGAGCGGCCGCGGCCTGCGAGACGATCAGGCGCTGGGCGCGCTCGATGGCAGCGCCAATGGCGCACCCGGCCTGCTCGAGCAGGCGCGCGGTGGCACGCTGTATCTGGGCAATATCGAGGAGCTGCCGCAGGCTGCGGCCCGCTGGCTTGGCAGCGTGCTGGAAAGTGGCCAACTGCAGCGACGCGACGGCAACGGCAGCGAGCGGCTCGACGTGCGGATGATTGCCTGCGCCCGGCCAGGCGTCGAGGGAAGGGTCGGCCAGGGCGCACTGACACGCGATCTGTACGCGCAGGCGGCGGCGCTGGTGCTGCGCGTGCCCTCGCTCCGTGAGTATGCCGAGGACGTGCCGGATCTGCTGCGCCACTGCATCGACGAGCTGACCGAGTCCGAACAACTGCGGTTCAGGCGCGTCAGCGTCGCGGCGCAGAACCGGCTGCGCAATTACCCGTGGCCGGACAACCAGCGCGAGCTGCGCAATCTGGTCCGCCGGCTGCTGCAGCGGGGGGGCGCTGAAGAGATCTCGCTCGAGGAAGTCGAGCACGAGCTGAGCGCGCAGGCGCCGATCGATGCGCCGCTGGTGCAGCAGGATCTGCTGGCGCTGCCGATGCGCGAGGCGCGCGAGCACTTCGAGCGCGCCTACCTGCAGCAGCAGTTGCAGCTGTGCAACGGCAAGGTCGGGCTGCTGGCCAAGCGCGTTGGCATGGAGCGCACCCACCTGTATCGCAAATTGCGCTCGCTCGGCATCGAGATCAGCCAGAGCGCCGAGGACTAAAACAGCGCCGCCGCGCTAATCGCCGACGCGCATCACGAGGCTGTCGATGTTGGCGCTGTGCAGCTGGCGCCGGGTCGCGTTGATCTTGTCCAGATCCTTGAGCGGACCGATGCGGACCCGGAACCAGGAGTCCGCATCCACCTGGACATGCTGCACGGCCGCCTCGATCCCCTGCCGTGACAGCTGCGTGCGGACGCGCTCGGCATCGGCCTCATTGTTATAGGAACCGGCCTGCAGGAAGTAAGTGCCGGGCCGCTGAATTGGCGCCGCCGGATCCACGTGGCGCACGTCGCGGTCCTTCTCCGGGAGCAGCGGTCCGGATTTTGGCAGCACGGTGTAAAAGTCGTAGCGCGGCGTATCAACCGCCGCCGACGCCGGGTTACTGGCCTGGCTGGCAGTGCGGCGCGGTGTCGGCATTTCATCGGCGTGCGGCGCGCTGCTGCGGTGATCGCTGACATAAACCACCAGCGCGCACAAAAGGCCGAGGCCAAGTCCGGTGCCGAACTGCTGCCAGCGGCGCAAATCGAGGCCGCCACGGGGCGCTCCCTTGTAATCGCGGCTGGTCAGCGGTTTGCCGCTCACATGCTGTCCGGGGCGGAGACGCCAAGCAGCGTAAGGCCGTTGCGCACTACCTGCTGAACGCACAGGGCCAGCGCCAGGCGCGCATCGCGCAGCTCCGCGTCATCGACCAGGATAACCGAGGCGTTGTACCAGCTGTGGAAAGTGTTGGCGAGCTCGCGCAGGTAGTGCACCAGGCCGTGCGGTGCGCGGGCGCTGGCACACTGCTCGATCACCTCGGGGTAGCGCCCGAGCGCAGTCAGCACCGCCTGTTCCTGCACACTGTCGAGCCGTTGCAGCCGGTTAAGTGCCACAGCCGGATCAAAAGTGAGTGCGCGGGCATTGAGCTGGCGCATCAGGCTCGCCACGCGCGCGTGCGCGTACTGCACGTAGTAGACCGGATTATCGTTGCTGCGCGATTTGGCCAGCTCGAGGTCAAAATCGAACGGCTGCTCGGCGCTGCGCATCAGGTAAAAGAACCGGCAGGCATCGTTGCCGACTTCCTCGCGCAGCTGCCTGAGCGTCACGAACTGGCCGTCGCGCTTGCCCATCGGAATCTTCTCGGCGCCGCGGTACAGGCTGACAAACTGGATAAAGCAGACCTCGAGGCAATCGGCGGGCTCGCCCATGGCCACGAGGCCCCCGCGGACGCGGGCCACATAGCCGTGATGGTCGGCGCCGAGCACGTCGATGAGCCGCTCGAAGCCACGCTCGCGCTTATCCAGGTGGTAGGCGATGTCGGAAGCGAAATAGGTGCGCTCGCCGTTGGCCCGCTCGACCACGCGGTCCTCGTCGTCGCCGAACTGCGTGGCCCGAAACCACAGCGCGCCGTCGCGGCGAATGAGCTGGTGTTGCTGCGTAAGGCGCGCGAGCGCCCGATCGATCGCGCCGCTTTCGCGCAGCTCCCGCTCCGAATACCAGCGGTCAAACGACACGCCGAACTCTTCCAGGTCGGCGCGGATGTCGGCCAGCATCGTGCCGAGCGAGAGCTCGAGCACCGCGGCATAGCCGCTCGCGCCAAGCAGCGCGCGCATGCGGGCAATCAGCGCATCGATGTGCTTGTCCTTATCGCCGGCTGGCGCATCCGGCGGAAGTTCAGCAAGCACCGCGTCGGCCTTGCGGCGCAGCTGCGTGCCCTGCGCGAGTTCCAGCGCCGCGCCGATGGCCTCGACATAGCCGCCGCGGTAGCCGTTGCTCGGGAACGGCAGCTCCTCGCCCAGGCGCTGCAGGTAGCGGATCCACGCACTGACCGCCAGGATGTCGGCCTGGCGGCCGGCGTCGTTGACGTAATACTCGCGCGCAACGCTGTGGCCGGTGGCCGCGAGCAGGTTGCCGAGCGTCGCGCCCCAGGCGGCCTGCCGGCCGTGGCCGACATGCAGGGGCCCGGTCGGATTGGCGGAAACGAATTCCAGCAGCACGCGCTGGCCGCGGCCGAGGTCGCTGCGCCCATAGGCGTCGCCAGCTTCGAACACGGCGCGCAGCGCCGCCGTTTGCGCATCGGCGGCGAGGTAAAAGTTGATGAAGCCGGCGCCGGCGACCTCGGCGCGACGCAGCAGCGGGCTTGCCGGCAGGGCTTCGACAATCGCGGCAGCCAGCTCGCGCGGCGGGCGGCGCAATGGCTTGGCCAGACGCAGGGCGATGTTGCTCGCAAAATCGCCGTGCTGCGCATCGCGCGCGCGCTCGACGTTAATGAGCGCGGGCGCAACGGCCTCGTGCAGCACCGTGCCCTGTAGCTTCGTCAGGGCAGCGGCCAGCAGCTGTTCGAGCTCGCGTTTCAAGTGACCGTGGCCCCGGCAGATAAAGTGAGCGCGCAGTCTACCGAAAATTGTGCTTACTGCGTGTCGAGCGGATCCACGTCGAGACTGAAGCGCACGCTGCGGGCGCCGGGAAGATCGCCAAGGAGCGGCCGCCACTCGGTGAGCAGCCGATGCAGCGCGCCGCGAGTGGTGCTCTCGAGCAGCAGCTGCGCGTGGTAGCGGCCGGCCCGCCGCGCCATCGTCGCGGCCACCGGCCCCAGGATGCGCACCTTCGCGGGTGCGGCGGCCGCAGCGCGGGCTGCCTGCAGAAAATCTAGCGCCGCACGCGGCGCGCGGCTTGACGCGCGCAGCAGCGCCAGTCGCGAAAACGGCGGCCAGCCTGCCGCCTCGCGTTCAGCCTGCGCGCCCGCGGCGAAAGCCGCATAGCCGCCGGCCAGCAGCTGCTGAAGCAGCGGATGATCCGGATAATCGGTCTGGATCAGCACCTCGCCAGGGCGCGCGTCGCGCCCGGCCCGGCCGGCCACCTGCACGATGGTCTGCGCCAGGCGCTCGGCAGCGCGAAAATCCGTGCTAAACAGGCCCTGATCGGCATTAAGCACGACGACCAGCGTCACACCAGGAAAATGATGGCCCTTGGTGACCATCTGCGTGCCGACCAGGATGCGCGCCGCGCCACTGAGCACCGCTTCGTACACGGCATCGATATCGGCACTGCGCCTCACAACATCCCGGTCGAGCCGCACCAGCGCCTGCTTGGGAAACAGCTCACGCAGCGTCTCGGCGACCCGCTCGGTGCCCTGGCCAACCGGCTTGACCGCAAAGCCGCAGCGCGGGCAGTGTGCCGGCAGCGCCTGCTCGTGGCCGCAGTAATGGCAGCGCAGCTGACCGGCATTCTGGTGGACGGTCAATCGCGCATCGCACTGGCCGCAGGGCGCGATCCAGCCGCAGCTCG
>DASWBL010000262.1:0-21125 GCA_036390615.1 Steroidobacteraceae bacterium | reverse complement strand
ATACGGCGTCGGCCAGCTCGGTCGCAAAGCGCAGCTCGGCGGCGCGAAAGCGCACCGTCAGCAACTCCAACACCGCCTCGATCAGGAATACGTAATCATCGAGATATGCCTTGAGCGGCGGTCCGCTGGTTGCGTCAGTGGCGAGCAACCGGCCATCGCGCCAGTGGCGGGCGCGCAGGTTATCAAGCGCCGCGCCGGCGGCGACCGCCAACTCCGGGCGGCGCAGACTGCGCGCTGCCACCGCCAGAGCACCGATCGCCAGCGCATTCCAGCTGGTCAGCACCTTCTCATCGCGCGCCGGGCGCACACGCATCGACCGCTGGCGCAGCAGCGCCGCGCTCGCTTCACGCAACCGCTGCTCGATCGTCGCCGCATCGAGGTGCTCGGCCTCGGCAATCGCCTCGATGCTGGCGGTTACACGCAGGTGGTACCAGCGCTGCTCGAAATTGGGCGACCGATCGAGTCCATAGCGCGCCGCGAATGCCGCGTATTGCTCCGCCGGCAGTGCCTTGCGCACGGCCTCTTGTTCCCAGATATAAAAGCGGCCTTCGTGACCTTCCGAATCCGCATCGATGCTCGAGTACAGTGCACCGGCGGGCCCGCCAAGTTCTGCCAGCATCCAGCTGGCAGTGCGCGCGGCGACCGCGGCAAACTGCGGCTCGCCGGTCGCCTGTGCGGCTTCTGCGTAGGTGCCAAGCAGCAGCGCGTTGTCGTACAGCATCTTTTCAAAGTGAGGAATGTCCCACTGGGCGTCGACCGAATAGCGGCAAAATCCACCCGCGAGCTGATCCATCAGTCCACCCTCGGCCATCCGCTTCAGCGTCAGCGTGGTCATGTACAGGGCCTGCAGGTCCGGCACCGCCGCGGTCGCGCTGGCGCGCCAGTCGTGCAGCAAGCGCAGCAGGCTGCCCGGAGCGGGAAATTTAGGCGCGGCGCCGAAGCCGCCGAAGCGCGCATCGAAGCTGTGCTCCAGCGCCGCGCGACATTGCCGCAGCGGTTCGGCCGTCAGCGGCGGCGGTATCGCCGGCGCCGGGGGGTTCAGGTCGCCGAGCGCGGCGACTATGGCGGCGCCGTTCTCGCGCAGTTCATCCCCGTGAGTGCGGTAGTACGCGGCGACTTCGCGCAGCAGCGCGGCAAAGCCCGGCAGGCCGTGGCGCGGTTCAGGCGGAAAATAGGTGCCGCCAAAAAACGGCCGCTGATCGTCGTGAGTGAGAAACATCGTCAGTGGCCAGCCGCCGCCGCGACGGGTGAGCATCTGGTGGGCCAGCTGGTAAATGCGGTCGAGGTCCGGCCGCTCTTCGCGATCGACCTTGATGCTGACGAACAGCTCGTTCATGACCGCTGCTGTGGCTGGATCTTCGAACGACTCGTGGGCCATGACGTGGCACCAGTGACAGGCGGCATAGCCGATCGACAGCAGGATCGGCCGCTGCAGAGTGCGGGCCCGTTCGAGCGCTTCGCTCCCCCACGGATACCAGTCGACCGGATTGGCGGCGTGCTGGCGCAGATAGGGGCTGCTCTGCGCCGCGAGTCGGTTCAGCGTTTCAGCGCCGCGGGTCGGTTCCATGGGAAAAGAGGCGCGCTTTGTCGATACAATGGCGCGCCACTATAACGTATACCCCCGCGACCCATGAGCACGATGCCGGACCAGAGCCCCGCGGCCGTTGCTGCGCCGTTGCCGGTGCTGCGCCTCAAGCGCGGCGAGGATCGGCGCCTGCGCAGCGGCCACCTATGGGTGTTTTCCAACGAGATCGACAACGACGCGACGCCGCTGACTGGCTTCGCCACAGGCGCTCTGGTGCGGCTGCATAGCGATCGCGACCAGTTCCTGGGCTACGCCTATGTCAATCCACACGCGCTAATCTGCGCACGCATCGTGAGCCGCAGCGAAACCGGCCACCCCGATGCATCGTTGTGGCTGCATCGTTTCAAGACCGCGCTGGCGCTGCGTGAGCGCCTGAGCCGCGAGCCCTATGGCCGGCTGATTTTCGGCGAGTCCGATGGGCTGCCAGGGCTGGTGCTGGACCGATATGGCACGGTGCTGGTCGGCCAGATTGCCACCGCCGGCATGGAGAGGCTGCGCCCGGAAATTGAGCAGGTGGTGCAGGAGCTGCTCGCCCCTGAAGTGCTGGTCTGGAAAAACGACGGCAGCGCACGCGAGCTGGAGCAGCTGCCCAAACAGCTGCTGACGCCCATCGGCAAGGCACCTGATGAGCTGTCGCTGACCGAAAACGGCATCCGCTACGTGACGCCACTGCTTGCCGGGCAGAAGACCGGCTGGTTCTATGATCAGACCGCCAACCGCGCGCTGCTGCCGCGCTTTCTGCCGCCGGCGGCCCGCGTGCTCGACGTCTGCAGCTACAGCGGTGCCTGGGCGGTCACCGCGCTGCGCGCCGGCGCGCGCGAAGCGATCTGCGTGGACTCATCCGAGACGGCGCTCAGCTTCGCGGCGCGTAACGCCGCCGCCAACGGCGCCAGCCTTGCCACCCGCAAGGCCGATGCCTTCGATGCCCTTGATGAACTGCAGCGGGCCGGGGAGCGGTTCGATGTGGTCATACTGGATCCGCCCGCATTCATAAAACGCAAGAAGGATCTGCCGCGCGGCCAAGCCGCCTACCGCAAGCTGAACCAGCTGGCGATGCGGCTGCTCGAACGCGACGCGCTGCTGGTCAGCTGCTCGTGCTCGTTTCATCTCGGGGCCGATGATTTGACCGGCTTGATCCAGTCGGCGGCGCGAAGCGCCGGGCGCTTCGTGCAGCTGCTGGCCGCCGGCGGCCAGTCCCCGGACCACCCGGTGCATCCTGCCATCCCGGAATCGCGCTACCTGAAGGCGTTTTTTTGCCGGGTCACACGCGAATAGCGCGCTGAGCCGGCTATTGCCAGAAAATCCCGATAGAATTGCCGCCCGCATGCTGACCTACCCGCACATCAATCCCATCGCGCTGCAGCTGGGTCCTATCCGTATTCATTGGTACGGCATCATGTACCTGCTCGGCTTTGCCGCGGCGTGGTGGCTGGCGCGGCGCCGGGCGGCGGCACCGAACTCCAGCTGGAATGCCGCGGCAGTCGACGATTTCCTGTTTTACGCGATGCTCGGCGTAATTGTCGGCGGTCGGATCGGCTACGTGCTGTTTTACGGCCTGCAGTTGTGGCATGAGGACTGGCTGTACCCATTGAAAATCTGGCAGGGCGGCATGTCCTTCCACGGCGGCCTGCTTGGCGTCTTGGGCGCCACGGCAATTTTTGCCCGCACCCACGGCCGCCGTCCAATCGACGTATTTGATTTCACGGCACCGCTCCCCGGCATTGGGCTGTTCGCCGGGCGGATCGGCAACTTCATCAATAACGAGTTGTGGGGCCGCCCGACCACGAGCCACCTTGGCATGCTGGTGCCTGATGATTTCGGCGGCGCGCCGGTGGGTCGTTACCCCTCACAGCTTTTCGAGGCGGTGCTGGAGGGCCTGGTACTGTTTACGGTCCTGTGGCTGTTCACCGCCCGACCGCGGCCACGCTACGCGGCCACCGGTTTGTTCCTGGTGGTTTACGCCACCGCCCGGATCCTGGTGGAATTCGTCCGCGTGCCGGATATCCAGCTCGGCTATCTCGCCGGCGGCTGGCTGACGATGGGCCAGGTGCTGTCATTGCCGATGTGGCTCGGCGGCGTTGCGCTGCTGATACTGGCTTACCGGTGGCGCGAGCCGTCGGGGAATTACCAGACCGCACGATGAACGAGTACCTGCGGCTGCTGCGGCACGTGCGCGAGCATGGGGTGCCCAAGAACGATCGGACCGGCACCGGGACGCTGTCAGTATTTGGCATGCAGCTTAGGTTCGATCTCGGCGCCGGCCTGCCGCTGCTCACGACCAAGAAAATCCACCTGCCAGCCGTCGTGCACGAGCTGCTGTGGTTCCTGCGCGGCGACACCAACGTTGCCTACCTGCGCGAGCATGGCATCACGATCTGGGATGAATGGGCCGACGAGCACGGTGAGCTTGGCCCGGTGTACGGCCACCAGTGGCGTGCCTGGCGCACCGCTGATGGGCGCAGCATCGACCAGATCAGCGCGGCGGTGGCACTGATAAAGAGCAACCCCGATTCGCGCCGGATCATGGTGAGCGCCTGGAATGTCGGTGAGCTCGAGCAGATGCACCTGCAGCCATGTCACGCGCTGTTCCAGTTCTACGTCGCCGCTGGCCGCTTAAGTTGCCAGCTGTATCAGCGCAGCGCGGACGTGTTTCTGGGCGTGCCATTCAATATTGCATCGTATGCGCTGCTCACGCATATGATGGCGCAGCAGTGCGATCTGGTGCCCGGGGAATTCATCTGGAGCGGCGGCGACTGTCATTTGTACCGCAATCATCTGCCGATGGCCGATCTGCAGCTGTCGCGCACGCCCCATGCATTGCCGACGCTGCAGTTGCGGCGGCGGCCACCGACGATTTTCGATTACCAGTACGAGGATTTTGCCTTCTTGAATTACCAGCACCATCCGGCGATCAAGGCCCCGATTGCGGTATGAGCAGCGCCAAAAAGCCACGCCGGGGCGGCACCGGCCAGCCGGCGCCGCAACCTTTTAAAGTTCGCCGCTCGCGCGTGCACGGTCATGGCGCTTTTGCGACCCGCAAGATCCGCAAGGGTGCGCGCATCATCGAGTACCTGGGTGAGCGGATCTCTCATCGCGAAGCTGACCGGCGCTACAGCCAGAAGCTGACGGACGCCGATCACACCTTCCTGTTCATCGTCGATCGCGGCGTCGTGATCGATGCCGGTGTCAGCGGCAACGATGCGCGCTATATCAACCACGGCTGCGCTCCGAACTGCGAATCGGTGATCACGGGCCGGCGCGTGTTTGTCGAGGCGATCCGCACGATTCATCCGGGCGAGGAGCTCAGCTACGACTATCAGATTGGCCGCGACGACGATGATCCGGAAAACATTGATGAAATCTTCGCCTGCCGCTGCGGCGCGGCCGGCTGCCGCGGCACGATGCTGTGGCCGGTGAAGCGCCCCAAGCGCCGCCAGGCGCGGAAGCCGCCGGCATGAAGCGCGGGCGGATCACCACGGCAGCGGTTCTGGGCGCCACCGGTGTCGTGTACGGCGACATCGGCACCAGTCCGCTGTACGCGCTCGAGCAGTCGCTGGATGCGGCCGGTGGCACGGCGCAGGGCCCGGCCGCGGTTCTCGGCGTGCTGTCGCTGGTGTTCTGGAGCCTGCTGATCGTGGTGACGATCAAGTACATCGTGCTGATGCTGCGCGCCGACAACGAGGGCGAGGGCGGCATCCTGTCGCTGTTCGCACTGGTGCAGCGGCGACTGGAAGATGGCTTTCGCTGGGGCCGTGTCGTGGTCGCGCTCGCGGTGCTGGGCGCGGCGCTGTTTTACTGCGATGCGCTGATCACCCCAGCCATTTCGGTGCTGAGCGCGGTCGAGGGACTGGAGCTGCTCAATCCCACGGCGAGTCGTTTCGTCGTGCCGATCACGCTGGTCATTATTGTGGTGCTGTTTGCGATCCAGAGCCGCGGCACCGAGCGGGTCGGGCGCCTGTTCGGACCGGTCATGCTGGTCTGGTTCCTGGTGCTGGCTGTCACGGGCGCGCGCGCCATTGTGCGGGCCCCGATCGTGCTTGAGGCGCTGGATCCACGGCTCGGCCTGCTGCTGCTGGTGCAACACCACACGGCGTCGCTCGCGGTGCTCGGCGCCGTGTTCCTGTCCCTCACCGGCGGCGAGGCCTTGTACGCCGACATGGGCCATTTCGGCAAAGGTCCGGTGCGCGCGGCCTGGTTCATCATTGTCTGGCCGGCGCTGGTGCTCAGTTATTTTGGTCAGGGCGCGCTGATCCTCGGCGACCCGAGCGCGGTGCACAAGCCGCTGTTTGCGCTGGTGCCACTGGCGGCGCTGCCCTGGATGGTGCTGCTGGCCACGCTCGCGACCATCATTGCCTCGCAGGCAACGATCACGGGCGCTTTCTCGGTGACGCGCCAGGCGATCCAGTTGGATCTGTTGCCGCGGCTTAGGATCCTGCAGACCTCGGCGCTCGAGCACGGCCAGATCTACGTGCCGGTCGTCAACACGCTGGTGTTCCTGGCGGTCTGCCTGTTTGTCATCGGGTTTCGCTCCTCGGATGCGCTCGGCTCGGCCTATGGCGCCGCGGTGGCGGGCACCATGAGCATCACAACCATTCTCGCCATTGTCCTGGCGCGTACCAAGGTGCACTGGAAGCCCTGGATTGTCGGGTTGGTGTTCGGGCCTCTGGTGCTGGTCGATCTGGTGTATCTGGTCAGTAACCTGACCAAGATCTGGGACGGCGCGTGGGTGCCGCTGCTGCTGGCCCTGATCATGTTCGGAGTCTTCATGACCTGGAGATACGGGCGCAGGCTGCTGCGCGCGGCGCTGCGTAGCATGGCGGTGCCGCTCAAGGAACTGCCGGCGCTGCTGGCTGGCAATACCCGGGTGCCCGGCACCGCGGTGTTCCTGGTGAGCGAGCCGCGCTTCATCCCGACCGCGCTGCTGCGTAATCTCGAGCACAATCACGTGCTGCATGAGCGCATCGTATTCCTGAACATGGAATTCGAGCGCGCGCCGCGGCAGGATCCGGCCGACCGGGTGCGCATCGAATCGCTGCCAGGCGGCGTGCATCTGGTGACCGCGCGGTTCGGGTTCATGGAGACGCCGGATGTCGGCGAGGCGCTGCGCCAGTGCCGCCAGCGCGGCCTGAAGCTGTTCGCGCAGGACTGCTCATTCTTCCTCGGCTGGCACCTGGTCACGCCGCGGCCGCGCAGCGGCTACCAGGGCCTGCGGCTGCGGGCGTTTGCCTGGATGCAGCGGCGCAGCACGCAGGCCGCTGAGTTCTTCCGCATGCCCGAGCGGCGCGTGATCGTGCTGGCGACCCAGGTCGAGCTGTAATGCAAATCGCGCTGGTGGTAGCGGTGGCCGACAACGGGGTCATCGGCCGCGACCAGCAGCTGCCCTGGCATCTGCCGGATGACTTGCGCCATTTCAAGGCGGTGACGATGGGCAAGCCACTGCTGATGGGACGGCGCACGCTCGAATCGATCGGTCGCGCGTTGCCGGGGCGGCGCAATTTGGTGCTGACCCGCGGGCCGGCGCCGGCCGTCCCCGGCACTGAAGCAGTGTCGACGCTGAACGCAGCGATCGAACGCTGTGGTACCGCGTCAGAATTATGTGTGATCGGTGGTGCAGAAGTGTTCGCGTTGGCGCTGCCGCTTGCGACCCGGATATATGAAACTCAGGTCCATGCAACCGTAGCGGGCGATGTGTTTTTTCCGCCGCTCGACATGAAACTGTGGCAGTGCGTGGATCGGCAGGAACACGCCGCCGATTCACGCCACGCCTACGCAATGAGTTTTTTGACGCTGGAGCGGCACGCGTTGCCGGCTGCGAACACGGCCGGCTAGTCTCCGAAGCCTCGCTTCTGGCGCCCGACTGGCGCTAGGCGGTGGTGGCGCCGGCGCGGGCGGCGACCTCAGCGGCGGCGCGGTGCGCCTCATCAATGGCCACGTGCGCAAAGGCGTCCCAACCCGCATCCGATCCGGCGAGGCTGATGCGGCCGACCGCCTTGCGCGCGATGTCCAGCACGGCATCGGAGCCTTCCGGATCGCCCGGCGCGCTCAAATAACAGGCATAGCCGTGGCCCCAGCGATTGACAGTGATCGCGGCAATATCGCGATCCGCGTCAAAGCCGCCGGCGCCGAGCATTCGCGTTAACTGGTCGCGCACCGCAATTTCAAAATCCGCGAATGGTCGTGAATAAAGCACGGCGCGCGCGGCACGCGCGGCGGCGCGCCGATCGCTGATCGGCGCGGGCGGTTGTGGCGTGTGAGTCAGATGCACCAGGATCGGATCATCCGGTGTCCGTGCGAACTGGTAATGACCAAGGCTTACGGGGTAGTCGAGCTTGGCTTCGCAGTAAAAACTACCCACACAGTTGATGTAGTGCACACCGGAGCGGACCCACGAGCGCCAGTTGCGCAGCGCGACGTTGACGTAGACCAGCGGCACGCGGACGGCCGCTGCGACGCCGTCGCGCTGCGCCGGCGGCAGATCCTGGCAGACATAAGGCAGCATCGCGAAATAGCCGGCGTAGATCACGTGGCGGCAATGACAGCGATTAACCTTGCCGTCGCGTACGTAGAGCGCGTCCACGTGCGTGCCCGCATTTTTAAGCAAGACCACCGTGCTCGACAGCCGCAATCGGACCGGCTGACCTGCCCGGTCCAACTGCTGGTAAGCAAACGGCGCGGTAACGACGTCTTCCATCGAATGGCCGGTCGCCACGTCCGGGATCAGTCGGCGCACCAGCAGCCGCGCGATCGAGGCATTGCCATCCGGGAAGTGATGGATATAAGGCTCGCGCTCGGCCAGGTACTCTTCCGGCGTTGGCAGCTGAAGTCCTTGAAACCCGGGATAGCCGTCGGCCGCGGCATCGAGCGCGCTGACGAAATTGGCTGGCTCGGCGTACAAATCGAGTGTTCGTGCCGTGTACATGGCCACGACCGCCGGCTCGGTGTGCCAGTATCTTTCCAGGTATTGCGGGTAGGAGATGCCGTCCAGCAGTTTGAGCTTCTTCGGCCCGCTCATTCCGGCGAGCGGGTCGTGGTGATCGGTCCACAGGCGAACCATGCTCCGCTGTTCTGCCGGCGTTAGCGGACAATCGGCGGCAAATGCGGCAATCGGACGGCCACGGTGCAAGTCAGCCGGAATATTCGTCGGAAACGAACGTTGCGGATCGCCGGTAACGAGCTTGTCCTGTCCGTAGGCCTCGCGCGAAAAAAACATGCCTGAAGACAGGCCCAAGCTCGGGTAGAGGGCAGTGTTAATAGCCGTCTCGAACCGATGCAAATCTACGCCAAGATCCGTGAGCAAGCCGCGGGCTGCCGGGCTCCACAGATTTTTCGGTGATTGGATCGATTCGCTGCCGCCGTAGCCGATGAGCTTCCGGCCATCGACTTCAAATTCATTGCGGCGCGCATGGCCGCCAAAATCGTCATGGTTGTCGAGAATCAGGATCGAAGTTTCCGGCAGCTTCTGGCGCAGGAAGTAGGCGGCCGACAGGCCGCTGATCCCGGCGCCAACCACCAGACAATCGACCTGCTCACTGACCGGGTAGTCCTCAAGGCGGTATTTTTGTCCATCGCGCAACGCGTGGGCCGCCGCATAATCCTGCTCCCGGCTGCCGCGCATCCCGCCGAGGCCCGGCGGATAGGTGGCTGCGCCCGTCGATTGCGACCAGCCAGGCAACGCCGCGCCGGCGACGATGGTCGTGGCGACGCCGTCGATAAAGTCGCGGCGGGTGATGTCGGCGCTCACAGGACTCCTTAGTTTAAATTATTGTTATCGGTCGTGGCAGCTGCTCGGTTCCTGGCCACCACTGGGAACATTCTAATACGGCCGCGGAACGCGGGCAGTAGTGGCGAGGTTCCGTGTGCCGGCCAGCCAGTTGTGCCAAAGTAGGAATGCTCAACGGGCAGTATCCCGGGACGGCACCGCATTTTGAAAATCATCGGACCTGGCTGGCCGCATCGATTGGCCCTGATCAGCGCGCTGCTGATCATGGGCGGTTGTGCCACCAAGGCGCAGCGGCAGCTGGCGGCCGAGCAGCGCGCGCAGCAGATTCCGCAGCTGCTGATTCACGCTGGAGACCCCGACTCGCTGGCGGCTGCGGCGATGCTGTATCGCGATCCCCTGTGGCGTCGGTCGGAATCGGCCGCCCTGACGCTGCTCGACCGGGCCGTGCAGGCCGCGCCGCAGCGCGCGGACCTGACTTGGCTGCAGCTGCGGGTCTGTGCCGAACTCGATGCCTGTGATGCGAAACCCGTTGAAGCGCGGCTGCGCCTGTTGGATCCGACCAATGGCGCCGGCTGGATGCAATCGCTGGCAGTGGCACGGCTTGCAAGCGACGCCGCGGCCGCGCAGGCGGCGCTGGTCGCCATCGGCCAGTCGGGCCAGATCCGGTTTTATTGGACTACTCTGGTGTCGCACCTGGCGCGTGCGATGACAGGATCCGGAATGTACGAATCGAAGGAGGCGCTGAGCCGGGCCATTGCCGAGCTGGCCAACACGCAGCTGCAGCTGCAGCCGCTGGTCCAGGCCTGCAGTCGCGAGGCGGTTGAAGTGCCTGCAGTAATGCAGAACTGCCGTGCGGTGGCCGGCGCGTTCTTGCACAGCGATACCGTACTGACCGAACTGTTCGGAATCAGCCTGGCCCGTTACCTCTGGCCGCCGGAGGCAACAGAGAACCAGCAAGCCGTGGAGTTGCTGCGGCAGGTGCAGTACCAGAGCAGCATGCTGGCTGGTGTCGAGCGGCGGCCGTCGTGGTCGACCAAGGACGGACAGCGTGAGGTCCTCAAGCTCTGTTCGACACTGGCGAGCGAGCAGGAAGTGATGCGCGCGGAGATTAAGGCCGCGGGGCTCGATCCGCAGCCGCCGCCTGGCTGGACCTCGCCCGCCGCGCCAGCCACTTCCAGTCCCTAGGCGGGCGGCCGGCCGGCGACGTCAAAGCCCGAATTCATCGAGCAGCTTGCCTGCGTGCGCGGCCGCATCCGGACCGGCTGCCAGCAGGCGGTCCAGGATACGTTCCTGCAGCGCGCCGCGCCGTTGTGCCTCGGCATAGCCGATCTCAGTGTGAAACATCACCATTGAGTAACGCGGAATGAAGCGGCCCGGAAACTGTCGCTCGAGCTCGGCGGCCAGTGCCTGCCGGCGCGCAAAGGCCGGAGCCCGCACCGTGTCGCGCATTTCGCGATAATTTTGGATCGAGATGGAAGCGATCGCTTCCGTGTCGGGACGGCGCAGCCGCTCGAACCGCACAAGCGCCTCTGGCACGGGCCCGTGCTTGGCAATCAGCTCATCGAGCAGCACGCAATCCTCGAAGCCACTGTTTAGACCCTGGCCGTGAAACGGCACGATGGCATGTGCCGCATCGCCGAGCAGCACCGCAGCGCCAACCTGCCAGGGCTGGCAATGCAGGGACGCCAGCCGGGCCTGCGGGTGGCTGGCAAACTGCGCCGACAGATCCGGCAGCAACGGCAGTGCATCCGGAAACTGCGCGGCAAAAAAGGCGCGCTGCGCGGCGCCGTCCGGCAGATTCTGGAAACTCACCGGCCCGGTGCGGGGCAGAAACAGCGTGGCGGTGAAGCTGGCGTCGGTGTTCGGCAGCGCGATCAGCATGTACCCGCCGCGCGGCCACAGGTGCAGCGCGTGCGGCTCCATCGCATAGCGGCCGTCGACGGGCGCGATCAGCAGCTCCTTGTAGTCGTGATCGAGCGGCGTATCGGTGAACTGCAGCTGCTCCTGTGCGGCGAGCGCCTGGCGTACCGCTGACGTCGCCCCGTCGGCCGCGACCAGCAGTTCGTACGGTTCGTCGCGCTCGGCGCCGCTGAGCTCATCGCGCAGGCGCACCGTCTGGCCGGCAGGATCGATGTCGACGCAGCGCTGATCGAACTGAATGGCGATTCGCGGCTGCTCGCTGGCCGCCTCGATCAGTTCCACCGTCAGCCGATTGCGCCCGACGGCGTAGATCACTTCGCGTTCGTTCTGGCCGTAGGGCAAAAAGCGTTGCTCACCGTTTTCATCATGCAGCTGGCGGCCGCGCATGCTGACCATGTGCGCGCTGACCCGCTCGAGCACTGCTGCCCGCTCGAGCGCGTGGCGGCCGCGGTTGGCCAGCGCAAGATTGATTGAGCGGCCCGGCTGTTCGGGGCTGGTCCGCGGATCCGCGCGTCGCTCGAAGATTTGCACGGCGTGTCCGCGGCGCGCCAACAGCAGCGCCAGCAACACGCCGGCCGGACCCGCGCCGATCACCGTCAGCGGCGGTGCGCCGGTGAGTTCAGGGTTGTTCACGCAGCGCCACCGCCAGTACTTCAGCGGCCCGCAGAACTTCGAAGAAACTGTTATAGAGCGGGACCGGCGCAAGCCGGATGACATCCGGCTCGCGCCAGTCGCCGACCAGGCCGAGTTGGCTGGCGGCTGCGAAGACACGCTTGCAGCGGGCGGCGTTGCCAGCGATGCGCAGCGACAGCTGGCAGCCGCGCAGCTGCGGGTCGGTGGGTGTCAGCACTTGCAGCTGCGCGCCGCACAGTTGGCGCAGTGCCCGTTCCAGGTAGCCGGTCAGTGCCACCGATTTGGCCCGCAGCGCCGGCATGCCAGCGGCCGCGAGGTCCTCGAGCGAGGCCAGCAATGGGGCGCAGGCGAAGATCGGCGGATTGCTGAGCTGCCAGCCGTCCGCACCGGCGGCGGCCTGAAACTGCGGCGCCATCGCAAAGCGCGTGGCCGGCTCATTGCCCCACCAGCCACACAGGCGCGGTCGCGCACCGGGCACGCTGTGGCGCTCGTGGACGAACGCGCCGGCGATCGCGCCGGGTCCGCCGTTCAAATACTTGTAGCTGCACCAGACGGCAAAATCCGCGTCCCAGTCGTGCACCGAAAGCGGCACATTGCCGATTGAGTGCGCCAGGTCAAATCCGGCCAGCGCGCCACAGCGGTGCGCCGCACGCGCAATCGATGCAAGCTCAAAGGCCTGACCGGTCAGATATTGCACGCCCGGCCACAGCACCAGCGCGAGCCGGGCTCCGGCCGCCGCAATGGCCGCCTCGATGTCCTCGCTGCGCAACAGCGCCTCGCCAGCTCGAGGCGCCACTTCGATCAGCGCTTGCCGCGGATCAACGCCATGCCACTGCAACTGCGAGATCACTGCGTAGCGATCCGACGGAAAGGCCCCGGCCTCGATCAGTATGCGGTCGCGGCCATCGGCCGGCCGGTAAAAACTCGCCATCATCAGGTGCAGGTTCGCGGTCAGCGAGTTCATGGCCACGACTTCGTGCCGACCGGCGCCGGTCAGCTGCGCCAGCGCGTCGCTGAACTGCTTTGAATATTCGATCCAGGGCCGGCGCGCGTGCTCGTGACCGAGCACGGCGAGCCGCTCCCAGTCATCCATTTCCTCTTGCAGCAGGGCGCGCGCCCGCAACGGTGCGAGACCCAGCGAATGGCCGCACAGGTACAGCAGCGCATCGCCGGCGGCGCTTCGCGGCCGCGCGTAACGCTTCCCGAAGGCGGCGAGCGGATCGGCCTCATCCAGTCGTTGCGCGTGAGCGCAGCTCAGCTCCTCGCTGTTGCCCGCTGCGCATTGCAATTCGACGGATTTCAAGGCACGGCGCTCGGCAGCGGCTTATTGCTGGGCAGCGGCGCCATCGGCAGGCGGCGCGGGCGCAGCCATGACCGTGTGGCAGCGCTTGCAGGTGCGCAGCGACAGCGAACCGAAGAAGCGCTCGAACACAGGCGGGAACTGCCGCTCGATATCCGTCAGCGCGAAGAACTCCTCGTACAGCAGCTGGCCGCAGTGCTCGCAGTACCATTGCAGGCCGTCAAGCTCGCCCGGGCGCCGGCGCCGCTCGATGACCAGGCCCACGGTGCCTGCTGGGCGCTGCGGCGAGTGCGGGGTTTGTGGCGGCAGCAGCAGGACGTCGCCCTGGCGGATCGGCAGCTCGCGGATCTGCCCGTGCTCGACCACGCGCAGGCTCATGTCGCCTTCGAGCTGATAGAAAAATTCCTCGGCCGGATCGACGTGAAAATCCCGGCGTGCATTCGGACCGCCGACCACCATGATGATGAACTCGGTGTCTTCGAACACCAGCTTGTTGCCAACCGGCGGGCGCAACAGCTGGCGATGGCTGTCAATCCACTGCCGGAGGTTAAAACTGCGAAGTCCACTCATGTGGATAATTCCAGACACTTTGTAGAATACGGGCCGATATCGGTATGGTACTCATTATGAGCCGGCCGCTGCGACTGCAGTCGGTGGCTTGAAGGATTGGATCCGTGCTGCATTTGCCGCGACATATTCTGCGCCCAGCCAGCGCCTGGGCGGCGCTGGTGCCGGGCCTGCTGCTGCTCGGCGGCTGCGCCAGCTGGCACTCCGCTTCCGGCTCGCATTGGTACTGGCCCTTTCATCATGCGTCCAACCAGGGGCCGCAACCGGTGGCGGTGCTTGGATTCACTGCTGCCGATGGTACGGCGCCCAGCGCCTCACCGCCGCAGTACTGGGACCGAAATGCGTTGCGGATTGATCTGACCGGACTGGCCGGGCAGGGCGAATTTCGGGTGCAGCCATTGCCCGGCCATCACTGGCCGGTGCGCCTCGAACTGACTGCGCAGCCGGGACGGTTTGCGACGCTCGAGGTCAGCGCCGAGCAGCGGGTGGTGCTGAAGGTACCTGCGACCGGTGATGCACTGACCTTTAAGCTCGATCCCGGCATCTATATGCCAAAGAGCGCCGCGATCAGCCTGCGCTGGGGTCCTTAAGGCCGCTCACTCGGCGTGCAGCGGCACCGCTGAGCGGGCCGGCACGCTCACCGGCGGGCGATCGGGCTCATCAAGATTGACGGCGGTGAGCGAGCCGCCCCAGACGCAGCCGGTGTCCAAGCACAACACGCCGTTTTTGCGGTAAAAACCGAGCGCCGACCAGTGGCCAAAAATGATCCGCGTTCCGCGGCTGGCCCGCTCCGGCAGCAGGTACCACGGAAACCACGGCGCGCGGGCCGCATCGGGTCGCCCCTTTTGCTTCAGATCGATGCGGCCGTCGGGGGTGCAAAATCGCAGCCGCGTACAGACATTGATGATCAGGCGCAACCGAGCGGTCCCCTTGAGCGCCGGATCCCAGCGGTCCGGCTTATCGCCGTACATGTCGCGAAGCAGCGCACGCGGGTCGTGGCGCAGCGCTGCCTCGACTTCGCCAGCCAATGCGCGGGCGAGCGGGGCATCCCATTGCGGCAGCACACCGGCGTGCACCAGCAAGTCCTGGTGGCTGGCCGAATAATGCAGCAACGGCCGCGCAAGCAGCCAGGCGAGCAGGGCCTCGCGGTCGGGAGCGACCAGGATTTCATCGAGCGTGTCGTGGGCGCGCAGCCGGTGTCCGGGAACGAATGCGGCGGCCAGCAAGTGCAGATCGTGATTACCCAGCACAACGATGGCGTTGGCATCGAGGCTGCGCACCAGCCGCAGCGCCGGCAGTGATTCGGGCCCGCGATTGACCAGATCGCCGGTGAACCACAGCTGGTCGCGATCGGCCGAATAATCAATGCGCGTGAGCAGCTCGCGAAGCTCAGCGCAGCAGCCCTGGACGTCGCCAATACCCCAACGGGCCACGCGGCCTTGGGCTCTTACTGCAAGACGCCTGGTATGGCCAGGCGGAACGCCGGGATTGCGGCATCGAAGCGCTCGCCGTCGTCGCCGAGCATGTGGTAGCTGCCATGCATCGCGCCGACCGGCGTTTCCAGCACCGTGCCGCTCGAATAGCGGAACCCCTGGCCGGGCCGCAGGTGCGGCTGCTCGCCGACTACCCCTTCGCCCCGCACTTCTTCCGTGTGCCCGTTCGAATCGGTGATGATCCAGTGCCGCGACAGCAGCCGGGCCGGCACTGCGCCATCATTGCGAAGCGTAATGGTGTAAGAGAACACAAACCGGCCCTCGGTCGGTTCGGACTGCTCCTCCAGATAGGAGGTCTGCACTTCGACGCTGATGCTATGGCGCGGCGTGTTCATCGGCGAATGCTATCGTACCCGGATCGCCAGTAAGTCGCACGGCGCGCCGTGCAGCACCGTATCCTCGGTCAGGTTGACGAGGATCGACAGGCCGTGGCGCTCGCGGCTGCCGAGTACAATCAGGTCGGCGTTCAATTCACGGGCATAACGCAGGACTTCGGCCTTGACGTTGCCGCTGGTGACGCGGCAATGGTCGGCGGGCAGGCCGACCGCAGCGGCGAGCGCCCTGATCTGCTGTTGGGCGCGCTCCACCACCTGTTCGTCGATCTGCACGACCGGTACCAGCGCATCGCTCATCGGCTCGATTGGCACGAATTCCACGACGTGCAGCAGTCGCACCGTGGCGCCCCATTGCCGCGCCAGCTCGACGCTCTTGGCGGCCACGGTGTGGCTGTCGTCGGTCAGGTCAACGGCAATCAGGATGTGCTGGTAGGTGCCCATGACAGTCCCTTGGCGCGCTGGCCCTAGTGAAGCACAGCGCTGGCGGCCTGCGCCAGTTGCCCGAACTGGGCAGCGCTCAGGGTCTCGGCGCGCGCCCCCGGATCGATGCCGGCGGCCCTGATCTGTTCGGCCGACAACAAGGCGGCAAGGGCATTGCGCAGGGTCTTGCGCCGCTGCCCGAAGGCGGCCATGACCAGCGCCGCAAAGTGCGGGTCGGCTGCCCACGGCGGCGGTGCCGGCCGCGGCGCGAGCCGCACCACGGCCGACCAGACTTTCGGCGGCGGCTGGAAGGCTCCCGGCCCGACACTCAACAACTCGGTGGCCACCACGCGCGGTGCCAGCATGACGCCGAGGCGGCCATAACTTTTCGTTCCCGGCGCCGCGACAATCCGCTCGACCACTTCACGTTGCAGCATGAAGTGCATGTCCTCAATGCGGTCGGCGTGCTCCAGCAGCTTGAACAGCAATGGGGTCGATATGTTATACGGCAAGTTGCCGATCAGCCGCAGCCGCGAGCCGCGATCGCGCGCCAGCGCCGCCCAGTCAAAGTTGAGCGCGTCGGCTTCATGCACCACCAGGCCCGGCGTGGCGGCGTATCGCTCGCGCAGCGACTGCGCCAGGTCACGGTCGATCTCCACGACATCAAGAGAAGCGCCGGCGGCGAGCAGCGCGCCGGTCAGGGCGCCGCGCCCCGGGCCGATCTCGACCAGTGCTTGACCGGGGCGCGCGCCGATCGCGTTGATGATCCGGTCGATCACGGCCGGGTCGTGCAGGAAGTGCTGGCCAAAGCGCTTGCGCGCCCGCATCAGCGCGCCTTGGCCATCTGTACCGCCAATTCCAGTGCGGTTTTGAGGCTGCCGGACTCGGCCCGGCCGCTGCCGGCCAGATCCAGCGCCGTGCCGTGATCGACCGACGTGCGCACAATCGGCAGCCCGAGTGTGACGTTGACTGCCTCGCCGAAGCCCGCGTGCTTGAGCACCGGCAGACCCTGATCGTGGTACATCGCCACGATGACATCGAAGCGCCCAAGGTGCCGCGGCAGAAACACGGTGTCCGCGGCAAACGGCCCGAGTGCATTAATGCCCTGCGCCTGTGCCCGCGCGATGGCTGGCGCGATGACGCGCTGCTCCTCGTCGCCCAAATGGCCGCCTTCGCCGGCGTGCGGATTCAATCCGCACACGCCCAGGCGTGGTGCCGCGATGGCAAAATAGCGCCTGAGGTCGTGGTGCACGATCTGCAGCAGCCGCACCAGCCGATCAGGCTCAAGCGCGGCGCTGACGTCGCGCAGCGCCAGGTGCGTGGTGGCGAGCGCGACCCGCAACGAGCCGGACACCAACAGCATTACCGCCAGCGGCGCGCCACATCGGGCGGCGATGAACTCGGTATGGCCACTGAAGGCCACGCCCGATTCGATGATGATGCTTTTCTGCACCGGCGCCGTCACCATCGCGGCGAATTCGCCGCTCAGGCAACCATCGGTGGCGCGGCCGATCAGCTTAAGCACGTACGGTGCGTTGCGCACGTCCAGTTGCCCAGGCGTGCAAGGCGCAGCGAGCGGCTCGTGCGCCACGCACAGCGTCTGCGGTGCCGTGCCGACCGCCTCGCCCGGCTGATAAGGTTGCAGGCGACAGCGCAGGCCGAGCGCCCGGGCGCGCTCGGCCAGCAGCTCGGCATCAGCGAGGCAGATCAGCGCGCAATCGCGCTCCTGCTGCGCCAGTGCGAGGCACAGATCCGGACCGATTCCGGCCGGCTCACCGCTGCTCAGTGCAATCCGCGGCGGCGTGCCGGGTTTCATGCCGCCCGGCCCGCGCGGGCCGGCAAGTCAAAGCCGGATTTCGACGTAGGCTTCATCGCGCAGCTGCTGCAACCAGGTGTCGAGCGCCTCATCCACGCGGCTGCCACGCAACTGGTTGTAGGCCTGCTCGCGCACTGCGGTGTCGGTGTTGTCAAAGTCGCGCCGGCCCAGCATCTGCACGATGTGCCAGCCAAAACTGGACCGAAAGGGCTCGCTGATCTCGTTAGTGGCCAGGCTGCCTGCGACCTTGGAAAAGGTTTCATCGTAGACCTGCAATGGCTGCCAGCCCAGGTCGCCGCCGTTGATGGCCGAACCAGGATCTTCGGAGGTGGCCTTGGCCAGTACGGCAAAGTCTTCGCCGGCAAGGATCCGCGTGCGCATGTTCTCGAGTTTTTGCCGGACCGTCGCGTCGTCCTGGATCTCATTGGTCTTGATCAGGATGTGGCGCAGGTGGGCCTGCTGGATGATCTGTGGTCCCCCGGCTACCCGGGTATCGTTCAGGCGCACCAGGTGAAAGCCGCTCGAGGTCTGGATCAGCTCGCTAACCTGACCCGGCTTCATGCGGGCGACGACGTCGGTCAGGAAGGTTGGCAGCTCCGGTCCCTTGCGCCAGCCGAGCGCGCCGCCTTCCAGCGCCGTCTGGCTGTCGGAATAGCTGACTGCCAGCTGGTTGAACGCTTCGCCTTCGCGGGCCCGCTCGGCGACCTCCTGCGCTTTTTTCTGCGCAGCCGCGAGCTGCGCCGTCGTCGCGTCCTGCGGCACGGCGATCAGGATGTGTGAAACGTTGTACTCATTGATCGAGGAGCTCGTGTGCTTCTGCTTTTCCAGATACTGATCGAGCTCGCGCGGTGAAATGGCAATGCGCTGCACGACGTCGCGCTGCTGCAGCATCTGGCGCTGAATCTCGCGGCGCAGCCCGGTGCGGTAGCCGGTGTAGTCATAGCCCTGCTCGGAAAGTTTTTCCGGCAACTGTGTGAACGGCACCTTGTACTGCTTGGCGATCGTTTCGAGCGCGGCGTTGACCTGCTCGTCCGAAACCTTGATGCCGGCCCGGTCGGCGCGCTGGAACTGGATCTCCTCCGATACCAGCCGGTCTAGCACCTGTTCACGCAACACCGAATCTGGCGGCAGCTGAACTTTCTCCACGGCGAGGTGCCGCTTGATTTCAGCCGTCTGGGTGTCCAGTTCGCTTTCGAGCACCATGCCATCGTTGACGATCGCAACGATGCGGTCCAGCTGATCACCGTGGCTGGCGGTGGCGCGGGTCGGCGCCGGGGTGGCCGGCGTGGCCGCCGGCGTGGTGCTGGGCGCTGGCGTCGCGGCAGCCCAGGCGCCCGCAGCGCCGAACAGTGCGAGCACGAGCATTGGCCCGGGTGATCGACGTGTCATCAGTTTTCCTTTTGCTCTCAATGGGTTGGGGTATTTGCAGAGTATCCCTGAATCGAGCTCTGCAGGAAAGCGCCGGCACCGTTTCCGACACTGGAGAGCCCGTTGAGTTCCAGTTCCAGGAATTCAGTGGTGTCGTAGACGCCGGTCTGGTGGGTTGGCGTGGTCGTCACCGCTTTGCGCACCAGCAGGCGCAGTCCCCAGCACGCGCCGTGGTACTGGAAACCGGCGAAATTATCGAGCGCCTGCCGATCCAGTATCGAGTAGACGCTGCGGGCGTACACGTCCCAGCGACGGCTGAGCGGCCAGGCGACCGAAGCATCGACCTGCTCCATGCTGCCGCGGTTGAAGCGGTAACCGATATTGACCACCTGGTTGCCGGCCGGACGGTACTGCAATCCGACTTCGCTCTGGTCGGTCTGCGACAGCTGCGGGTTCCAGGCGAGGTTATAAAGCACGGTCCAGTTCTTGTAGGCGGTCAGATCGATGTCGGCCACCGCGTCCGAGCGCAGACCCGGGGTCAGCGGCGCCGTCGGCAGATCGACGCGCGGCTGTTCGAAATAAAAACCTTCACCCACCGTGGCGCTGAGGTAGCGCAGGCCAGTGCTCGACTGGAACATGCGCGTGGTCAGACCGAGCGTCAGCTCGTTGGCATCGCCGATGCGGTCCAGTCCCACGTAGCGGTTGGGACGAAACAGTGTCACGGTGTTGGCATCCGGCAGGCCGCTGTCGAAAACCGGCAGCAACGACTGATCACGGTACGGGATATAGACGTAATACAGTCGCGGTTCGAGCGTGATCAGCAGGCTGCTGCCTATGGGGTCGCGTACGAACCGCAAGGCGCTGTCAACCGTCACGATCGGCAGATTGCGGGTCGGCGCGTCGCTGGTGCCGGGGACAGTGTTTTCCAACCGGTAGCCGGTCAGGTCCCAGGCGACGCTCGGCCGCAGGTAATAGCCGGGCCGCGTCAGATCCCAGGACAGTGTCGGCATGACATCGGCGCGCCAGCCGGTCACGCCGACATCGTGCGTGAAATCGACCAGCTCGCCGCTGATCGCGGCGCGCAGCCCGCCAGATGAGCCGAAGGTCGCAATGGTGTCAATGCGCGGCAGCTGTGCGTAGGGCCGCTCGTTGTCAGGCAAGGTCAGATCCAGGGTCTGGAATTGCAGCATCGAGATTTGGGTTTGCCAGCGGTCGTCGCGATAGCCGGCGCTTAGCAGCCGCGGCAGGTACACCGTGCTGGTCGGCTGGGTGCCCTGCGAAAAATCGTCGAAATAGGCGGTATCGCTGACATTCATTGCGTGCAGCTGCAGCCGCCACTCGGCCGGCAGGTTCAGCACGTCGTCGGCCTTCTCGTAGCTGCGGTTGGTGCCGGTGGTGCGATCCTCCGGCATGTAGTCGACCTGCAGCGTGCCCTTGTTCTGCTCGCTCATCGTGCGGTATTCGACGCCCAGGTCCTCGCCGCGCTTGGTGTAGATCGTGGGCTCGAGCGTCAGGTCCTGATTCGGGGCGATGTTCCAGTACCACGGGATCGTCAGGCTCGGGCCGGAGCGCGATGAGTTGCCGATGGTCGGAAACAGAAAGCCGCTCAAGCGGGCGTCACTGAGCGGAAATGAGATCCAGGGCAGGTACATGATCGGTACGCCCTCGAACTCGATCCGCGCGTCATGGCCGATGCCGCGCTGGGTGTCGGTGTTGAGCTCGACTCGCTTCGCCCGAAGCCGCCAGTCGTTGTCGCCTTTCGGGCAGGTGGTGTAAGTCACTTGCTGCAGCTCGATCAGGCCCGGACGCGGTACCTGAATCTGCAGCGCATCGCCGCGCCCCAATTGCTTCAGCAATTCAAAGTGCGCGTTATTCAGCTGGGCAAAACCGGTCGACTGCACGAAGCTCCCGGTTTGCCCGTAAATGCGCGCCAGCGAATCGGCAAACACTACTTCGCCATCGAGGCCA